>DATDHI010000303.1:0-16091 GCA_036521655.1 Pseudonocardiaceae bacterium | reverse complement strand
CGGACAAGGAGATGAAGGAGTTCGAAGCAGCTCACCTGAACCGGCACGAGTTCCACGGGGACTGGAACTACACGATTGCGGCCAGAACCAGCCAACACACGACACGCCCGAGCGAACAGAAGTAATTGTTTCGCGAGCCCTAACCCCGTCGTTCGGAGCCGAATTGGTCCCCTGACCGCCATCCGGCTCCGGATGGCGGTTCTTGGGCTACGGCAGGGTCCAGTCGACCGGGTCGGCTCCTAGTTCTGTGAGCAGGGTGTTGGCTCGGGTGAAGGGACGCGAGCCGAAGAACCCCCGGTCGGCGGACATCGGTGATGGGTGGGCGGACTCGATGCACGGGACGTCGTCGAGCATCGGACGCAACGTCCGTGCGTCCCGGCCCCACAGGATCGCCACCAGCGGCTGCGCCGGGCGCGCCACCAGCGCGCGGATTGCCTGCGCCGTGACCTCCTCCCAGCCCTTGCCGCGGTGTGAGCCCGGGCGACCGGGCTCCACCGTGAGCACCCTGTTGAGTAGCAGCACGCCGTGCCTGGCCCAGGGGCTGAGATCCCCGCTGGACGGGGTGGGCAGCCCGAGGTCGTCGCTGTACTCCCGGAAGATGTTGGCCAGGCTGCGCGGCACCGGCCGCACATCCGGCTCGACCGAGAACGACAGCCCCACCGCGTGGCCCGGCGTGGGGTAGGGGTCCTGGCCGACGATGAGCACCCGCACCTCGTCGAAGGGCTGGGTGAAGGCCCGCAAGATGTTGGCTCCCGATGGCAGGTAGCGCCGCCCGGCGGCGATCTCAGCCCGGAGGAACCCTCCGGCGGCGCTGATCTGGTCAGCCACCGGGGCCAGCGCACCGGCCCAGCCGGTCTCCACGATCTCCTCCACAGCCGCAGGCACGGGGGGCAGCCTAGCGGCCCGCTCGTGAGTGGCAAGAAGTGCCATAACACTGTTTGGCACTCACGAGGTGAAATGGGCCCAGCCTGCCGGGCCGTCGTAGGGCTGGCCGTCGACGGTCACGGCGCGGCCCTCCCTGATCGTGCCGATCGCCGTCCACCCGGCGGGCAGCGCGACCCCGGCGGGGAAGCTCGCGAGCAGCGCGTGGTCCTCTCCCCCGGTCAGCACCCAACGCAGCGGGTCGGCGCCCAGCGCCGAGGCTACGTCAAGGAGTCTGCGGGCTACCGGCACCGCCGCCGAGTCGATGTCGATCCCGACACCCGAGGCATCGGCGAGGTGCTTGGCGTCGGCGAGCAAGCCGTCCGAGATGTCGATCATCGCGGTGGCTCCAGCTGCGGCGGCCTGCGGTCCGGCGTCGTAGGGGGGCTCCGGCACCCGGTGCGCGCCCACCACCGCCAGCGGATTTCGGAATCCCCGGCGGAGCACGGCGAGACCGGCCGCTGCCCAGCCCACCCTTCCGCACAGTCCGAGCACGTCGCCCCGCCGGGCACCGGACCTGGTGATTGGCGCCCTGCCCTGCAGGTCGCCCAGCGCCGTTACGGAGAGGACGAGCTGGGCTGAGCTGACCACATCGCCACCGACGATTCCCGTGCCGGCCTGCTCAGCCTCCTCCCACATCCCGTTGGCTAGCCCATCCACAGTGGACACCGGCGTATCCCCGGGGCAAGCCAGGCCGACAAGGAGCCCGGTGGGCACCGCGCCCATCGCCGCCACGTCGGCCAGGCTGGCGGCCACTGCCTTGCGCCCGACCTGGTGCGGTGTGGACCAGTCCAGCCGGAAATGCATCCCCTCGACGAGCACGTCGGTGGTCACGGCCACCCGGCCATCCGGGGCGGCAAGCACGGCGGCGTCGTCCCCGGGGCCGAGCAACGTGCCCGGTGGCAGCTCCCGGCCCGCAATAACCCGGGCGATCAGTCCTAATTCGCCCAATTCGGTCACTGAGCGCGGCTCGGACAACGGTGCGGGCGGTTCGGCATCACCGGCAGGACACACGGCCACACTCCTATCCGGAGATTCAGTCGGGCTATCCGGGGATCCATGCCAGGGTAAGTTTCGTTCCTACCGTGACCGAGCCGCCAAGACGAAGGGGCACGCCGTGGTTCAGGCATACATCCTTATCCAGACCGAAGTCGGCAAGGCGGCCGCCGTGGCTAAGGCAGTGGCGGGCCTGCCCGGCGTCGCGAGCGCGGAGGACGTCACCGGCCCCTATGACGTGATCGTGCGCGCCGAGGCCGCTGACATGGACCAGTTGGGCCAGCTCGTGGTGGCCAAGGTGCAGATCGTGGATGGCATCACCCGCACGCTGACCTGCCCCGTCGTGCATCTGTCCTGACAGTGGCGGGGGTTACGCGGTCGGCCAGCGGCCCGTCGCGCTGGCTGCTTGGAATTGCCGTGGCCCTGCCGGTGGCACTCGTGGTCGGGGTGGTGATCGCCGCCGCGGTGGCGCGGAGCCAGGCTCCCGGTCCGCTAGGTCTAGCTGGCGTCGTCGCCCCCTCGGCCGGCTCTGCTGACTGCATGCGGTTGCTCGCCGCCCTGCCCGCGAAACTAGACGGCGGCGAGCAAGGCGACCTCCAACGCCGACAGCTGGCCGCCCCGGCCCCTGCGGGTGCGGCCGGCTGGGGCGAGCCGCCGGTGGTGCTGCGTTGCGGTCTCAACCGGCCCGCCGAACTCACGGCAACCTCGCGACTGCTGGCCGTCTCCGGAGTGCAGTTCCTCGAGATCCCCAACCTCGGCACAAGCGCCTGGGTCGCGGTGGACCGGCCCGTCTACGTTCTGGTGGCCCTACCCCCGGTGACCGGCAGCGGGCCACTGCAGCAGGTCGCCGACATCATCGCAGCGACGCTGCCGCAGCGTGACGTCGACATCCCTCGCTGATCACCCGATGGCTGCGACCCAGCGTCGTCGCTCGTCGCTGCTAGAGCTGGTTCAACCCGGCCAGGACCCGCTCCATCAACGCCAGGCCGGGTAGGCTCCCGGGCTCCATCGGGTTGTAGTGCGCGTACACCAAACCAGTGTCGATCATGTCGGCGAGCAGCACCCGGGCCACCCCCAACGGCAGTGCGAGCAAGGCCGCCACCTCGGCCACCGAGCGGACATCCGCGCATAGTGCCGCGATGGCTGTGTGCTCCGCGGAGTGGAGCTCGGCGACGTTCCGGCCCTCCTTGCTGGTGGACACCAGCATTTCGAGGGCGAGATCCTGCACTGGCCGGGTGCGACCCCGGGTCCAGGCGTACGGGCGGACGATGGATGGGGAGTCCTCGGGCTCAACCCACTCTTCGGCCTCCCAGCCCGGCATCGCCTCGTCCGCGGGAAGTTCCACCGATTGAGGTTGGGTGGCGTCCTCGGCAATGCGCTCCGGTTCGCCTATAGCACGGTCCCCGACGAATTCGGTGGTGTCGACGAATACGGCCAATTCGGTGGTATCGGCCGTCGCGGCATCGCCGACTGGTTCGGCGCAGGAAGGTTCGGCGCCGACTGATTCGGCCGGTGCTGGTTCGACCATATCTGCGGGTGCGCCAGACGTCGCGTCCCAAGCTGTATCGGCGGTGTCGCCAACCTCGATGGGTCCGGTCTTCCCTGCGGAGTCGGTGTCCTCGGCGGGTTCGGTGTCCCGGGCGGGTTCGTCGAGATCGCCAGGTTCGTCGGCGGCCAGTTGCGCGTGCCGGGCACGATAGCGATCCCGGCGCTGATTCGGCGAGAGTTTGCTCAGCACGCTCATAAACGTCGCGCTCTGCTCGCTGGCCGACGCATGGTCGTCATCGCTTCCTGATGATAGGGACAATTGCGATGCCTCCCATGCCAGACGACAGGACCACACAGCAGGCCGGACGCCGCGACACAATGGCCCGGTTTCGCCCGAGAGGGACACTCCGGCGCACCGCGCGGCAGCCCTACCTCTTCAACTAGTCGTTCATGATCGGGTCACCGTAGGTCACCCGATCGGATCAGCAATCCGACCGGATCAGCGCAGCCCGGTGCCTCGGGCCATCGCAGTGTCGATCAAGGTAGACAGCAGGGTGGGGTAGTCCACGCCGGTTACTGCCCACATCCGGGGGTACATCGAGATCGGCGTGAAGCCGGGCATCGTGTTGATCTCGTTCACCGTCACGGCACCGTCGGCTCCGACGAAGAAGTCGACCCGAGCAAGACCTTGGCAGTCCAGCGAACAGAACGCAGACACAGCCATCGCCCGCACCTGGGCGGTCACATCGTCGTCAAGCTTGGCGGGGATGTCGAACTCGCAGGCGTTGTCCAGATACTTGGCGTCGAAGTCGTACCAACCCGCGGATCCCTCGGCGACCAGGCGGATCTCCGCGGGCAGCGATGCCTCGACCCGGCCGTCGGGGAACTCCAGCACCGCGCACTCGACCTCACGACCGATCACCGCAGCCTCGACGAGCACCTTGGGATCGTGGGCGCGAGCGATGGCGATCGCTGAGGGCAGGCCGGACCAGTCGGCCACCTTGGTGATGCCCACCGACGAGCCCGCTCTGGCGGGCTTGACGAAGACCGGCAGCCCCAGCCGTTCGCGCTGCCCTGACGTCAGGGTAGGTGTATCCCTGCGCAGCACCACGGCGTCGGTGACCGGCAGACCTTCGGCGCACAACAGCTTGCGGGTGAACTCTTTGTCCATTCCGGCGGCACTGGCCAGCACCCCCGGACCCACATAGGGGAGATCGGCTAGCTCCAGCAACCCCTGGATGGTGCCATCCTCCCCGAACGCCCCATGCAGCACGGGGAACACCACGTCCACCCCGGCCAACGCTTCGCCTGGACGGTCGCCGCCAAGGCGCACCAGTCCCCGTCTGGTCGGGTCACCGAGCAACGCCAACGCCGCGCCAGCACCGTCCACGGCGGGCAGCTCCCGGTCCCGGATCGTCAGCTCGGCCGGCTCGCCGGTGCCCAGCACCCACGCGCCGTCGGGGCTTATGCCGACCGGGATGACGTCGAATCGCTCCTGGTCCAGGTGGGTCAGCACGCTGGCCGCCGACACACAGGAGATCGCGTGCTCGCTGCTGCGGCCACCGAAAACGACGGCGACGCGCAGCCTGCGATCCGTCATGGCGGCAGACCCTACTCGCGACGATCCAGGGCTCCCGGCGGTGCCGTCGAGACGGCCGCGAGCAGCGCCGTCAACTGTGGCACCACCGCGGCCAGAGCTGGGCGGCCGGCGAGGGCCGCACCCCGGTGTCGGACCGGTACGCGCAAACCGCGGCTGTCACCTCCGCGGGTGCGGCCATCCACCCGACCCCCAGGGTGGGTGTGAGGATCTTGCTCGTGGTGCCGAGATGCACCACCACGTCGGCCCCCACGGTGGCCAGCAGCGGCAGCGGTGCGCCGTGGTCGCGCAGTTCCCCGTCGTAGTCGTCCTCCAGCACCCAGGCAGCCCGCTCGCGGGCCCAGGCCACCAGCGCGAGACGGCGGCTCGCGGGCAGGATGGCGCCCAGCGGGTACTGGTGCGCCGGAGTGCAGTACACCGCCCGAGCCCGGTCGGGCAGCGCTTCGACCACCAGCCCGCCGGCGTCCACCCGGGCGGGCTGCACCCGGAGCCCGGCGGCCCGCAGCACCCCGACTGCCCGCGGGTATCCCGGTTCCTCTACGGCGACCACGTCGCCGGGGCGCAGCAGCACAGCGGCCAACTCCCCGACCGCAGCGGTGGTACCCGCGGTGGCCAGCACTGAGTCGGGCGTCACCACCAACCCGCGGTGGCGCAGCAGATGCTCGACCACCGCGGCCCGGAACTCCGGCAGGCCTGCCTCCATGGGGTGGGTGAGCACCTCGGCATCGGCCGCGGCCCGCCAGGCGCGCCGCCAGTCCGCGGGGCGCAAGCCCGCCGACCACGGGGTGCCGGGCCGCAAGTCGGTCCCCCGCTCCGGCCCCGGCTCGTGAGCCTGCTGCTGGACGGCGTGCAGCGGCGCCGGCCTGCCCGGTGCCGCGGTCACATAAGTACCCGCGCCCCGCCGCGCACCGATCCATCCCTCGGCGTGCAGCACGTCATACGCCGCGGCGTATGACAGTGCGGCTGACGCCCAGCTGACGGCCAGCGCCCGGGTGGACGGCAGCTGGTCTCCGACCTGCAGCGCACCGCGCCGACTTGTACGCCCTGCTTGACTCGGCCCTGGCTGCCATCTCGGGCTGGTGCTCGACGGCGCCCCGGTGGTGCTACCCACCGGGTACGGGCACGACGGAGACACGCTC
This sequence comes from Pseudonocardiaceae bacterium, assembly GCA_036521655.1. GTDB lineage: Bacteria > Actinomycetota > Actinomycetes > Mycobacteriales > Pseudonocardiaceae. The sequence continues at coordinate 9,950 of DATDHI010000303.1, read as the reverse complement.
TACCTGCACGGTTCCACTGGAGCTGGGAGCCTGCTGGCCGCCTCGCGGGGAGCGCCGGTCTGCGTCACAGTCACCCGGCTGGATGGGGTGGTCTATGCCCGCTCGGCCTTCCACCACTCGATGAACTACGCCAGTGCGGTGATACACGGCACGGCGCGGAAGATCACCGACTCCGAGGAGTTGCTGCACGCGTTGCAGGTCCTCGTCGAGCATCTCGCGCCCGGGTCGTGGACACACAGCCGCCAGCCCACCCGCAAAGAACTCGCCGCCGTCACGGTGCTGGCGTTGCCGCTGGACGAGGCCTCGGTGAAGGTCCGGACCGGGCCGCCGATGGACGACGACTCAGACGTGGCGGCGGGCCAAGCGTGGGCAGGTGTGCTCCCGCTGACCCCCCATTGGGGCGCCCCAGTGCCCTGCCCGCAACTACCCACCAACACCCCCGTGCCGCCCCACATCGCGCGCCGACCGCCGGGGGTTGATGGTTCTGGGGCAGGACGATCCTCGACCTCCACGCGATGAGCCTCACTGCACCGGGAGGTCCTGGGCGAGCCAGGCTTGGAAGCCGCCGATGACGTCGGTGGCGCGGTGCAGGCCGAGGCTGCGCAGCGAGTCGGCGGCGAGGCTGGAGGTGTAGCCCTCCGAGCAGAGCACGATTACCTGCACGTCGTAGCCGGTAGCCTGGGGCAGCCGGGCATCGCACTCCGGGTCGAAGCGCCACTCCAGATGGTTGCGCTCGACCAGCAAGGCGCCAGGCACCTCCCCTTCGGCGGCACGCTGCCAGCCCGGGCGAATGTCCACCAGCAGCGCGCCAACGACGTGCGCGTCGTGCGCTTGCGCTGGGGTGAGGCGCTGCAGCCGCGAGCGCGCGTCGGCCAGCAACTCCTCGATACTGCGAGCGCCGGGCGGGCGGCTCACCAGTTCACCCCGGCCTGCTCCACCCCGACGTGGCGCAACTCGCCAGGCTCCAGCCGGTAGCGGTTCATCACCGTCAGACCCGGGGTGTAGACGTGCACGCTGACCGCGGGCACGCTGCCGGTGTTGGTCACCTGATGCACGTAGTGCGGTCCGAAGGCGCGGCAGCGTCCGGCGATGAGCTGGCGGGTGACCTCCACCGGGGATCGGCCCGGTTTGGCGGCGACCACCCGCTCGGTCAGGGTCCCTGCGGCGATCGCGAAGGCGCCCGACGCCGGCCCGTGGTCGTGCACATCGGTGCCCTGGCCAGGCAGCCAGGACAGCAGCCACACCTCATGCTGGGGCGTTCGTTCAAGGAGCCGGTACCAGCGGGTGTCAGTGCGGTAGTCCACCAGGGACCGCCACCGTTCGGGGTGCGCGGCCAGGGTCATGGCGAGGCTGGTGGGGCCGCCGGAACGGGCTCGTCCGGGGGCCGGGACAGTGAGATAGGGGACGGCGTGCATCGGCGTTCCTCCGCGGGATCGGTGAACCGACCGCGCGCAGGCGCCACCCGCTTAGGGGTGGGCCATCAGGGCAGGCGCGGTCAGCAGGGCTGAGGGGGTTCACCACGCCGGACAGAGCGCACTCGCCACCCGGCGCAGATCCACCGGGGACCGCCGGACGAGAACGAGAGTGCTGCTCACAATGGGTGATCGAACCAGCAGGTGGCTATGCCGGTCAAGTGGCGTCGAGTGCCTGGCGCAGATCGGCGAGCAGCTCCCCCGGGTCCTCGACCCCCACGGACAGCCGCACCTGCCCGGGCGCGATGCCTGCGACGGCCAGTGCGGTGTCGTCGAGTTGGCGGTGGGTGGTCGACGCCACATGGCTGACCTTGGAGTGCACACTGCCCAGCGAGGAGGCGATCTGCACGGTGCGCAGCGCGTCGCAGAAGCCCATTCCGCCCTGCCGCCCACCACGGACGTCCACGGTGATCAGACTGCCGAACAGCCCGTCGCGGAACAGCCGGCGAGCGGTGCCGTGCTGGGGGTGCGAGGGCAACCCTGGGTAGCGCACCCGCTCCACCGCGGGGTGACCAGCGAGTTTCTCGGCCAGCACGGCCGCGGTTGCGCTCTGCCGCGTCACCCGCAGCGCCACGGTGGCCAGCCCGCGGTGCAGAAGGAACGCCTCGTCCGGGGACAGGCACCCGCCCAGGTCGATCCGGGCCTCCCGCACCGGCCCGAGGTGCTCCGGCCCACCGACCGCGACCCCGCCGGTGGCATCGGCGTGCCCGCCGAGGAACTTGGTTGCCGAGTGCACTACCAGGTCGGCACCGTACTCCAGCGGCCGGCAGATGACCGGCGTGGCGAACGTGGAGTCCACTACCAGCAGGCTGCCAGCTTGATGAGCGAGCTCGGCGAGTGCGGGCAGGTCGGGAACCGCCAGCGTCGGGTTGGCAATCGTTTCCGCGTAGATCATCCGGGTCCGCGGGGTGATCGCGGCGCGCACCGCGGCGACGTCAGTGACGTCGACCAGTACCGGGTGCATCCCCCACCGCGGCAGCCAGCGGGTGAGCAGCGACCAGGTGCCGCCGTAGCAGTCTGCCGGGGCGATCACCTCGTCGCCAGCTGCGAGCCGGCCGAGCAATGTGGCGGAGATGGCAGCCATCCCGGACGCGAACGGCTCCGCCCCGATGTCGTCCGCACCCGGCGCCTCCAGCTCCGCAACCGCTGTGGCGAACGCGACCGCAGTCGGATTGTCGATGCGCGAGTAGGAGTAACCAGGGGCCCGCCCACCGAGCACCTCGGCGTAGTCGTGCGCGTTGCCGAAGGCAAAGGCGGAGGACCGCACCACAGGCAGCCCGAGAGGACGCGACATACCCTGCAACGCTACCGCCCCGTCCCCCGCCTGCCCACCATCAGAGCAGGGTCAGGGCATCGTTGCGTGGAGCACGACGATCGACCGTGGTTGAACAGTGATGTGGTCACCGGCGGTGAGTTTGCCGGGGGTGGCGGATGGTTCGTAGGTATCGATCTCGGTATTCCAGGTCTGGCCAATGCGGGTGGCGGGGATGAGGAAGTCCAGTGGTTCCCACCAGCCGTTGATCAGCAGGAGGAAGTCGTCGTCGGTGAGCGGGGTGCCATCCTCGGCGGTGTCGGGGGCGTCGGCGCCGTCGAGATAGATCGCTACGCTGCGGGCGCCGGAGTCGGCCCAGTTGGCGGCTGTCATCTGGGTGCCAGCGGGGGTGTACCAGCCCAGTTCGTCGGCCTCCGCACCAGCGAGGAACCGGCGGCGGCGGAACACCGGATGGGCCAGCCGTAACGCGATCAGGTCCCTGGTGAAATCGAGCAGCTGCTCATCGACGGAGGTCCAGTCGAACCAGGTGATGGTGTTGTCTTGGCAGTAGGCGTTGTTATTGCCTTGCTGGGTTCGTCCGAGTTCGTCGCCACCAAGGAGCAAGGGCACCCCGAATGACAGCAGCAGGGTGGTGAGCATGGCGCGGCGTTGGCGGGCTCGCAGGCTCAAAACGGCCGGATCGGTGGTCGGGCCTTCGGCTCCGCAGTTCCAGGAGCGGTTGTCGTCCGTGCCGTCCCGGTTGGCTTCCCCGTTGGCTTCATTGTGCTTGGTGTCGTAGGAGACGAGGTCGGCAAGGGTGAACCCGTCGTGGACAGTGATGAGATTGACCGACGCGGTAGGGCGTCGACCAGTATTGCCGTAGAGGTCAGATGAGCCGCTGAAGCGGTTCGCGAACTCGCCGATCAGCCCGTCGTGGCCGCGCCAGAAGTCGCGCATTGTGTCGCGGTAGCGGCCGTTCCACTCGCGCCACAGCGGCGGGAACCGGCCAAGATCGTAACTGTCGAACTGGCCGACGTCCCACGGCTCGGCGACAAGCTTGGCTCGGGACACCACGGGGTCCTGGGACACCAGGTCGAAAAACGCCGACCTCTGGTCGAAACTGCCCTCCTGGCGGGCCAAGGTAGGCGCCAGGTCGAAGCGGAAGCCGTCGACGCCCATTTCGGTTAGCCAGTACCGCAGCGCGTCCATGATCAGCTGCAGGGTGAACGGGTCCCCGGCGTTGAGCGAGTTGCCGACGCCGGTGGTGTCCACGTAGTAGCGCCGATCTTGGGGATCGAGGCGGTAGTACGCGGCGTTGTCCAGGCCGCGGTGGCACAGGGTGGGACCAAGGTGGTTGCCCTCGGCAGTGTGGTTGAACACCACGTCGAGGATGACCTCGAGGCCGGCGTCGTGCAGGCTCTCGACCATGGCCCGGAACTCGCCGACCTGCCCGCCAGGCCGGCCGGCCCGGACCGCCGCGGAGTAGCCGGCATGCGGGGCGAAGAACCCGATGGTGTTGTAACCCCAATAGTTGGTAAGGCCCCGCTCGACCAGGAACGGCTCCGGCACGCAGTGGTGCACCGGGAGCAGCTCGACCGCGGTCACCCCGAGATCGACGAGATGTGTCACGGCGGCGTCGTGGCCCAGCCCGGCGTAGGTGCCCCGCAGCTCCTCCGGTATCGCGGGATGGGCAGCCGTGAACCCCTTGACGTGGACCTCGTAGATGACCGTGTCGGCGTACCTGCGGCGCACCGCCGGACGATCGGCCCCACCCGAGGACGGCTCCACCACCAGGCTGCGCGGGACGTGCCCAGCCGAGTCCAGCGCGCTCGGCGCGTCAGGATCACCGACCGCGTAGCCGAAGACTTCCGGCCCGAACCGCACCGTACCGTCGATGGCCCGCGCGTAGGGGTCAAGCAGCAGTTTCGCCGGATTGCACCGCACACCGCTGCGGGGGTCATAGGGGCTGGTGGCGCGGTAGCCGTAAGCCTGACCGGGCCCGACCCCGGGCACGAACCCGTGCCAGACACCGCCGTCGCGTTCCGGTAGCGGGATCTGCGTTTCGGTGCCGTGGGAGTCGAACAGGCACAGCAGCACCCCGTCGGCGGCCGACGCCACGGCGAAGTTCGTGCCCTCGGGCCCCGGGGTGGCGCCCAGCGGGAACTGGCTGCCGGGCAGGGCCACCGTGTGCGACGCCGCCGTGCTCACGGCCGCCCACCCGGGTTGCCCAGTGTCCGGATGACATCTCCGATGGATGGCACCGCTCCGTGCCGGCGCCGGATCACGTCGGCCACGATCCCCGTCCACCCGGTCTGGTGCGCGGCGCCCAGACCGGCGCCGTTGTCGCCGTGGAAGTACTCGTTGAACATGAGGTTGTCCTTCCAGTTCGGGTCGTGCTGCAACCGGTCGACCCACCCGAAGCAGGGCCGCCGGCCGTCCGGGCCGACGAGGAAGATCGACACGAGCCGGCCCCACAGATCAGCGGCGACGGCGTCGAGGGCGAGCTGGCGTCCGGATCCGGTGGGGTACTCAATCATGAAGTCGTCACCGAAGAAGCGGTGGTAGCGCTCCAGAGAACTCGTTGCCAGGTAGTTCAGGGGGAACCACAGGGGCCCACGCCAGTTCGAGTTCCCGCCGAACATATCCGTGGTCGACTCGCCCGGCTCGTAGTCGACTCTGGCGGGCATTCCCCGCACGTCAAGCTCGTAGGGGTGGTCGCGATGCACTGCGGAGATGGCGCGCAGGCCGTAGGGCGACAGGAACTCTTCCGGATCGAACAGCTTGGTGAACACCCTCCTGATCCGATCGATGCCCACCACACCCAGGAGCAGCCGCTGGTGGCCGGGTTCCCCTCGCAGCAGGCCGGTCTCGGCCAGCTTCTCGCGATCACGCAACCCCTGACGGTCCAGGAAATCCGCAAAGTGCTTTCCCGCCTGGGTGGTACGGTCCAGCGTGGACTCGTCGATCACCATGACGGCCAGCATGGGGATGATGCTGACCATCGAGTGCACCTTCACCGGCACCACGCCGCCGCCGGGGGTGAGGAGCCGGTCGTAGAACAGGCCGTCGGTCTCGTCCCACATCCCCTGCCTATCCATCGCGGTGCGGATATCGGCGAAGTGCTCAAGGAACTTCTGGGCCAGGTCTTGGGCGGGCCGCTGCCCGGTGCGGTGCAGAATTGCTGCGATCGCCCCCATCGCGAGCGCGTAGGTGGCCATCCAGCCCGTGGCGTCGGACTGCTGCAAGGTGACCCCGGCCGGCAGGCGCGAACGGTCGAGCGGGCCGATGTTGTCCAGCCCGAGGAACCCGCCCTCGAACAGGTTCGAACCCTCGGCGTCGAGGCGGTTGACCCACCAGGTGAAGTTGACGAGGAGCTTGTCGAAGATCCGGCTGAGGAAGTCGAAGTCCCGGCCGCCGTCGATAGCGAAGACCTCCAGTGCCGCCCAGGCCTGCACCGGGGGGTTGACGTCGCCGAAATCCCATTCGTAGGCGGGCAGTGCGCCGTTGGGATGCTGGAACCACTCACGGCACAGCAGCAACAGCTGGTACTTCGCGAACGCCGCGTCGACATGCGCGAGAGGCACGCAGTGGAAGGCGAGGTCCCAAGCGGCGAACCACGGGTACTCCCACTTGTCCGGCATTGACATCACGTCGAACGCGTTGAAGTTTCGCCATCGAGCATTGCGCCCGTCGTGCCGGGACGCCGGCGGCGCCGGCTGCCCGGGGTCGCCGTCGAGCCAGCGACCTACGTCGTAGTAGTAGAGCTGCTTGCTCCACAGCATCCCGGCGAAGGCCTGGCGCATTACCATTGCCTCATCGGCCGAGGCGGCGTCTGGGGTGAGATCGGCGTAGAACTCGTCGGCCTCGGCACGCCGGACCGCGACGACCCGTTCGAAATCAACTCCCAGCGCCGCCGCCGGATCCGGTCCCGACCCTGCAGGACGCAACCGAAGCCGTAGTTCCACGGTCGCCCCGGGGGCAACGGCGACTCGATACCAGGCGGCACATTTGGTGCCCCGGCGGGCGGGATTCACGGTTGCCGCACCCGACACGACGTGGTCGTTGATCCCATCCTTGGGGTAGGAGGTGGTCGAGGGAGCACCGTAGAGGCGCTGGTCGTTGGTCTCGTTGTCGCAGAACAGCAGCGTCGGCCTGGCCCCGTCCGGACCAGGAGCGGCCACCAGTTCCAGCTCACCGAGGAACGGGTGGCGGACGGCGACAGAGGCGTCCCCGGCCGCGGCGAGCTGCGGGCTCAATGCGCCGAGCTCCCACGACCAGGTGTTACGAAACCACATCGTCGGTAGCACGTGCAGCGTCTCCAGATCCGGCCCGCTGTTCGTGACCTGCACGGACATCAGCAGGTCGGTGGGATCCGCCTTCGCGTAGTGCACTTCGACAATCCAGTACCGGTCGGCGTCGAATGCGCCCGTGTCGAGCAACTCGTACTCGGGGTCATGCTTACCCCGCCTGCCGTTCTCGGCCCGGAGGTCTTCGTAGGGGAATGCCGCCTGCGGGTAGTGGTAGCGCCACCGGTTCCAGGCGTGGCTGGGCACGGCGTCGAGGTACCACCAGTAGTCCTTGACGTCCTCACCGTGGTTCGCCTCTGCGCCGGTGAGCCCGAACGCCCGTTCCTTGAGGATCGGGTCGCGCCCGTTCCACAGCGCCAGACTCAGGCACAGCCGTTGCTCCGCGTCGCTGAACCCGGCCAGCCCGTCCTCGCCCCACCGGTAGGCCTGGGAGCGGGCATGGTCGTGCGGCAGGTAGTTCCACGCCTCACCATCGGCGCTGTAGTCCTCTCGGACCGTCCCCCACTGGCGCTCGCTGAGGTATGGACCCCAGAGATACCAGTCGCTCGCCTCCCGCATCCCTAGCTCGGGCCGGCCGAAGCCGTCGACGCGCTCACGTTCAACTCCCATGATGGCCCCTGGTGTCCGTGAAATAGCGGCGCTGGGGACGCTACGGGCGCGCCAGTCCTCCGGACATCACCCTCATCGCGTGAGCTCGGGCCCTTCCGTGGCGCCTACTCCGGTTTGTGGGCGCGGCCGAGTAGGTCGGCGGCCATCTCCCGTGGGGACTGGCCGAAGTGGCACACCCGGTGCACGGCGTCGGCGATCGGTACCTCGACGCCGCAGCGCGCGGCCAACCCCTGGATGGACGAGCAGGACTTGACACCCTCGGCGACCTGGCCGTGGGTGGCCTGCTGGGCCTGCTCGAGGGTGTCTCCCAGCCCGAGCCGGTAGCCGAAAGAGCGATTGCGCGACAGCGGCGAGGCGCAGGTGGCCACCAGGTCCCCGAGGCCGGCCAGACCTGCGAAGGTCATCGGGTCGGCGCCCAGCGCCGTGCCCAGGCGTCCCGTCTCGGCCAGCCCCCGGGTGATCAGGGTCGCCAGAGTGTTGTCCCCGAATCCCAATCCGGCGGCCATCCCGCAGGCCAGCGCGATGACGTTCTTGCACGCGCCGCCAAGCTCGCAGCCGATCACGTCGGTGTTGGTGTACGGCCGGAAGTAACCGGTCCCGCAGGCGTGCTGGACCGCAACGGCACGGTCGTGGTCGATGCAGGCGACCACGCTCGCGGTGGGCTGCTCAGCAGCGATCTCGCGAGCCAGGTTCGGCCCGGTCACCACCGCGACCCGGTCGGCAGTGGCCGCTGTCACGTCGATCACCACCTCGCTCATCCGTTTCAGGCTGCCCAGTTCCACGCCCTTGGCCAGGCTGATCAGGGTGGCCCCCGGCGGAATCGACGTGTGCCACTCATCCAGGTTGTCGCGCAGCGTCTGGCTGGGCACTGCAAAGACCACCGCGTCCGCTCCGTCCAGCGCTTCGCCTGCGTGCACGGTGGCCCGCAAGGAAGCCGGGAGTGCCACCCCCGGCAGGTAATCCGGATTGACCTGCCTTTTCCGGACCGCCTCGGCGATCTCCGGCCGGCGGGCCCAGAGTGTGACGTCGCGGCCGGCGTCGGCGAGCACCTTGGCGAAGGTCGTGCCCCAGGAGCCCGCGCCCATCACCGCGAGCCGCTGCACCGCCGGTCTCATCACGCCTGCTCCTGGTATCGCCCAACCACGTCACCATCCTAGGGTCCGGCATCTCGCGCCGATCCAACGCGCGAGGATGGGGGATGTGCGGGTGGACCTGCTTGTCCCGGTGAAGCGCCTCGCCAGCGCCAAGACCCGGCTGCGGGGTGCGGCTGACGGCGGAACCGGTGCTCCCGAGGCGCACGCCCGGTTGGCCCTCGCACTCGCCCGCGACAGCCTCGCCGCCGTAGTCGGTGCGGCCGTGGTGCGCCGAGCCGTCGCGATCTGCTCCGATGAGGTGGTGCGCACCGCGCTGGCGGTGGACGGGGTCGAGGTGATCCCCGATGTGCCGGCCGCTGGCGTGAACCCGGCGCTGCGGTACGGGGAGGCTGTGCTCCGCGCGGCAGACCCGTTCGCGACGGTGGCGGCCATGCCGGCGGACCTGCCGGCGCTGCGTCCGGAGGAGTTGGAAGCCGCGCTTCGCAGCGGGCTGGCCACCGGCGGCCGGGCGTTCTGCGCTGATCGGGGGGGCGCCGGGACGACCCTGCTGCTCGCCCCGTCAGGGCTGCCGCTGGAGCCTCACTTCGGGCCTGGCTCGGCCGCCGCGCACCGAGCCACGGGCGCCCGGGAACTCCCCAGCCGCTGGCCGGGGCTGCGCTGCGACGTCGACACCGCGGCCGATCTCGCCCTCGCGCGCGACCTTGGCCTTGGCCAGTTCACCCGCGCCGCTCTCGCTCTGATCACCCCCTGCTGACCCCTGATCACCCTGGATGACCACCACGGCCCGGTTCGGCGAGACCTCACCGTCTCGTGATTGCTTGTTTACCCTGACGGGCTGGCGCCATGCGGAACAATGGCTTGGGTGAGCACGGACAATCAGGTAACCGGTCCCGCGCGCGCAGCCAGCAACCCGTCACGCAGCGCCGCTGGAGCCGGGGAGGCTACTCCCGGTGCCCCTCCGCCGCCCGCCAGCGGCGCACCTCATGCCGTCACCGCGCTGGCGGGGCGGTCTGCTTCGGGGAGTGACAGTGCCGTGGCGGGGGTGCCACCCGCTCCGCCGGCGGCGACCCCGATGTCACCGGCCACCGACCTCCCCGACGACCGTTACCTCAACCGGGAACTGTCCTGGCTCGACTTCAACGCCCGGGTGCTCGCGCTGGCCGAGGACCCCAGCCAGCCGCTGCTCGAACGAGCCAAGTTCCTGGCAATCTTCGCG
>DATDHI010000302.1:0-2733 GCA_036521655.1 Pseudonocardiaceae bacterium | reverse complement strand
CGCGTTGCAGTGCACCGATGTGGTAGCGGGACCGGGTGTGGCGGTTGCCAGGGCTGTCGCGCCACGCTGGCCGACAACCATCCCGACGTCCAGCAGGTAGTTCCCGAAGGTCTGTCCATCTCGGTGGCGGACATGCGCGCGCTGGTCGTCGGGGCGTCGCGGCGGCCGTCGGCGGGCCGGTGGCAGGTGCTGCTCATCGAAGACGCCGACCGGCTCACCGAGGGCGCGGCCAACGCGTTGCTCAAAGCCGTCGAAGAGCCGCCGCCGCGCACGGTGTTCCTGCTCTGCGCGCCGTCGGACCATCCCGAGGACATCGCGGTGACGCTGCGCTCACGCTGCCGGTCGGTAGGTTTGCGGACCCCGCCCGCCACGGCCATCGCCGACGTGCTGGTGGCGCGCGACGGGTTGGACGTCGACACCGCGCGATGGGCCGCTTCGGTCTGCGGCGGACACGTCGGCCGGGCCCGCCGGTTGGCCACCGATCCGGAGGCCCGGGGCCGCCGGGAGGCGGTGCTGCGGGTGCCGACGGCGCTGAGCTCCTTCGCAGACGTGTTCACGCTGGCCGATGAGCTGGTGGGAGCCGCCGAGTCGGAGGCCAGCGGCTTGACTGTGGCTCGCAATGCGGCCGAGACCGAGGAACTGGAGACGGCGCTGGGGGCCGGCGGAACCGGGAAAGGCGCCGCGGCGGCCACTCGCGGCGCCAAGGGCGCGATCCGCGAGCTGGAACGGCGGCAGAAGTCCCGGGCTACCCGGACTCAGCGCGACGCGCTGGACCGCGCACTGGTCGACCTGGCCGGCTTTTACCGGGACACCCTGGTCGTCAGCTGGGGCGCCGCGGTGGCCCTGACTCATCCCGACCGTGTGGCTGGCGTCACGACCGTCGCCGGGCGGTCGTCGCCGGAGACGTTGCTCCGCAAGCTGGAAGCGGTGCTCGGCTGCCGCGAGGCACTGGAATTCAACGTCAAACCGCGGATCGCCGTAGAGGCGCTGACCAGCGCGTTGCATAGCGACTAGGGCGTGTCCCGTGGATCTCGGCGGCCGAGTGCGATAGATCCACGCCATGCTTGATCGTCATGATCTGACCGATGATGAGTGGGCTCGTCTGGAGCAGTTGTTGCCCGATCGGACCCCGTGTCGGGGTGGCCGGTGGGCCGATCACCGCATAGTGATCAACGGGGTGATCTGGCGGACCCGCAGTGGCGCCGCGTGGCGGGACCTGCCGGGTGTCTACGGGAACTGGAAGACCGTCTACAACCGCCATCGCCGCTGGTCAGGTGATGGAACATGGGAGCGGATTCTCGATGAGCTGCGCCGCGGTGCCGATCAGGACCAGGACCGGGAATGGGCCGTAGGCGTCGACGCCGGGGTAGTCCGGGCTCACCAGCACGCCGCCGGGGCCCGGCTGCTGGCGCCCCGCGATGTTGACGCGGAGGTCCTCGCGACCACCGTGGTGGACACAGGGGGCGCCGTCGAATGACACGACATCCGGCGCTAGCTCCGATCGAGAAGCACTCGGGCGCTCCCGCGGCGGCGTCACCACCAAAATCCACCTCGCCGCCGACAGCCGTTGCCGGCCGATCTCGCGGGTCACCACCGCGGGCCAGCGCCACGACTGTCTAGCCTTCGAGTCGGTGATGGCCCGCATCCGGATCCGTCGCCGAGGCCGCGGCCGACCCCGAACCCGACCCAGCCGGGTACTGGGCGACAAGGCCTACTCCAGCCGGGCGATCCGCTCCCACCTGCGGCGACGCCGGATCAAGACCACCATCCCCGAGCCCGCCAGTCAACAAACCAACCGACTACGTCGCGGCCGCAACGGCGGACGGCCACCACAGTTCGACCCCGAGATATACAAGCAGCGCAACACCGTCGAGCGCGCCATCAACAAACTCAAGGGCTACCGCGCCGTGGCCACCCGATACGACAAACGCAACTACATGTTCCGCGGAACCATCGACATCGCCTCGATCAGGATCTGGCTCCGCGACCCCGTCCCGTGATCCACGAGACAGGCTCTAGGCGCTTGGGATCATCCGATCGACAAAAAGTTGTCGATGTCGTGCCCGTGTGCCACTCTCGGAGCTGAACCCCTCCGTAGCTGAGGGAGAACAGCCGGCTTGCCGGTACAACCAAACATCGCCGGCTGTCGCACATCCAGTCAAAAGGGACGCAGAGACCTCGTCTCCAGCGGAGACCATAGGGCGACCCATCGGATAGGCGACCGTTGGACCTGATCGGCCCGCGCCGTCTACCTGCGTAAACGCAACAATGCGCGGGTCAGGTGAGGGCTGTGCGCCTACCTGGCCAGCGACGCCAGGCTGGTTAAGCGCGCCCGTAACCAGAACTGCCCCGTCAGGGGCCATCCCTTCCGAGCGCAGTCTCGGACGGGACGTAGCGATCCTTGGTCGCTAGGTGTTTGACACTTGAGTCAAGTTTTCAGGCGGCCATATGAGCCTCGGTGATGTAGTCGTCGACGTGGTTTTCGATCACCCGTAGGGCTTGTCGTAGGGCAAGGGGTGCGGGTGGGTCGTGGGCGGCCAGCAGCGGCCGCAGGAGTCGGTTGTGGAGTTTGGTGTAGAAGATCGCGACTCGTTGGCCTTCGTTGGTCAGGACGTAGGTGTTGGAGTGGGGCAGCCGGGTGACCAGGCCCTTGAGGCGCAGTCGGCGCAGGTCATAGCTCATCTGGCTCATCGAGTACGGCCCACCGAGCAGGGTAGTGACCTGGGCGCGAAG
>DATDHI010000301.1:0-6917 GCA_036521655.1 Pseudonocardiaceae bacterium | reverse complement strand
GGTGAAGGCGCGGATGCCTTCTTGGCCCTCTTCGGATGCGAAGCGGGCGGCCGAGAGCTCGAGCATCGCCGTGAAGTCCGGCGTGGCGTGAGCGCGGTGCAGCAGCTGCTTGGTCAGGGTCAACGCCTGCGGCCCGCCTTTGACGAGCATGCTCGCGTAACGGTCCACCTCGGCGTCCAGCTCGTCGGCCACCACTGCGCTGTTCAGCAGGCCGACGGCGACCGCGCGGGTGGCGTCGAAGGTCTCCCCGGTGAGGAACAACTCGTGCGCGGCGTGGGGCAGTAGCCGGGGCAGCACGGTCACCGAGATCACCGCGGGCACCAGGCCGAGGCGCACTTCGGTGAAGGCGAAGGTGACGTCGTGTGCGGCCACGGCGATGTCCGCCGCCGCGACGATGCCGACGCCGCCTGCCCGGGCGTGCCCGGCCAGCTTGGCGATGACCGGCTTGGGGTGCGTGCAGATCCGCTCCAGGATGCGGGGGAACTCGGTGACCGCACTCTGGGGCTCCCTGAGGTCCATTCCGGCGCAGAACACCGAGCCGGTGTGGTCGAGCACCATGACTCGCACGGCGTCGTCCGCGGCGGTGCGCTCCAGCACGTCCAGTAACTCGGCTTGCAACTGCACCGACAGCGCGTTGCGGTTGGCGGGGGAGTCCAGCGTGATGGTGGCGATCCCGGACTGCACGGCCAGGTGCACCAGCTCGTCGGTCATGCGCCTGACGGTAGCCGTCCTGGTGAGGGGCTACGGCGCAGGTGCGCAGTCGTGCGAAGCGACTCGCACGTGCATCACCTGCGATGGGCAGGCCAACCGAACACCTACCCGGCCGCCGTCAGGTCAGCGCTGCTCCGGCGCTGCGCGCGGGCATCGGGAATCGTTGTGCGGCGATACCGCGCCAGATCGCGATGGCCCCGTGGATAATCAGCATGATGCCGAGCACCCAGGCCAGGGTGACCAGGCTCAGCGCTGGGTAGACCAGCACGGCGATGCCGGCCAGGACGCCGATCACGCCGCTGGTGATGGCCCAGCCGCGGGAGGGCACGTCGCCGCTGATCCCGTGGACGATCTCGATGATGCCGCTGACCACCCAGAACACGCCGAGCACCAGGGCGAGCACGGCGAGGGTCTGCAGCGGGTGGCGCAGGCAGAGGATGCCCACCAGGATTGAAAGCACTCCGAGCACTCCCAGCAGCACCTGGAAACCGGGGACCTCGCTGAAGGCGAACGCGGCCACCAGCCGGAAGATGCCGGCCACCAGCAACCACACGCCGAAGATCACGGCGAAGGCCAGGACGGTCAGGCCGGGCCACACCACGATCAGGATCCCGGCCAGGATGCTCACTACGCCAAGCCCGATGGCCCAGCCGGGCGACCCTCCGACCTGGCCAAGCATGGCGGCCGTCTGGTCGGCGGTGCGCTCACTGGAGTGTGCAGCACCAGTCATGAACCCCTCCACGATCATCAGCGGAGCAACAGGACCAAACGCCGCCGATTGTCGGCGCCTGGCTGACCGCGGTCCTCACCCTCCGGAGGTGACTGCACTCAAATGTTTGAACCAACTGTGCCTGCCGGTGGGGCGGCGTAACGCGTACCTGATACAGCTCGGTGATCGACGGGTCGGCTGCGCGGATCTGGTTTCTCCTGGTCAGCAGCCCGCCAGGCCGCTAGTGCGGACGGGTCTTGCCGTCGGCGCTGCCAGGCGCTAATCTACTAGTTCTGTAGTACTTTTCTAGTAGAACGTCCACGGGCTCGAGGAGACCACGATGGCCGCTCCGACCATGATCAGACTGGCCAGCGGCCAGACCGTGGAGGCCGCTCAGGTGTACTCGGTCACCCAGCTGAACCAGCACTGCGGTGAAGTGATGAAGGAGATCACCCGCCTCGGGCGCCCGGCTGTGGTGACCCGTCACGGCAAGTTCGTGGCTCTCATCACCCCGCTTGGTGACGCCGATGTGGAGTCGGTGGTCCTTGCGCAGGGTCCACTGGCGCGGGAGTTCGACGACTACGAGCGCGAGGCCAGCGTCGCGGACTCGCTGTCCCCGGACGAGGTCGAGAGGCTCATTGAGTCAGGCACGGCCACTGGCGGTTAACTCGAATGGGTGGTAACCCACAGGCTTCGTGGGAACATGGCGGCGGCCTCGGCTACACACTTCTCATGTCGTGTCGCTGGTCGCACCGTGCCTTGGAAGACCTCCGCGCAAAAGTCAAGACCGTGGATGCGCGGAAGTACCTGGTGGCGGTGGCCCGGTCATCGTTGGATCGACACTACCCGCAATGGGGCGGCTCGGTGCGCGGGCCTCGAGGGGATCGGTTATGGCGGCGCGGGGTCACAATCGAGGACGAGCTGCTCGGCGGCGAGCAGCTCTCGGCGGCTCAAAGTGAGGCCCGCCGCTATACGCTGGTCTATTTCCCTTCCAAGCCCGACGCCTGCTACATGATCACCGGGCTGCTCACCGAAGGCGAACTGATCGCTGGCAGTCCCTGGTTCCGCCGCGCGCGCTGAGGGTAACCGCGTGCTCTACGTCGGCCGCATCTACATCGGCCCCGGCTCACCCCCGGATTCCTCGCCCGGTGGCGCTTGCACCCTGCGGATGTCGGCGATGAACACGGTCTTGCGACCCGGGCGGCCTCTCCTTTCCGCAT
Source organism: Pseudonocardiaceae bacterium (assembly GCA_036521655.1). Taxonomy (GTDB): domain Bacteria; phylum Actinomycetota; class Actinomycetes; order Mycobacteriales; family Pseudonocardiaceae. The sequence continues at coordinate 4,277 of DATDHI010000301.1, read as the reverse complement.
AGTAGTAGAGCAGGAAGTCCGCTCCGACCTGTTGGCTCAGAATGCAATGCTCACCCACCCGGCCGCCGGTATCGAAAACCCCCGATGAGACCTTGCCCTTGGTAGGGAACGCCGCGCGGCGTCGGCACCTGCGGAGCAGCGTCTCGACCTCCGCGTCGCTGTAGTCGGTCACCAGCGCCTCGGTGGCCTGGTCCGACCAGGCGATGTCGATTCTGGCCAGCGGCACATGCCAGGTCGCGTCATCGGCGTAGCGCAACGCACGGGGCAACAGAAACTCCAACAAGAACACGATGAACGCCCCACCACCCAGCTCCAACAGCAGTGCCCCCACGAAGGTCCCGTTGGGGCCCCACAGCAACCCGGAACTGACGAACAGCACCACCCCGAGCCAACCAGCTATGAAATACGCTCGCGGCCCCTCCCGCAGCTGGTGCGGAAGTTGCCCAGCGATGTCATTGGGGTTCATGACTCCTTGCATCGGTGTTACCGCCTTCTTAATCTTAACAAGCCGATGTGCGGCGAGGCACGGGCGTGGAACAACCTGGAGCTGGCGTTATGGGTGACGCGGCCGGGTGAGGTCATGCAGCCGCCACGCCCAGCAGCCTCACGACGCTAGATGCGAGCCCGGCTGCCCTCTCTCCGGTCGAAGCGCCTCCGTAGGCCGACGAGCCGAGCTGCCGGTGTGTACCCACTCGGAGACCTTCCCGGCATGAGCGTTAGCGATCCTGAGCATAGCGTGCCCTGTATGCAGAGGGGTGACGCCGTCGTCTTTCGTGTCCGATACTAACGGGGCTTCGCCCATCACGACCAGGCGTGTTCCCTGGCTGGCTTGCCCGGCGCACTGCCCGTGAACTCGACGTGGCCGACGTTCCCAACCCGTCCACAGGTCGGTCTGGTCGAGTTCACGGGGCGCGGCACCGACCTACGCCCGATTATCGCCCTGGAGTCACTCAAACCCCGCAGTTGACTCGAGCATGACGGCCGTGCCGGGTAAGCCACCGAATCCGTCACCAGAAGCTGGATTGCCCGCCAGAACCTCTGGGCCTTTCGTCTGCTTCCCTATCGCCGGTCAGCGGCACGCTATCGGCCGCCGGACCGCAACGTCCGCTCGGCAGCCCGCTGTACAGCCTTTGTGGTACCTCCGACCCACTGGGCCCGGACGGCGCCATGGGGCGACTCTGGCACACCTTCTAGCCGTGCTGGGACGAGGCGTACAAGATCGCAGGAATTCGCCCGTCCAGTGATTTCTCTCCGAACAGGCGGTGCAGCCCCCGCACGTTCTACGTCCTCTGTGACCTCGGCGATCACCACATTGGGAATCGTGCCTCGAGGATTCCCTCTGTAGCCCGGCTATGAGTTAGGGGACGGCGGCAGACGTGCTTCCTCATTTCCCGGAGATACGGGAGCGTTCTATTCCTCCGTTGCGGGCTATGCGTAGCGACACTACACGCAGTCCGACGTCGTCTACACGCAGGTGAGTTTCTATGCCCTCCGTTGCGGGCTATGCGTAGCGACAATGGGGAGAAAATGCTTGTCAGCGCTGTTGACTACGTTTCTATGCCCTCCGTTGCGGGCTATGCGTAGCGACAAATCGGGCACATGGTCACCGAAAGCAACGGTGACGAGCTGTTTCTATGCCCTCCGTTGCGGGCTATGCGTAGCGACTGTAGCGGAAACTTGGGGGGTCTGACCAGCGGTGATGGTGGGGTTTGCGAGCACCTCGGTGCGGCGGTGCTTGTGGTGATCATCTTAGCCAGCGGGGTGGGCGGGCGAGAGGCGTACCGAGCTGCGGAAACACGCTTTGCGGGGACCGGGGCTGTTTGGGCGGTGATGAGGTGACGCTGTACGGGTGTGGAGGTTGCCTGGTCACCGGGCATGGGGAGGTCATCGGATGATCCAATAGTCGCTGCGTTCCTCGACGGTGCGGGCTCCGATGATGTAGCGCTCGGAGAACGTCTGGGTGGTCGTGGGATAAATCCGCACCTGGTCCTCCAACGGGTCGATTAGGGCGCGGAGGTCGGCTCGGAGTGTCTGGAGGTCGGTCTGGGAACGTACCTGGCACTCGAATACCGATAGTTGGACCCGAGGGCCGTAGCCAGATAGTAGGGACGCGACATCCTCGCGTCGGGAGTCGTCGACGATGTCGTATGCCACCACCACGACCATCCGAGCCTCCTATTTCCACCGTAGCGCGCGATAGGGCTGTGCCGGGTCGAGCAACGTGCGGGCAAGGGCCTTCGCTTGCAGGGAGAGTGCGACGCGGAACGAGACCCGTCGGCCGGCACCGGGGTGGGTGGTCAGGGTCAGCATCCGCCGCTCGTAGGCAGCAAGGAATGCGTGCTTGGCGTCATCGCCCATCCGGCTACCCTGGCCGGGCTCGTCGTGGAACTGCTCGGGGCGCACGATCCGGGTGCTGATGCACCGCCAGACGGCCACGTCGACAGTGATCGGGCGGAACTCCTCCATCAGGTCCAGGGCGAGCGCGGGGCGGCCCCAGCGATGCTGATGCAGGTAGCCCACCATCGGGTCGAGACCGGCAGTCTCAAGAGCCGCTACCGCTTCGTGGACCAGCAGCGTGTAGCCATAGGAGAGCATCCCGTTCACCGGGTCGGGTGGGGGTCGGCGCTGCCGAGCCGAGAAGCCCCATTCCGGGTCGATCAACCCCCGTGCCGCCTGGAAGTAGTCTCGGGCTGCGCTGCCCTCCAACCCGAGGGTCTCCTCCAGCGACGGGCTCTGATCAAGCACGTCGAGCGTCCCCTCCAGTCGATCGGCGGCTTCGGCGGCAGTGAGGTCGTCGCGGCGGCGGGCGGTGCGCAGCAGCGTTACTCGCATGTTGCTCACCTTGCCGCTGACGAACGCGGCCGCCAGCGTGCGGCACTGACCGGCGTCATCGGCTGCGCGGTACTGGGCTCGTCGCGCGGAGGGGTCCGAGGTGCACAGCGGCGTGAGCCGGCCGCCGTCGGTGCCGTGCTCGTTGAGCAGCACCACCTCGATCCCGCGCTCCACGGCGTGCTGGAGGAATGGTGTGCTGAGACCGACGCGGCCGTAGCACACGACCTGCCGGACCCGTCTCAGGCTCAGCCGCAGCAGGGACTCCTCACCGTCGGTCACCACGAGCCGGTCCCCACGGGTGCGGACGTAGGCACCCTGGTGCTCCACATAGACCACGGTCTCCAGCGGGTGCGACAGCGTCTCCGCCGAATTCAGGGTTGACGCGGTCACCGTCTCGCCGAGGAAGCGCACCCCGTCCTCGAAGGACACCACCTGGCACTTGCCGGTGTTCAACTCGAGCTGCAGATCCTCCAGTTCGGTACTGGCGGCTCGGAGGGCGCGCTCCCCGTCCAGCCGGCTCTCGACGGGGATGGCGAAATCGTCGCTGTATCTGATGACCCGGAATCCGGCGGCGAGCATCCGGCGATCGAAGGTATCCAGGTAGAGGTTGCTCAGTATCGGGGCGAGCGCGCTGCCCTGGTGCAGGCCGCGGCCCCGGTCGTCGGCCGCCACCCGCCGGTTGGCCACCGGCCGATCCAGGATCAACCCGACGAGATGCGCGATCCGCTCGTCGTCGATCCGCTCACGAACCAGCCGCATAACCTCCCACCGGGGGATGCGGTCGAAGCAGTCGCGGATGTCGGCTCTGGCAACCCAGGTCGCCCCGGTGTCGCGGGCCTCGGTGAGCGCGGCCAGCGCGTCCCGAGTCCCGAGGCCCCGCCGGTAGGCGAAGCTCCAGGGCAGCAGGGATGGGTCGATCTCGTGGTCGAGAATCACCAGCAGCGCCCGTTCAACCACCCGATCGGCCAAGGCAGGGATGGTGAGCCGGCGGGTTCCCCCACTCGGTTTCGGGATGTCGAGCTGGTGCGCGGGCAGCGGGCGCCACTCACCCTCGGCCAGCGCCATGGCGAGGTGGCTGACGCGGCGGGCGGCGTCGGCCTCGAACTGCTGCAGCTCGGGATCGAGTCTTCCGTCGGCGAGTGCGGAGTCCCGGACCTCCTGCCAGGCGTCGAGCAGCGCCTGCTGAGTGAAGGTACGGGCGAACTGGAAGCCCATCGGCCTTACCCGTCGGGCGACCCGGCGAGCCGGACCGCGCCGAAACCGTGGGTGGTCTGGGCCCCCACACCGGCGAACTCGGCGAACCGGATCAGGGCGGCGAACACCTGGGCGGTGACGTCGTCGCTCGTTTTGGTGAGCGCCAGCCGGGCCGCGCCGACGAATCCGGTCTGCCACATCGTCCGCGACACTTGCGCGCGGCGCGTCTCGAGGGTCGCGTCCTCCAGGTA
>DATDHI010000300.1:0-8663 GCA_036521655.1 Pseudonocardiaceae bacterium | reverse complement strand
TCGCTGTCGTCGAATTCATGATCGGCGTGCCCTCGGTGGCCGCGGTGGTGTGGGGTATCCGTGAGCTCCGCTGGCCGCTGGCCGCCCAAGGCGTGATCTACCTGGCCTTCGCCGCGCACCTGATGTGGCGCCGTTACCGAGGGGACCCCTCAGACTGCGGCTGCAACAGGATGGGAGCCCAGGTCGGCCCCGGTGGGATCGCGCGGGCCGTCGTGCTGGCGATCGCCACTCTCGCCGCGGTCGCAATGTATCCGGCTGCGGCGCTCCCGGACGGTGGGGTTGCCATCCTGCTGGTCGCGTGCGCCATGGTGCTGGCTGCACTGCTGTACGCCTTGCCGGCCGCAGTCGACGGGCGGGCCGCGTGAGCGTGCTCGCCGCCGTGGTGGCGCTGGCCTGGGGCTGCCTGCTGGTACTGACGCTGGCGATGGCCGGCATGCTCCGGCAGCTGCGCGAGCTGCAAGGCGAGGTGGCCCAGCTCAGAGCGCCGCAATGGCAGTCAGCCACGGGTCGCAGAGTGCCGGAGCTGGCCGGCGTAGGGCCCCTGGTGCTGCTGGTGCTCGACCCGGGGTGCAGCTTCTGTGACCTGGTGCACGAGCCATTCACGCAGCTGGCCCGCAAGCATCTGGGCAATACCCGTTTCGAGGTGCTGTCCCCGCGACCGCGATGGGCCAGCACCCCGGAAATCCAGTCCCGGGCGGACCCGGCATTGATCGCGACACTCGACCTGCCGTGGGCGCCGGCACTGCTGCACGCCGATGCGAGCGGCACGGTGCTGGCGGTGCGACCGGTGCGATCCGCTGAGAAGCTCGATGAGCAGGTAGCGGGCCTGCTGCAGGCCGAACCCGCCGCCCTGCACTGGCAAGGAGCGCAGTGACGCCACCTGAGACTTCCCCCGATATACCCCAGCTCGACCAACCCGGTCCCTATGCCGCACCGCGCCTCGTGCAGTTCCGCGACGCCGGGACAGCGATGCAGCGGCGGGGGTTCCTGGCAGTCGCCTGCACCGCCGCCATGACCCTGGGCATGACCGTGCTCGGATGGATCCCGCTGGCACGTCCGGCCAGGGCCGAGCAGGGCACCGAGTATCCCAACTGCGGCCATTACAGCGACGGCCCAGGCGGCCCGATCTGCAACGGCGCTCCCTACTCCCCGTCGTATTGCGCTGAGGACAACTGGTTCAAGAACGGCTGTTTCGGAAACTGGAAAGACGGGCTCGACTGCTACCAGCCACGCACGATCTGCCGCGCTGGCGACGAGCCGCTCAACGCGTGGCTCTGGAAGGCCGACGGTGTCGTCTACCGCTGCGCCGACGGCGAGATCCACTACAACGGGGCGCCGAACCTGGAGCAGGTGATCTGCAACGCGACGCTGCCCCAACACGACACGAAGCCGGCGCTGGCGCGCTGATCGATGCAGCTCCGGCGCGCCGTGCTCGGTCCGGTGGTGGTAACCGGTGCGCTGGCTGCGGTCGCGGCGATGCCGCTGGGGTTGCGCGAGGGCTGGCCCCTGCCCTGGCTGCTGCTCGGACTGACCGCGGGCTACGCGCTGTCCGGCTCAGTATGAAGCGCGAACTCAGCAGCCCTGCTGAGCTCGCCGGTCTGGCGAGGCGCATCCCGCAGCTATTTCACCACCGGCCTGGTTCTCGGTGGGATCATCACCGCCACGCTGGCCGTTGTGCTCGGCAGCCTGGTGCGTCCGGTGTTGCCAGCGCCCGCGCGGGCGGGGCTGGTCGTCGCGGTGGCGCTGTTCGTGCTGGCCGGAGAGTGCGGGCTGCACCGCATCTCGCTGCCGCACCGGCGCGCGCAGGTTCCCTCGGCGGTGATCGGCGGGGGAACCGAAGCCGGGGCACTGCAGTTCGGCTTCGAGATGGGTTCCGGAATGCGTACCCACATGCCGAGCAACCTGCCCTACCTGCCGCTGGTGGCGGTGCTGCTGGTGGGCACCTGGACTGCGGCGCTGCTGGCCGGGCTCGGTTTCGGCCTCGGGCGCGCCGCGATGACGCTGGGCCGCCACCACGGCCGCGACCCTGCCTGGTGGGACCGTCAGTGGCAGCGCCACGAGCGGGCGCTCCGGGTCGTGCTGGCACTGGGCTGTTGCGGAGTCCTCACCGTGAGAATCCTGCTGATCTGACTCCATCGCAGGTGTACCGGGTCCTGTCCAGCCGGGGTCATCGTGATCTCGGCGCCGACCGCGAACGAGCCGCGGATCGCGATCTTTCGACGTCGGCGTTCCAGGTACCCCAGTTCTCCACGTCGGCCCACAGCCGCCAGATTGCCTCGGGGACGACACTGGTCCCGACGCGGTGCGAGTATGATCACCGTTTGTGTGTGTACACGACACTACGTGTCGCCGCAGGCACACAAGCGGTGATCAACCGGCTTCGCAGCCTCGTGGCGTCTGGGCCCGGCCGGGCCTTCCCAGTCCGCAGCCGGGCGGGCTACCGTCGGGCAGTCAACTGAACACGCGGGAGCTCGCACCGAAGCGGGCTGAGAGGGCGGCTGGGCATCGGGCCCGGGGCTGTCGACCGCAGAACCTGTCCGGGTAATGCCGGCGTAGGAAGGTCAATCCCATGACGACGTTGCACGATCGTACGATCGCACCTGCCGTGACCACCGGCCCGATCACCGGGTCACGGAAGATCTACCGCGAGGTGGGTGACGGGCTGCGGGTGCCGGCACGCCGGGTGGACCTGGCCAACGGCGAGCACTTCGACCTCTACGACACCTCGGGCCCCTATACCGACCCGGACGCCGCCATCGACGTGCACAGTGGACTGCCGAAGCTGCGCGAGCAGTGGATCGCGGCCCGCGACCCCGCCACCCAGCTCGCCTGGGCCCGGGCCGGTGTCATCACCCCGGAGATGGAGTTCATCGCTGCCCGCGAGGGCGTCGACGTGTCATCGGTGCGCGACGAGGTGGCCCGGGGCCGCGCGGTGATCCCGACCAACCACCGCCACCCTGAATCCGAGCCGATGATCATCGGCAAGAAGTTCCTCGTGAAGATCAACGCCAATATCGGCAACTCGGCGGTGACCTCCTCCATCGAGGAGGAGGTCGACAAGATGGTGTGGGCCACCCGCTGGGGCGCCGACACGATCATGGACCTGTCCACCGGCAAGCGGATTCCGGAGACCCGCGAGTGGCTGCTGCGCAACTCCCCCGTCCCGGTCGGGACGGTGCCGATCTACCAGGCCCTGGAAAAGGTTCATGGGGATCCGGCGGCGTTGACCTGGGAGATCTACCGGGACACCGTGATCGAGCAGTGCGAGCAGGGCGTCGACTACATGACCGTGCACGCCGGCGTGCTACTGCGCTACATCCCGCTGACGGCTCGCCGGGTGACCGGCATCGTCTCCCGCGGCGGGTCGATCATGGCTGCGTGGTGTCTCGCGCACCACCGGGAGTCGTTCCTGTATGAGAACTTCGAGGAGCTGTGCGAGATCCTGCGCCGCTACGACGTGACATTCTCGCTGGGTGACGGCCTGCGGCCGGGGTCCATCGCCGACGCCAACGATGAGGCGCAACTCGCCGAGCTCAAGACATTGGGGGAGCTGACGCAGATCGCGCGGCACCATGACGTGCAGGTGATGATCGAGGGTCCCGGGCACGTCCCGATGCACAAGATCGTCGAGAACGTGCGGCTGGAGGAACAGTGGTGCGACGAGGCGCCGTTCTACACCCTGGGGCCGCTGGCGACGGATATCGCGCCGGCCTATGACCACATCACCTCGGCCATCGGCGCCGCGATGATCGCCCAGGCGGGCACCGCGATGCTCTGCTACGTCACGCCCAAGGAGCACCTCGGCCTGCCGGACCGGGACGACGTGAAGACCGGCGTGATCACCTACAAGATCGCCGCGCATAGCGCCGACCTCGCCAAAGGCCACCCGGGCGCGCAAGCATGGGATGACGCGCTGTCCACCGCCCGGTTCGAGTTCCGCTGGCACGACCAGTTCGCGCTGGCGCTGGACCCGGACACCGCGCGGTCCTACCACGACGAGACGCTGCCCGCGGAACCTGCGAAAACCGCGCACTTCTGCTCCATGTGCGGGCCGAAGTTCTGCTCCATGCGGATCTCGGCCGACGTCCGGGCCTATGCTGAGGAGCACGGGCTGTCCACAGTGGAGGCTATCGAGGCGGGCATGCACGAGAAGGCGGAGGAGTTCACCGCGGCCGGCGGACGGGTGTACCTGCCAGTGACCGGGTCGTGACCGCCGCGCCCCCCGTCGCGCTGACGATTGCCGGGTCGGACTCCGGTGGTGGGGCCGGTTTGCAGGCTGATCTGCGCACGTTCACCGCCTGCGGCGTGCACGGTTGTGTCGCGGTCACGGCTGTGACGGTGCAGAACTCGCTCGGCGTGTTTGGCTTCTTGGAGATCCCCCCGTCCACAGTGGCCGATCAGATCCGGGCGGTGGTCACCGATATCGGGGTGGCCGCCGCCAAGACCGGCATGCTTGCCTCGGCGGCCATCATCTCCGCCGTGGCCGGGGTGTGCGACGAGGTCGGCGTCGGCCGATCGGTGCCGTTGGTGGTCGACCCCGTGGCCGCCTCCATGCACGGCAACCCACTGCTGGCCGACGATGCCCTGGACGCCCTGCGCGGCGAGCTGCTCCCCCGGGCGACCCTGGTGACCCCGAACCTGGATGAGGTGGGGCTGCTGGTCGGAATCGACGTCGGGTCCCGGGGCGAGCAGTACGAGGCGGCCTGCGCGCTGCACGCGCTGGGGCCGAAGTGGGTGCTCGTCAAGGGCGGGCACCTGCGCGAGGACTCCGAATGCCTGGATCTGCTCTACGACGGCAGCGAGTTCACCGCGTTCACCGGGCCCCGAATCGACACCCCGCATACCCACGGTAGCGGTGACACCCTGGCCGCGGCGATCACCTCAGCGCTGGCCCGTGGCGTCGCGATGCCCGAAGCGGTCGGCTACGGCAAGCGCTACATCGAGCACGCGGTAGCCCACGCCTACCCGCTGGGCGCCGGGGTAGGCCCAGTTTCCCCGTTCTGGCGCCTCACCCCCCGCTAAGCCGGCGTGCCGTGCTCTCAGGCACGGCATGTACGGCTCTCATGCACGCCATAGCTATTGTACGGCGGGTGCTTGACCTTGGGAGCCACACCGCCTATCGCAACGGAAGCCGCCGGTCACGTATTCCGCGCGGGCTTATCGCGACCACGGCACCGGTCTTGAGCGCCTCGTCGAAGGCTGACAAGTTGACGATTAGTAGGCGAGCCAGGTTCTCGGCGCGCAACGTGGAGACCTCCCGAGTGAGAATCACAGACGGGGTTGTCGCTCGCTGTGCGGCCAGCAACATGCCGAAGTCGGTGTCGGAGGAGACGACAACCCACTCGCCCGACCGTGCGAATTCCAGTATCGCGATGTCCTCGGCGACGCCGAGCGAGAGCTGGTCGACGTGAGCCGCTTCGTAGCCGGCGTTATCGAATAGGCGCACAACCGGTGCGAGATGTTCTTGTCGGCGAGAAACCTCACGCGGACTCACGCAGCGGTAGTGTGGTGACCTCCGCTGCCTCAGCTGCGTACAGCAGTGCCTGGTGCACGTCCTCAGGCTCGACGAACGGGAACTCTGCCTGCACCTGCTCGAGCGTCCAGCCTGCAGCGACCAGCCGAACCAGGTGGGCCACAGTGAAACGCAGACCGCGTATGCAGGGCTGGCCGTTCATCTTACCTGGCTCCACCGTCACTCGCTCAAACATGATCTCCGTTCCGACCGACCTGGTGAAGGGTCGTCATGGTGCATCATCCACCGTCCTGCGGGTGCAGTTCGGTCACCAAGCGCGGTGGATCCCAGGCGGTGCGAGGTCGCCGTCGCAGTCAGGACGGCCAGCGCGGCCACGACAGTCCGGTACTCAGCGTGATCATGATCACGATGCCGATCAGCGCTGCCCGATGCGCGGAGTAAGCGATGGTCGGATCCTGCGGCCCGCGCGCGGTCACGTCGCCTCCTCGGTTTGTTTGGTCGGGTCAAGCTCGCCGGGTAGCAGCTGTAGACCGGCCTTCGCCATCAGCCAGGCGAACGGGTTGGCCGGGGACATCGGATTGCCCGCCGGCACGCCGTGCACCGACGCCACGACGAAGTACCGGACCTCGGCGAAGTCCCGCTCGGCCGCGAGCACCAGGTTGTCCAGACCGGCCTCCTGTAGCCATTCCCGGACCTGGTGCGGGCGCAGATCCCGGGTCGGCGGGAGATCGACCAGCAGGTCAGCCTTGACCACGGCGATCGCCAGCCGCTGGTGGGACATCCGCACGCCGTAGTCCCGCAACCGGCCTGCGGTGACGTGATACACCTGCTCGGGATCGTCCACCGCCGCATTCGCGCGGGCAAGCATGACCTGGCCGAGCCCACCGAGCTGATCCCGCACCCACGGAATCGAGAAGGGATCGACCACGAACACCAGACCCTGCGCGTGGTCGAGGAACGACAACTCACTGTTGTCATCGCGGTCGATGTAGAACTCGCCGGCGGCGTCGAACAAATGCAGCAAGGCTTTGCGGCGCGCCACGGAGGTGACCTGGGCGGTGACCGCCGTCGGCAGTCGACCAGCCAATGTCTTCGCGGTGTCCGCGCCGGTCCGGATGATCTCCACGCCGTGGTCGAAGGCCCGATTGCTCTGCTCGTCGGCAAATTCCACCGACGCACCCGCCGCAACCGCCTGGTCCCGCAAAGCCAGCAGACTTGCGTAGACCAACCGGGTCTTACCCGCCGAGACCGGACCGAATACCGGAAGCCGGATGTCGCGATGGACAGCGGAGCCCGCCCGCAACGGCTCCAAACAGTTCGGGCAACTGGTCTTCAGCCGGTAAGCAGCCCTGACCACCCGCCGACCCCCCGGCGTGTCGGTCTCTCATGCACGGTGTGTCGAGCTCTCATGCACCGCTGGTTGACATGCAGGCAGTTACCTGCATAACGTACAGTGTGCGCCCAGGGATGGACAACGTCTTCAAAGCGCTGGCCGACCAGACTCGGCGCTACCTGTTGGACAGGCTTCACCAGCACAACGGGCAGACGCTGGGAGAGCTGTGTGAGCGCATTGGTATGACGCGTCAATCGGCGACGCAGCACCTGGCTGTCCTCGAGGCTGCCAACCTGGTCAGCACGGTCTGGCGGGGGCGGGAAAAACTGCATTACCTCAATCCCGTTCCCCTCAATGAGATCCAGGAACGGTGGATCGACAAATTCGAGCGTCCGCGTCTTCGGGCGCTGAGCACCCTGAAACGACGAGCAGAGGAAGACATGACTGACAAGCCGAGCTTCGTGTACGTCATCTACATCGAGAGCACGCCGGAGAAGGTCTGGCACGCGCTGACCGACGCCGACCTGACAGCCGAATACTGGGGCCACAGCAACGTTTCGGACTGGCAGGTCGGCTCCGCGTGGGAGCATCAACGCGCCGACGGTACGCGCATCGCCGACGTCGTCGGCACGGTTCTGGACAGCGTGGCGCCCAGACGGCTGGTGTCCACCTGGGCAATGCCCGGAGAGGAGCCGGCCGATGGCCCGTCAAAGGTCACCTTCGACATCGAACCCTACGGCGATATCGTCCGGCTGACCGTCACCCACGAGAACCTCGCCGACGAAGCCGAACGGGACGTGGCGGCCGCGGGATGGGCCGCGGTGATGTCCAACCTCAAGTCCCTCATCGAGACCGGACACGTCCTCCCGCAAGCACCATGGGAAATGTCACAGCGCTGACAGCAGCCGCGTGAGGTACCAGCTGAGCCAGCGTCGTCCTCGCCTTCCCCAGCCCGCCATGTCCAGCGGGCCCGCACCTCTCTGCTCAGCTAACCGCCATCAATTCCAGTGCCGCCCGCAACTTGTCCCGGGCTGCGGTGTCCAGCGCGGCGCTCGTGGCGGTGCAGGCGTGGAAGTACAGGCTGGCCCGACCGTCCTGGTGCCCGATCACCAGCAGCGTGCACGCACCACCGTGCGGGCTCCGGGCCGGGATCGGGGATCGGCCGCGCACCGACAAGGCAACCGTGAGCAGCTCGATGACCTCGGGCGTGAGTTCCGCCGCAGCGGATTCGCTGCCCTCGTAGCGCAGCAGGTGGTCCCCGAGGGGATCGCGTTGCACCGTCACAGTGCACAGCTGACCCAACTCGGTCCTCGCCGCGACCGCCGTGCGATCGGCCCTCATCGGTACGACCATCATCGTCCTCCCTGTGGTAGCGGCGGGGCCGGGGCACGGGGACTTCACCCGACCCGCCGCAGCTCGTAGCTGGCGCTGCCTAGTCACATCTATGCATTCCCGTCCCAGTCAGAAGTGACTATGCACGTCCCCGAGGTCTCGTCAAGCCGGTGTGTCGCCGGCCTACTCCGCGAGGAACTCGCTCGCCAGGGAACGCAGCAGGTCGCGGGCGTCCTCATCGAACACCGCGTCCTCGCAGAGCTTCCTCCACAGATCGAGATACACGGCGATCTCCGCCTGGTCCCGGATATGCAACTCGCGGGTGGCGGTGTAGAGAGCGACGTGGACGTCCTCGTCAACGCCCGGCTCGCCGTAGACGATGAAGTCGCCCCTCGGCGGTGCCCGCTGAACCCGCTTCCACGGAATGACGCCGAAGTGGACACTCTCCAGCGTGCTCAGCGAGGCGATGTGGTGCATCTGGGCGGCCAGCATCCGTGGATTGTCATCCGGGCCGGGCCGCCAACG
>DATDHI010000299.1:0-6220 GCA_036521655.1 Pseudonocardiaceae bacterium | reverse complement strand
CAACGACCTCGAATGCCAAGGAAACGACGGCGTCGGGCGGGCAGCCCCACGCACAGTTTTCACCGCCGGCGCGGCGACCCCACCGGGGACATGGGGACTGATCCGAAAATTAGACCGGGGACGGGCGAGCGGGACCACCGGCTTGGCATGATGTTGTCGCGGAGCCGGGATGGGGGAAGCCGTAATCAGGCGGCGGGTTCGAGGGTGACTTTGTAGCCCAGTGCTTCGAGTTGGCGGATGTGGTTACGTTTCTTGCGTTCCGGGCTGGTGCGGTTGTCGTAGAAGTCGGGGCCCAGGTCGTGGAAACGGGCCTCGGGATCAGACAGTAGGTGCCAGACGATGACCAGGATGGAACGTCCCACTGCGACGATGGCTCTCTTCTTGCCGCGGCGCCGCGCGATGCGCCGGTAGCGCTCCCCGAGGAAGGTGTCGGTCTTCCCGGCGGATACCGCGGCCTCACCCAGGACTCGGGCCAGGTAGCGGTTGCCGTGGCCGGTCGTGCCCTTGCCTTTCTTCTTGCCCGCCGATTCCTTGACCCCGGGGGCGAAACGGGCCCAGGAGGCCAGGTGAGCGGCGGTGGGGAATCTGCTCATATCGATACCGATCTCCGCGAGGATGACGTCTGCCGCGGTGGTTCCGACTCCCGGGATCTCATCGAGTTTCTCCACCGCCAAGGCGAAAGGGGCGACCATCTCCTCGATCTTGGTTTCGAGCGCGGCGATGTCGGCGTCCAGCGCGTCGATCCGGCCCAGCATCCTGCCCAGCAGGAAGCCGTGGTGGTCAGTGAAATGCCCGGTGAACGCCTCCTCCAACGCCCCGAGCTGGGCGCGCAGCCGACCCCGCGCCAGCTGCGCCAACGCCTTGGGGTTGGTCTGCCCACCCACCAGCGCGGCCATCATCTCCCGACCCGAGACCCCGAAAATGTCCGAGGCCACCACCGAGAGCTTGATCTGGGCTTCTCTGAACTAAGTGATCTTGTTCTGGTCGTCGGCCGGGTGGTTCCGAACGTGCTGGATCACATGGGTTTTGCCGGCATGCCGATATGGACTGCTCGCCGTCGTGTGGCGAGGGTGTCGAGCTGGGCGAGTTTGTGGCGGGCGGCGGCCAGGCTGACGTTGAGTCCGTCGACTTCACCGAGCCAGCTCTCGTGATGGGCTTCGGTGATGCGGTCAATGAGGTTGTCACGGATCTGGATCAGTCTGGCCCGTTGGGCTGGGTCGGGTCGTAGGAGCGGGCAGCGGATGCACGCGTGTTCGTGGATGCATGGTGTGGCGTAGGAACGTCCGCAGGTGCCGAGGGAGACTTTGCGACGTTCGAAGTGACCGAGGAACTCGTCCCACTCCTCATCGGTCGGTGTGCGGTATTCCTCGCTGGGGCGCAGCGCACGGCGGCGGGCGATGAACGCGCGGTGGCTGGTGATGACCTCCTCGGGGTAGACGGCCTTGTAACCCATGGTGACGTTGATGTCGCGGTGGCCGGCGACGAGTTGAGCGATGTGGGGCGGCATCCCGTGCATGATCGAGTCGGTGATCAGGATTCTGCGGAAGTCGTGAGGCACGAACCGCAGTGGTTGCCCGCTGGCGTCGGTGAGTCCGGTGCCGGCCAGGGCGGTTGTGATGAGTTCGCGGATCGCCGGTGCGGCGATGGGCCGGTTTTCGCCGCCGAAGTGGCGCTGGAACAGCAGCGGCATCGGCGGGTTCCAGAGTCGTTCGTGGTAGTCGTAGGCGACCACGAGGGGGACGGCACCATTTTGGTCACGGACTCGGCTAATGATTGCCGACAGCACGTCGGCGAGTTCGGGGCTGATCACCAGCAGGCGCTCGACGTCGGTTTTCGACGGCGCGATCTGCAGCAGCGGAACGAGTTCACCGGTGGCCGGCAGCGTGTAGTGGATCAGGCTGTGGTGTGAGAGTTCAGTAAGTTCTTCGATGCGAACACCGGTGTGACGCAGCACCTCGACGGCGGCCCAGGTCCAGAACGCTTGATGTTCTTCGTGGCTGAGATCGCGCCGCTTACTGGTGTTGGGATCTTCAGCCCAGGTTTTGCCCACTGTGGCGTGGCTGGTGATCGAACGGCGCAGCGTCTGGCCCGCCGCGGTGAACAACGCGCCTGGCGCGCTGGCTTGGGCCGCCTGCAAGCGCTGCGCGGCTGTTTGCAGAGCGCTGGTGACGGTATCGACCAGGACGGGCATGACTGGCAGGCGCTCGCGGGTGCGTTGATCCATTCTGGACTTGCGGTGGGAACGTTTCTTCTTCTGCGCCGTCGCCTCGGTGTCGCGGACCGGACACGGGACCACCCACGGTCCCCAGCGGGATGGGTCGTCGGCGGCCCATTGGCTCAAGTCGAGGTAGAAAGCGCGCACCGTCATCACATGGTCAGCGGCGTTGATCCGCGGCACGGACCTCGCGTCGAGCTGTCCCTTATCGAGCTTGGTGCGCACGGTCTTGGTGGCGATGCGTTGCTTCCACGCGGTCGCGACCTCGGCGGGCAGGTGCAGCGACTCGATGCCGGGGTGATGTATCTCCAGGTCTCGCCAGAACAGTCGGCCCAGGGTGTAGGAGAGCTTGTGCAGGCTCGCGTAGTCCACGCTGGGCTGACGCTCGCGCAGGTAGTCCACGAGCAGGTCACGCACCGGCCGGCAGGCCAGGCCGTAGCGGTCGATCAGCTGCTCACAGCTGAGCTGTCCTTGCGTTCGCAGGCCTCGCACCGTCGGCGCGGTGCCACCGAACACGCCAGCGGCACGCAGCAGCTGGTAGAAGTACGGACTGCTCGCGGCCGCCCCGGCGTGCTGGTCCTCGGCGATACGCAGCAGTTCAAGGCTGTCGCCGATGGTGATGTCGCTGACGACGCCGCCCTTGGCGGCGATGATGCTGGCTATCCGGCGCAGCGCCAGCCCGGTGGTGTGCGCGTTGACGCCCGCGCTGTCGCGGGCAAGGCGTGCGAATCCAGCCGGGTCGCGGCGGCCGGCGATCTCGCTGACCAGATCGCGTGGTGTGGCCGGTGTCATCAGCCAGCCCAGGCTGGGGCGGATCACGTCGCCGTAGACCAGCAGCGACGCGCCGCGGGCCGCCATGAGGCGGCCATGTTCGGTGTCGGATAGTCCCCGACCGGTCGTGGCCAGCACCTCGGCCGGCAACCGCCGCCACGCGCGGTTGCCCTCAGCGTCGGCGCCTGAGGCAAGCCAGCGGTCCTGCCAAGTCTCACCGGGTTGGTGCTCAAGCCAGTCCAGTACCCGCACCAGGTCACGGCGCCGATCGGCCCGCGGACCAGGCGAGGCGGCGGTAACCAGGTCGTCAAGCAGCCGGGCCATGATCGTCTGACGGGGTTGCGCGGTCGCCGGCCAACTGTCCGGTAGCAGCCGGGGTGGGAACCGGCGCAACAGCGCCAGCAAACGCGACGATGAGGACTCAGCCCGGGCACGGGGTCGGGCTCCCTGATATAAATCTCGCTGCTCGGCGCCGATCACCTGCTCGACACCGTTCACTGGTTTGCCCGCCCGAACAGCACCGCAAGCGACTCGGGACGGTAACTTAGCCGCTCAGCCGCCCTGCCCGCTTGTGCGTCGGGCCTTTGGGCGCGTCGGTTGTGATGCGCCAATACCGCGGCGATCATGTCCTCGACCGGCGCGGTCACATACAGCTGTGTCGTCGACAAGTGGGCGTGTCCGAGGACCCATTGCACGTCGGTCAGTGTCATCTGCGGGTCGCGGGCCATCCGGTAAGCGGCCGAATGTCGAAGATCGTGCAATGACCAGTTCGATCCCAGCGCAGCGTTGGCGCGAGTGAACATCGCCCGGGCCGCGTGATAGTTCAACGCGCGCAACGGCTGCCGCAGCGTCCACCACAGCGGCTGATCCCGCCCGGCCGACACGAGGTCGCCCAGCTGCGCCTGATAGAGCCGAAGCCACACGAACGCGTCCGGTGAAGCCGGCAACTGCTGCAGTACCCGAGTCCCTTTCCGGATCACGGTGATCAGCTGTTGTCCCGGGTCGACATCGCCCAGCCTGACGTCCAGCAGCTCCGAGGCCCGCGCCCCTGTCGATATCCAAAACGCCACCAGTGCCCGATCTCGATGCGATCCCAACTGGGCGAACAGCTCATCGAACTTCTCGTCCGGGATCTGGCGTGGCACCCGCGTGGGCACCTTGGGCCGGAACCGCCCACTGCCTTGCGCCCCGAACGCCTCCATCGGGTTGTGATGCGCGTTCACCCTCCCGGCCCGGCGGTGGCGTGCTAGCGGGAACGGGTTCACCATCGGCCCGCTGCCCGCCTCGAGATGGAACTCATAGAAGCCACGCAACACCGTCTCGCAATGCGCCACCGTCCTTGCCCCGTACTTGACACCGAGGCCGGGTTTGCCGGTCACCGAGTTCGGAACCGGCACTTGCCCCCGTCGGGTAGACGCCGGCGAAGGAGCGGACGGCCGCCCGTCAGCCAGACGGCGCCAATGCGGACCGGTCGGCTTGTCGACTAGCTGAATCCAGCAGCAGAAATCGCGAGCCTCGATCGCGGTCGCCCGATCCCAGGAGATCTCGATCGCCCACACAAACCGGAACCAACGCAACAAATCCATCCCGTAGGAACGCAACGTGCTCGCCGACCGACCACACGCCTGCAGATCCCGCAAGAACACCGCGGCCGGTCCGACTACGACCCCGGTGCCGTCAACCAGCCGAAACGGCTCGAACACCTCTCCCGTCGCGACAACCGCCCCACAGCGGGGCACGACCAACGACGCCAGATCCCGCGGCACATCCGCTGCTCCAGTCACGGCGCGAAACCGTAGCGACGCACCCCACGAGCCGACGCGCCGACACAAACACCGGTCCCAGTAGTTCAGTCAACGGGGCGTCCTCCAGCAGCTTCTCCACCCGCTGCTTCTCCGCGGTCCGCACCCCCACCAGATCGATCCGGTACCGAGTGACATCCCGCAACCGGCGGATCTGCGGCGGCGGCACGAAACTGGGACGGATCATCTGCCGCTCAGCGACCTTGCACAGCCACACCGCGTCTAGCTTGTCCGTTTTAGGCCTGCCCGGCAGGTGCTTGACATCCTTGGCGTTGACCAACCACGGATCCAACCCCTGCGCCTCCAACAGATAAAACACCGGTTTCCAATAATCCGAGGTGGCCTCCATCACCACCCGGCTCACTCCCAAACAGCGCAGATGATCACCCATCGCCAGCAACGAGCGAGTCATCGTGGAATGAGTCGCTACCTCCTGCAACCGCCGCCCCGGCTTGCCCTCATGCGGAACCCGAACACAGCAGACCACCTCGGCCTTACCAATATCCAACGCCGCCACCCGGGCCACGATCTCCTCAACCTGCGGATCTTCCTCCAACACAACACCCTCCCCCTCGTCATCACAACCAACCACCGGCGACTGCCCGCAGGAGCTGCCAGGGGCCAGGCGAATCTGATCCGCGTGCTCGAAGCAACACTGAACAGCCCAGGACACAGCTCCCAACGCCCGACTAATGGACGACCTCAACCCGATCAAGGAAGCAACGACGTCAGCGGACAGCCAAGCCCATTTTCAGCCCGGAACGGGCCGCCCGACAGGGGGATCGGAGACTAATGAGAGGACTCTTCGGCCCGCCATCGCACCAGTCGTTCGCAGCCCCCAGCGACTGACAGCACCCGCCGTCTTCCGAAGGGCTCGCTGGCCCCGCTCTGGCAAGTCATGATGCTGTCAGCGGCTCGCGGCTGCGATGATCACATCGAAAACCTGCTCAACCAGCGGCGGCGCGCCGGCACGGTCTTCGCTAGGTAGGTCCGCGCCGGCGGCCCGGCCGCCGTCTGTCCGAGAGATCACCGTCCCCGCTTCTGATCAGCAGTCCACCGCACCCGCCGCGACAGTCTCCGCCAAGAGCTCACAAGCCCCGTTCTGGATCAGTCATCGGGCGGGTACGGCACTCATTAGGTTCTGCAGGCCGCCAGCTGCTCGGCCGCCTGAATCCCGACGCGATCCAGCTCAACGGGAAGGTGCTCGCTGATCAGACAGGTCCATGACCTGCGTAACCTGGCGCAGGCCTGGGTGAGGCTGAAGCAGAACTGAGGCGCCGGTGGAGTGGATCGGGTGAGAATTGACCCGATCGAGCAAGAGTACCGGCGTTACCTCACGGTTCTGCATCGTGACGGAGGGTGTTGCAGCGCTCAACCAGTGCGCCCAGTGGTCGCAGACGACACCGCTAATCCCTGGCCCACCAGGCCCACC
>DATDHI010000298.1:0-1606 GCA_036521655.1 Pseudonocardiaceae bacterium | reverse complement strand
GAGCAGACTGACAACGCGGCTCCTGAGAGACTGGATCTTGGTCGATTTCTTCACCACCTGTGGTGGCGCCTGTTGCTCCCGGCTAAGGGCCCGCGATGATTTAGATCATCTCGGGTTAGGCGTGTCGGGATGGGCGTACAGGGTGTAGTTCCACTCGCCGTGAAAGGCGTGGCGGAGGAGGGTGCCGTTGGCTTGGAGGGCTTTCATCTCCTGGTCTGGGATCTTGATTCCTGTGGGGTAGGTGGCCTCGTCGAGTTCGGCGTGGACGCGCAGGCCGGTGCGGCTGGTGGTGGCTCCGATGGTCTCGACGATCACTTCGTGGCTGGTCAGGGGTCGTCCGCGCCAGTTCATTGAGATGTGGGAGAAGAGCCGGTGTTCGATCTTGTTCCATTTGGAGGTGCCGGGGGGTAAGTGGCAGACGGTGATCGCCAGGCCGGTGCGGGCGGCTAGTGCGGCCAGCTCGGTTTTCCACAGCCGGGTTCGGGAGCCGTTGGACCCGCCGCCGTCGGCGGTGATGAGCAGCTTGGTCGCACCCGGGTAGGCGGTCTGGCCGACGGCGTCCCACCACCGTGCGATGGTGGCCACCGCGAAGGCGGCGGTGTCGTGGTCGGTCCCCACACCCACCCACCCGGTGTCCGCGGCGAGGTCATAGACCCCGTAGGGGATCGCCTTGCCGAGTTCGTCGTTGATGAAGTCATAGACGTTGACCTGGGTGGGCTCCCCGTGCGGATGCCACTCCCGGCCGCCGTTTTTGTACTCGCCGACGAGTTCCTTTTTCTTGGTGTCGACGCTGATCACTGGACAGTCGTCGTCCTGGTGGGCCTTGACCTGCTCGTTGAGGTAACCGAACTGCGCGTCGCGATCGGGATGCTGACGCCCTTCAGAGGTCTTGGCGTTGGCTTGCAGGCTGTACCCCAGCGCCTTGAGCAACCGGCGCACCACGAACTCGCTGACCTGGTGCCCGGCCTGTCGCAACGCCGCGGCCAACGCGCGGGTTGACTTCGAGGTCCACCGCAACGGCGACATCGGATCCCCGCGACTGTCCGGATCGACCAACCTCTCCAATGCCGCGACCAACTCCGGGTCCTGGGTCTCGGCGCGCTTGCGCCCACCCCCGGGCCGGCGTGAGACACCCACCGGCGGAGCCACCGGATCGTCGAGTTCCGCGCGACCCCGACGCACCGTGTCCGCAGCCACTCCCACCGCTTGGGCGACCACCACCGCCCCACCCGCACCCAGCTCTCGCGCCTCGGCGCCCAGCCACAACCGTCGCTGCCGCTCGGTCAGATGCGGCCGCAAAGCCTCGTAACGACGAGCCAACGACTCCACCGCGACCGCCATAGCACGAACCGTACTGTCCACGCAGCCGAAACAGAGGTTATTTCATCGCGAGTCCTAACGGCTGCGCAAGTTGTTGCGGGCTCACGCCACCGATCGGGCCCGGCAACGTCTGGGTGGACAGCAAGCTCCGCCATAAGGCCAACGGCAAGGGCATCAGGCGCGACCAACTCAACGTCTCCACCACGTCTGCTGTAGCTGGCGGAGACCCGGAAACGGGCACGTCCGCTAACTGAGCACCCCGCAGTTGTTAACTGGCCAGCTAGCT
>DATDHI010000297.1:0-6008 GCA_036521655.1 Pseudonocardiaceae bacterium | reverse complement strand
GAGCAGTACGGCTATACCTACCCAGTGGCCGCCTACCAGCACAATCCGCCACCGGGCTGGCCCTGCGATAAAGACATCGGGCACGCGGTGATCGGCGGCTTCGTCTATCACGGCGACAGCGTGCCGGACCTGCGCGGTAAGTACGTGTTCGGCGACGGCGTCGACGGTCGCGTCTTCTACACCGACGCGAGCGAGATGCGCCGAGGCGACAAGAACTTGGCTAAGATCCATGAGTTCCGGCTCTTGGACGGCACGGGAAAGCAGGTGACAATGCAAAATCTGGCAGGCGACTCCCGGGTCGACCTCCGGTTCGGTAGCGGCGGTGATGGCGAGCTCTACATCCTGTCCAAAGCGAATGGGAAAATCTGGAAAGTGACCGGCGCGCGCCGCGTCGGCTAGGGGAGCGGGTATGTCGAAGTTCAGTCGGTACCTGTTGGTTGTTGCTGTGCTCGGTGCGGTGGCTTGCTCGGCGCCGCAGGCAGCCGTTGGGCCTACGGCGCCGCCGGCGGCCATAGGGCATCAGTTCGCCGGCTGCGACGTCGGCCATACAACGGTGATCGACGTGATGAAGGCGGAGAGCTGGGCGCCGGTTACCGCCGCGAAATGGCAGTTCCCGGGCACAGTGGTGATCTTGGCCGAGCCTGGGGTAGAGCGCCCAGGCCCTCGGCGGCCCTTCGAGTACGCCACGTTGTCCGCGGGGCCGGGATTCGGCTCGGTCCAGATCGACGGCATGGTCCGGATAGATGCCCCCGTCGACGTCAACGGCCGGGATGTGATCATCGTATTCGGTTACCGGTCCGCCACGCAATACTATTACGTCCACCTCTCGACGGACAACACGATCTACCCGCACAATGGAATATTCGTCGTGAACAACGCCGACCGGCGGCGGATCGACGATCAATGGAACGAGGCCCGCTCACTCGGTGCCCCACCTGCCATTACCGACGCGGAATGGCATCGAGTTCGGGTGAAGCATTGCGCTGATTCAGGGGAGATTGCGGTGTACATTGATGGCGCGCAAGCGCCGCTGATGACCGCCAAGGACACCACATTTCATGCTGGTGGCAGGGTCGGCTTCGGTTCGTTCGACGACTTCGGCCGGCTCCGCGACCTCACAGTCACCGGGACTCCCGCCGGCGGGTGAATCGGCAGCATGAGTCGGGATTTACTTCTCGAAACGACCGCGTTGCCGTCGGCGTCGCGGACCATGACCCAGGGCTGATCCGCGCCGCCGGAGATGATCTCGACGCCGGTACTTTGGAAATGGGCGTAGAGCGCCGCCATGTCGTCGACAGCGAAGATGAGGCGAGGCTGGTCGCCAGTTGACGCGCCCACGCACCACTGCGGTGGTCGGGCACTGTGGCGCCACGACTGGCGGCAGGATTGAAGTCGGTCATCTCGCGCGGGTGATGCGGTTGGCGGAATTTTCTGGAGATTCTGTCGGGCTGGCGTCACCGCGTGTTCACCTCCAGTCCACCTAGGTGGGTGAACCTGCGCGATCGTGCAGCCGTACCCTCTGGCAATGCGGCAGACCTTCCACGCCGAACTGGACACCTTGATCGGCGACCTGGCCAGAATGGCTCGATTGACCGGGCAGATGATGACCAACGCCTCGACCGCGCTACACCACGCCGACCTGGGGCTCGCCGAACTGGTCATCTCCGGGGAGGAGGAGATGAAGGCACTACGCGAGGACGTGGATCAGCGCTGCCTCCAACTGCTCGTGCTGCAGGCACCGGTTGCCACCGACCTGCGGGTGGTGGTGGTCGCCATGCACGCGGTGGGCGACCTGGAGCGGATGGGCTACCTGGCTCAGCACATCGCCAAGATCGCGCGGCTGAAACATCCGGCCGTGCCGGTCCCGGCCGACGTCCGCCCGGTGTTCGCGCGGATGAGCATGCTCGCCGCCGGCCTCGCTGAGGACGCTGCGAGGGCGATCGAGAGCAAGGACTCGCTGTCCGGCGAACGGCTGGCCGGGGTCGACGACGAAGTGGACGCGCTGCGCCGCCGCATCTTCCACATCCTGTTCGCCGAGGACTGGTCGCACGGGGTCGAACCGGCCGTGGACGCTGCGCTGATCGGCCGCTACTACGAGCGATTCGCCGACCACGCGGTCGCGATCGCCCGGCAGGTCGGCTTCCTGGTGACCGGCGAACTATCCTCGTGAGTGACAGTGTTATGGCACCGTTACACACTCACCTGCGGTCTGGATGTGCCACGGTGGAGGTGAGCAGCGCCACGAGGGAGAGGCCGCGATGACGACACCGCCGTACCCGAGTCCGCCGCCCGAACCGGAGTGGGGGGCTCATAATCCAGACGCCTCAGGCGCCACCACCCCCAGCCACCCGCACGGGCAGCCGCCGCCGGGCTATCCCAGTAGCTACGGCTATGGCTACCCGGGCTATTCCAACTACCCCACGCAGCGCCCCACCAACGGGTTGGCCATCGCGTCAATGGTGCTGGGGATCATCTGGATCTACTGGATCGGCAGCATCCTGGCGCTGATCTTCGGATACATCGCGCGCCAGCAGATCAGGGAACGCGGCGAGGGCGGCGCCGGCATGGCGATGGCCGGGATCGTGCTCGGCTGGGTGGGCGTCGGGGTATTGGCGATCTTCATCGTATTCGTGACCATCGCCGCGGTGTCCGGTAGTAGATAACCGGTCGCGGATCATCCCGTGCATGTTCAGTCGCGCAGCTCGGCCGCCACGCGCTGAACCAATGCCACGGCATCCGGACCGGTGGTAGCCGCATCGCGGAGCAATTCGAACATTCTTGTGTAGGCCGCGACTTCACCAGGGTCGTCGAGTCGCTGCTCCCCGGTGACAGTCTCGACGAACACGGCCTCGTTCTCGTGCAGGGAGAACCCTGCGAGCGGTATCACAGGAGACGGCTGGGCACGAAGCACACGAGCTCTACTTGTTCGAGAGACAGTCGAGAACCCCTCTTCCCCAGACTCGAGCAGCTGAGACCCAGCCCCGCAGCACGCCACCAAGCCCGACATTTGCCGATGTGGAATATTCGTGGAATAGTATCAGGAGGCTGCGGAGGTGATCATGGCTTTGACCAAGCTCAGTCCCGGCTCTTACGGGGGCGGCTCGCCTACCGTGTGGCGCCGCGACCCGGTCATGCTGCTGGTGCAAGGTTGGCGCACCGACGATCCGGGCGTTGACCCACCCCCCGGCGAGGAGGTGGTGGCGCTGCCGACGCTGCTCGCCGTAGATGCCGTCGCCGCGCTGGACGGCGACACGATAACCGTCATCGATCTGATGCGCATGCTGCGCACGTTCGCCACCTCCGCATTCCGACTGGAGACTCGTCAGGCCTACGCCAGCGATGAGGAGACCGCCGCGTTCGCCGCGTGGCAGGAGCACGGGCGCATCCCCGATGCCGTGGACCCGTTGATCGCAGCCTGGACGGGAATGGTGCGCCCCAGGATTGAAGGTGGGGCCGTGATGCGTCGGGTGCACGTGGTGAGCCATCCGATGACGGAGTACCTGCGATTCGAGTTGGTGCTGCAGCGGGCACACAGTATCCCCGCGGGCGAGCAGGTGCGGGTGGTCGATGCCGACTTGCACCCCGACTTGGCTTGCGCGGACGACTTCTGGTTGCTGGACGACCGGGTGGGAGTCCGGCTGATCTACGATGAGTCCGGGCAGCTAATCCGGCTGGTGCGCATGTCCACTGGCGAAGTGAGCACAGCCCGTTCCGTTCGGGGCGCTGCGTGGGCTGCAGGCACCGATCTCGCTGGGGTGGACGCTGTGACTGTCGCTTGATGGCCTGCGAATGAAAGCTGGCAACTCTGGCTGGTAACCTACTGGATCAGCACCCACCCAGTGTGCGCCGATCGCTGGCGGCGCGGCTCAGGCAACTACGCCTGGACGCCGAGCTGACCACCACCGAATTGGGCCGGGCTACCGGCATTTCTCAGGGCAAGATCTCCAAGATAGAAACAGGGGCACAGTCCGCCCGGGTAGACCACGTGGACGCCTGGGCGCACGCCTGCAACGCCGACGACCAGACCCGCGCCCAACTGCTCGAACTTGCTGAAACTGCGTTGGCAGAGGCGTCAGCATGGCGGCGAGAGCATCGCGCTGGGCTAGTTGCCAAGCAGGCGCAGGTGGCGCGCCTAGAGCAACGGGCGGCGCGTCTCCGGGACTTCCAATCCGCGCTTGTGCCTGGGTTGCTGCAGACCCGCGCTTACGCCGCGGCTGTGCTCGGACTCGCCAACCTGTCCCAGCAGCGAGATCTGGATGCGGCGGTGACGGCGCGCATCGCCCGGCAACGCATCCTCAAGCAGCCCTATCCGAAGATTGAGTTCATCGTGACGGAGGCGGCACTGGTGTGGTCGCCACCTGCCAGCGACCAATTGTGGCAAGAGCAACGCGAGCGACTGGTCGACGCGGCCATCGTCCAGCAAGTGCAGCTGGGAGTGCTGCCATCAGCCGCCCCAGGTCCCCCACGCTTGAACGCGTTCACAATCTACGACTTCGCGGATACCGGCGAGCAGTTGGTGGTCGTGGAGACTTTTGGCGCCGAGATGTACCACGACGATCCACGCGATGTCGCCGTGTACGTGGAGGTCTTCGACGCGCTCGCTGCGAACGCACGCTTCGGCGAGGCCGCAGCCGAGCTGGTGCGCGCCAGCGGTTGACTGCCTTCCAGTTGTGGAATATATTCCTCTCGATGCGCGGCCGAGTTCGACTGGCCGCCAGACCAGGAAGCCTGCTGGCCCTACTGCATCTCAGGAGCTGCGCGCTATGCCCTCTGTGCCCGTTTCGTGGCCTCACCGCCCGCTGTCGCCGCCCCAGCCTGCCGCCAGGGCGACCCAAGCCGCAGCGGGATCGGAGCAGTTAGGGGCCTTGCTAATACCGGTGACATGCGTCGCTGACGGCCTCGATCACCGAGTTAGCGATGCTTCGCTGGATGGTGTTCACCGGCCGGGGCGGTATTGGGCGCAGTGTGGGCGGCTGGTGATCCCGGCGCCGTTGGTGGCGCCGCCCGGCCCGCCATGCCGGGCGTGTGCGGCCGTCTCCGACCACGG
The DNA here is from genome assembly GCA_036521655.1 of Pseudonocardiaceae bacterium. Classification (GTDB taxonomy): domain Bacteria; phylum Actinomycetota; class Actinomycetes; order Mycobacteriales; family Pseudonocardiaceae. Next base: position 961 of record DATDHI010000297.1, on the reverse strand, counting down.
TCACCAGCATCGGAAACGAAACGCGAGTCGTGGTGTGCTGGCGCTGCTGGTGCGGGTCTTCTTCCAGCGCCCGCAGGCTTCTCCCGAGGGATCGACGCGGGCAGTTCGGGTGGCTCGAAGCCCGCACCGGAGCGCCGCTCACCCAGTCTCTCGCTGATCTGCTCGCTCTGGGAGCATACCCGTGACCGGTTGGACAACGTTGGCCGCTGCGCTGGCTGATGAGCTACCGCGGCGGGCAAACTTCACTCGCCGGAATGGCAGGCGGCCGTCCGCGAGGTGCCCCGTCATGACCCGCATGCTCGAAAGACTCGACATCCAAGCAGGACACCAGGTGCTGGAGATCGGCGCAGGCGCCGGATACAACGCCGCACTGCTGTCGCATCGCCTTGGCAGCGAGAACGTGTACAGCGTGGACCGACCACCACGTTGGATCTGACCCGCCCCTGGGAACACACCGCGTTCTGGTTCTTCGCGCACACCGCGCTACCGCCCGGCACCTCCTTCAGCCTCCGCGGCGACGGCCCTGACCAACCACCCCGCAACACCGTGCTCCACGCCCCCGACGGTTCCTGGTGCGAAGTACGCGAAGAGTCCGACAACGGCACCCGCCACGTGTGGGAGGCCGGCCCCCACCAGCTCTGGCGGATCATCGAAGACACCCATACCGCGTGGGTTCATCTCGATAAGCCAAGCTGGGAACGCTTCGGGCTCACCGTGACGCCCGACCACCAATTCATCTGGCTCGACACCCCCAGTGGGCAGCACACCTGGCCGCTGCGCTGGCACCCGGTCAGTGCCGCAGGAATTCCATGTCGGTGTGGTGGTGGGTAAAAGCCTAGCTTGCGAGAGGACCGCAAAGCGGTCGCGTTGTCGGACTCGACGTAGAGGAGTACCTCCAGGCGACCCCGCCCGCGGGGGTGGGCTCACGTAGATCTCGCCTGAACCGCTGGGGTGCAGCTTC
>DATDHI010000296.1:0-13294 GCA_036521655.1 Pseudonocardiaceae bacterium | reverse complement strand
GGAGCCGGGAGATGAGGGCTCAGCAGGCGATGGGAAAACTGAGCAGATGGGCCTCGGCGATCTACTGGCCGAAGCGCTCGCCGCTTACCGGGAAGGCCATCCTCCCACGGCCGATGATGCCGACGCCATGGCTGACGATGCCGACACGACGGCTGACGATGCCGGCACGACGGCCGACCACGCCGGCACGACGGCTGACGATGCCGACACGACGGCCGACCACGCCGGCACCACGTATGACGACGCCCACGCCACGGCCGGCGACGCCGACCCCACGGCGCCAGGCGCCGCTCTCAATTCCACCGCTGCCGATGCCGGGATCGGCAGCGATGCCCCTGGACACCGCCGCCCAGGCAAGCGTTGGACGTCCGGACTCCAACTTGCTCCGAGTCCGGCCGACGGGCACGAAGAGGACCCCGCCGAGGCCGTTACCAACCCCCTGCTTCGGTTACCGGATCTCACCGCCGAGCCGCTGTGGCCGCCCCCCAGGACGGGCCGCCGATCCGCCGCCGGGGACTAGGTGACGTGACTAGGGTGGTCGGCGCCACCCGCGCACCGCCGGGTGTCCTCGAGCGTGGAGCCAGCAACGATGACCGCCAGAGCCCCCACCCCTCGCCTCGGTACCGAGGTCGATCCGGCACCGGGCCCGGCTGGCGGACCGCCGCGACGCGACGTCGCGGCGGTTCCCGTTGAGCTGTTCACCGAGGTCAGCCAGGAGCCTCCTGATCCTAGGCTCGCCGAGTTCATCGCGCTGTACTACCGGCTCGTCCCGGCCGATGAGCTGAGCAACGCCAAACCCGCCGAGCTGGCCGCGGCGGTCCGGTCGCACGCCGCGTTGGCCGCCGATCGCCCCCCCGGCCGGGCGCTGGTCCGGCTGCTCAACCCCACCCTCGCCAAGGACGGGTGGAGCTCGCCGGACACCGTCGTTCAGATCGTGACCGACGACATGCCCTACCTGGTGGACTCAGTGGTCTCCGAGCTGGCCCGCATGAACGTCTCGGTGCGGCGCTTGGTTCATCCGATCGTAGTTGTCCGCCGCGATCTCACCGGAGCCCTGCAGGAGGTGCTCGCCAGCTCCGATCCGGGCGAGGCGCCCGCGGACGCGCGAGCCGAGTCGTGGATGTTCGTAGACGTCGACCGCATCACCGATCCTGGGCGGGCCCGCGAGGTGCAGCGAGGACTGCTCGCGCTGCTCAGCAATGTGCGCGACATCGTCGAGGACACCGAGCGGATGACCGGCGCCGCGGTCGCCGTGGCACACGAACTGGAGGTCTTGTCGCTGCCGTTGCCTGCTGATGAGGTGGCGGAGGGAGCTGCACTGTTGCGCTGGTTGGCCGATGGAAACTTCACTTTTCTCGGCTACCGACACTACCAGCTGGCTGCCGGTCCTAGGGCGGCTGGCACCGGGCACGGCGCTGCGCCGTCCTTGCTGGCGGTGCCCGCTTCCGGGCTCGGCGTGCTGCGCGGGGACAGCCTTGCCGCCAGAAGCTTCAGCGGCGGACCGGACGTTATCGATCCGCTGACCCCTGATCTGCTGGTGCTGACCCAGGCCAGCGCCCCTGCCACTGTGTACCGCCCGGTTTACCCGTACTACATCGGGGTCAAGACCTTCGACCAGCGCGGCGAGGTCAGCGGGGAGCACCGCTTTCTGGGGGTGCTCGGCACCACCGCACTGCACGAGAACGTGCTGGACATACCGGTGATTCGCGGCCGCGTGCTGGACGTGATCCGTCGTGCCGGCGTCCCCCTCGAGTCCTACTCAGGGCAGCGAATACTTGAGGTGTTCCAGAGCTACCCGCGTGCCGAGCTGTTCTCCACCGACCCGGACTCGCTGTACCAGACGGTGACTGGCGTGCTGTCTCTGGCGCAGCGGCGCACATTGCGACTGTTCTGCCGGCGCGACCCCTACGGCCGGTTCTTCTCGTGCCTGGTCTACCTGCCGCGCGACCGCTACACCACGACCGCGCGGCTGGCGATGCAGGATGTGCTGACCCGCGATCTGCATGGCACCGGCCTGGATTACAACGCCCGGATCGGCGAGTCGGTGCACGCGCGAGTGCACTTCACCGTGCACACGGACCCGGACGATCCTGCGGTTCCCGCCGCACCGGACATCGGCGCGATCACCCAACGGCTTGAGGATGCCATCCGCACCTGGGATGACCGGCTGCTCGAGCAGGTCCACGTCCCGGCGGACCCGACATCCGGCCGGGCCGCCACGGTCGATCTCGTCCAGCGCTATCTGACGGCCCTCCCGGAGGCATACAAGGAGGACTTCGACGCCGCCACCGCTCTGGCCGACATCCACCGGCTGGAGGCGCTGACCGCGCAGGATGGGCTGGATCTGTGCTTCTACCTCCCGCACGAACTTCATCCTGCGCAGCGCGCCGAGCCGGGGCAGCGGCGGTTCAAGCTCTACCTGGCGGGGCAGCCGATCACGCTGTCCCAGGTGTTGCCGGTGTTGCAGCAGATGGACGTCGAGGTCGTCGACGAGCGGCCCTACCAGGTGATCCGCGGTGACGGTGTGCGGTGCTGGATCTACGACTTCGGGCTTCGGCTCGACACCACCCTGTCTGACCAGCACGTCCAGGACGTGCAGCAGCGCTTCGAAGACGCATTCGTGGCCGCCTGGCGCGGCGCCTGCGAGGTGGACCGGTTCAACGCCCTGGTGCTGCGCGCCGGGCTGGACTGGCGGCAGGCATCGGTGCTGCGCGGCTACGCGCGCTACCTGCGGCAGGCTGGCATCCCGTACAGCCAGAAGTATGTCGGGGACGTGCTGCTTGCGCACCACGACATCGCCGCGGCCCTGGTCGGCCTCTTCGAAGCCCGCTTCGACCCGGCGCTGGATCGGGTCATCCGGCACACCCGGCAGCATGATCTGGCCGCCCGGATCGTCGTCATGATCGACGAGGTAGCCGGGCTGGACACCGACCGCATCCTGCGCAGCCTGCTCACCCTGGTGCGCGCCACCCTGCGCACCAATTACTACCTCCCGCATGGGAGCCCGACACACCGTGCACGGGAGGACGACACGCGCAGGGGGTACTTGGCCTTCAAGCTCGACCCCAGAGCGGTGCCGGAGTTGCCTGCGCCGCGACCGGCGTTCGAGATCTTCGTCTGCTCCCCGCGAGTGGAGGGCGTGCACCTGCGCTTCGGTCAGGTCGCCCGTGGCGGGCTGCGCTGGTCAGATCGTCGGGAAGACTTCCGGACCGAGGTGCTCGGGCTGGTGAAGGCGCAGATGGTGAAGAACGCCGTGATCGTTCCGGTCGGGGCCAAGGGCGCCTTCGTGGTCAAGCGCCCACCCGCTGCGACCGGCGACCCGCGGCTGGATCGGGAGGCCGCCCAGGCGGAGGGCATCGCGTGCTACCGGATGTTCGTGTCGGGGCTGCTGGACCTCACCGACAACCTGGTCAACGGCACGAGCCGGCATCCCGATCAGGTGGTGTGCCACGACGGTGACGACCCGTACCTGGTGGTTGCGGCCGATAAGGGGACCGCGACGTTCTCCGACCTCGCCAACGAGGTCGCCGCGTCCTACGGGTTCTGGCTCGGCGACGCGTTCGCCTCAGGTGGCTCGACCGGCTATGACCACAAAGCTATCGGGATCACCGCCCGGGGGGCCTGGGAGAGCGTCACGCGGCACTTCCGTGAGCTGGGCATCGACCCCCAGACCGAGGACTTCACCGTGGTCGGGATCGGGGACATGTCCGGTGACGTGTTCGGCAACGGGATGCTGTGTTCCGAGCACATCGGGTTGCTCGCCGCGTTCGATCACCGGCATGTGTTCGTCGACCCCGACCCTGATCCGGCCAGCTCCTACGCCGAGCGGCACCGGCTGTTCGTGCTGCCGCGCTCGTCATGGGACGACTACGACCGCTCGCTGATCAGTACCGGCGGCGGGGTATGGCCGCGGACTGCCAAGCGGATCCCGGTCAGCCCAGAGATGGGCCGCGCGCTGGGCATCCCCGGCGGCGTCCCCGGTGACGGCGCGGCGCTGTCGCCGCCCGAACTGATCCGGGCGATCCTGCTCTGCGAGGCGCAGCTGCTGTTCAACGGCGGGATCGGCACCTACGTCAAGGCTTCCGCGGAGTCCCACACCGACGTCGGCGACAAGGCCAACGACACGGTCCGGGTGGACGGCGCGCAGCTGCGGGTGCGGGTGATCGTGGAGGGCGGCAACCTCGGCCTCACCCAGCTCGGCCGGATCGAGTTCGCCCGGGCTGGCGGCAAGATCAATACCGATGCCATCGACAACTCGGCCGGGGTGGATTGCTCCGACCACGAGGTCAACATCAAGATCCTGCTGGACCGGCTGGTCGTTCACGCAGCGCTGAGCACCGCGCAGCGCCGGGCGCTGCTGGTCGAGATGACCGACGAGGTTGCCGCGCTGGTCCTGGCCCACAACACCGCGCAGAACACCCTGCTGGGGGTCAGCCGGGCGCAGGCCGCGCCGATGCTGTCGGTGCACGGCCGGCTGCTGACATACCTGGAGGAGCAGCGGGGGCTGGACCGCAGGCTGGAGGCATTGCCGACCCGCGCCCAGGTGGTCGCCCTGGAGTCCGCCGGCGAGGGGCTGAGCTCACCGGAGCTGGCGACTTTGATGGCGCACGTGAAGCTCCAGCTGACCGGCGATGTGCTGGCCACTGACCTACCCGATGCCGGGGTGTTCCGCGCGCGGCTGCCCGAGTACTTCCCGGCCCCACTACGCGAGCGGTTCGCGGAGGGCATCCTCACTCACCCGCTGTGCCGCGAGATCACCAGCACGCTGCTCGTCAACGAGGTCGTCGATCGCGGTGGGATCACCTACGCCTACCGGCTCGCCGAGGAGTTGTCGGCCAGCACTACCGACGCGGTGCGCGCCTATGAGGTGATCACGACAGTGTTCGACCTGGCGGCGACCTGGCAGGCGATCGCCGAGCTGGGCAACGCGGTGCCGGGCTCGGTGGCCGATGCCATGATGCTGGAGCTCGCCAGGCTGCTGGACCGGGCCAGCCGGTGGTTGCTGCTCACCCGGCCGCAGCCACTAGCGGTCGGTGCCGAGATCGACCGGTTCCGCCCGATCGTCGCGGCGCTGGAGCCGCAGGTGCCGGACTGGCTGGCCGGCCGGGAGGCGGACGACGTCGCGGCAGCCACCCGCCGGCTCACCGAGCAGGGGGTGCCCGAGCGGCTGGCGCGCCGGGTGGGTGCGGGGCTGAACACCTTCGGGCTGCTCGACGTGGTCGAGCTTGCCGAGCTGGCAGGGCAGGGCGCCGGGCGGGTTGCCGAGCTGTACTACGCGCTGTCGGCTCACCTGGACATCGACCGGATGCTGGGTTCGGTCGCTGCGCTGGCGCGGGGCAACCGATGGCATGCGCTGGCCCGGCTGGCGTTGCGGGACGATCTCTACGCCGCGCTGCGCGAGATCACTCTGGACGTGCTGCGCACGGGTGACGCAGGGGCGCAGCCAGGGGCGATGATCGCGCGGTGGGAGCGGGAGAATTCTTTGCGGTTATCTCGGGCCAGGGCCACCCTCGAGGAGATCTCCGCCACCGGGAGCCTCGACTTGGCGACCCTGTCAGTCGCGATCCGGGCGCTGGCGCGCCCGTGAGTGGGAAACGGTGTGGTAACGCTGTTTCCCACGCACGAGCGCGCCCGGCCAAAAGGGGAGGGCTCGCACATGAAGGTCTTCAGCACGGACGTCACTTTGCGCTGGTCAGACATGGACGTCTACGGCCACGTGAACAATGCGCGGGTGGTCACCCTCCTGGAGGAGGCGCGCATCGAGCTGCTGTTCCGCGAGGGTGCCCGGCGTGGTGCCCAGACCCTCGCCGAGGGCGTGATCGTCGTCGAGCTTGCCGTGCGTTACCTGCAGCCGTTGGTGTACTCGGCCGAGCCGGTGCGGGTGCGGTTGTGGGTCAGTGAGCTGCGCGCAGCCTCGTTCTGGCTGGACTACGCTGTATCCGGGGAGGACGGCGATGCAGTCACGGCCCGTACCCAGCTCGCCCCCTACGACACCGGGGCGCAGAGGCCGCGCCGGCTGACTCCGCTCGAGCGGGAGTTCCTCTTCGCCCACGGGGATGGGGCCATTCTTGGGACCATCAAGGACGGAGGAAGGAGTGCCTGACCTGCACATTCCGGACGCCGCTGAGCGGGATGACCTCGGGGCCTTCGTGGCCCGGGCGGTCCGGTTGGACCGCGGCACGATCGTGCGGTTGCGCTGTGGCCACAGCCGGGGGGAGGGCCGGGTGCACGCCTGGGTGTCCACCCCGTTCGACACGCTGGTGACCCGCTCGGTGCGGGGTGCCCTGCGGCCCGATGACCTCACCGTCGGCGGGTCGGACTTGCTCGCTGCGCTGGCGGTGGTCGGTGCCGCGGTGGTGGACCCCGGCCGGCCGCAGGATGCGCTGTGGCGCTCAGCGCTGCCCCCGCAGGGGGGCTGGCGTGAGGTGGATCAGGTACCCGCCGAGGTGCTCGCCGACCTCGCCGACCAGGGTGCTGCGGTGGCGAGGGACAACCCCGGGCCGCACGGTTCCCCGCCTGCCGCGTTGCTGGATCAGAAAGTGATCACTGTCAGTGGCGCAGGATTCGACGTGGGGGTGCCGCTGCGCTGCCTGTTCGCCCTGTCCGGCATGGGCTTCGTGGGCGGCCACAGCGTCGCTGAGACCGTCCGGGTGTCGGCCACCGACTCGTGGTTGCGGCTGGACGCCCGCTACGGTGCGGTGCTGCGCCGGCGGCATGCCCTGCTCCCGCTGGTCTGAGGTGGCAGGAGGCTCAGGCGAGCCAGACTGCGGTATCGGGAGGCAACTGCTCGGCGTCGGGCCCCAACGGGCCGCTGGCCAACAGGACCTCTCCGGAGGGCAGCGACACGTGGGCGCCGGAGGTGTTCAGCACGCAGATCAGTCCGCTGCCGGTTCGGCGGAATCCGAAGCATCCCGCCGGCGCGCCGTACCACTCCAGCTCGGTGCCGGCGAACGCCGGGTGCTCCCGGCGCAGCTCCAGCGCGCGGCGATGCAGCGACAGCATCGAGTCGGGGTCCTCGAGCTGTGCCTCCACGGTGCGGTCCGCCCAGTCGCCAGGCATCGGCAGCCAGCTGTCGGGGGTTTCGCTGAACCCGTATGGCGGGGCCGTGCCCTCCCAGGCCAACGGCACGCGGCAGCCGTCGCGCCCGCGCTCGGTGTGCCCGGAGCGCTCCCAGATCGGGTCCTGCAGCGCCCAGTCGGGCAGGTCGACGTTCGGTAGGCCCAGCTCGTCGCCGTTGTAGAGGTACACCGGTCCGGGCAGGGCAAGGACCACCAAGGCCATCGCCCGGGCCCGCCGCAGGCCGGCGTCGCCGCCGCCGTAGCGGGTCACCGGGCGTGGCACGTCGTGGTTGGAGATCGTCCAGGTGGCCGGCGCCGGGCTGTCCCGGACGGCGTTCAGCGAGTGCTCGATGGCCTCGCGCAGGCTGCCGGCGTCGAAGGCCGCCTCCAGTAGCCGGAAGTTGAACCCCATGTGCAGCTCGTCGGGGCGGATGTAGCGGGCGAACGCGGCATCGTCGGTCACCCAGATCTCGCCGACCGCCACCCGGGCCGGGTACTCGTCGAGCACCTTGCGGATCATCCGGTGGATGTCGTGCACGCCCTCGGCGTCGAACCGGGGATCGGCGACGTCGGCGTCGAGAAGGCCCTCGCGCATGCCGATCGGGTGTGGCATGTCAGGCAACCCGGCCGGTTTGGCCATACCATGCGCCACGTCGATGCGGAACCCGTCCACTCCCCGGTCCAGCCAGAACCGCAGGGTCGCTTCGAGATCGGTGGCGACCTCCGGGTTCTCCCAGTTCAGATCGGGTTGCTCGGGGGCGAACAGGTGCAGGTACCACTGACCCCCACCATTGTCTCTACCAGGTAGCCGGGTCCAGGCCGGGCTGCCGAAGGTGCTCGTCCAGTTGTTCGGCGGCTCCGACCCACCCGGGCCCACGCCATCCCGGAAGAGGTAGCGGGATCGCTCGGAGCTGCCGGGCGCAGCCTGCAAGGCCGCCTGGAACCATTCGTGCTGGTCGGATGTGTGGTTGGGCACCAGATCGATGATCACCCGCAGCCCGCGCTGGTGAGCGTCGGCGAGTAACCGGTCGAAGGCCGCCAGGTCGCCGAAGAGCGGGTCGACATCGCGTGCATCGCTGACGTCGTAGCCGTGGTCGACCATCGGAGAGCGGAAGAACGGGGTGAGCCACAGCGCGTCCACGCCGAGCAGCTCGAGGTAGCCCAACCGGCCGCACACGCCGTCCAGGTCGCCCACCCCGTCACCATTCGCGTCGGCGAAGGAACGGACGTAGACCTGGTAGAACGTGGCATCGCGCCACCACGTCTCATCGTCAGAGGCCAGCTCGCGGTGGTCGTCGGCTCGTCGCACGGATGCCCATCATGCCATCCGCAGCGGCGCGGTCGGCCGCGATCAGGTCAGCGAGTTCTGCATGCTGTTCGCCGCCATCTGCAGGTAGTCCCACAGCACGGCCCGGTAGGCCTCGCCGAGGTCGGCCTCCTCCACTGCGATACGCATGCAGCGCAGCCAGGCGTCGCGCTCGGTGGGGCCGATCCGGAACGGCACGTGGCGCATCCGCAGCCGCGGGTGCCCACGCTGCTCGGAGTAGGTGCGCGGCCCACCCCAGTACTGCATGAGGAACAGCCGCAGCCGCTCCTCGGCGGGACCGAGATCCTCCTCCGGGTAGACCGGGCGCAGCACCTCGTCTTTGGCCACCAGCTCATAGAAGCGGCCGACGATCCGGCGGAACGTCGGCTCACCGCCAACGGCGTCGTAGAAGCTCTCCGGTGCAGCCACCCCACCATCCTGCCTTGCCGGATCGGGCCTGTCGCGGGGAGGCGGTGCTGCGGCGATGGGCTCAGGCCGGCGGGTGGCCGTTCACCCCGGCGGGCGAGGGCGGCGGGATCCCAGCCTCGGCGAAGGCTCCCATGAGGCCGGACCGTAGCGCCCGCTGAACTGCCCATTGCCGCCCCGGGCGGACCTTGGCGGTGATCCGCAGCGTCACGCCCTCGGTGCTGATCGACTCGACCCCGAGCACCTCCGGCGATTCGAGCACGTCGTCGACTAGCACGGTGCCCTCGGCGGTGAGCTCGGCGGCGGTGCGGCTGGCGACGTCGGTGGCCATCCGGATGTCGGCCTCATGCCCGACGGGCAGGTCGACGACGGCCACGGCAAAGTCTTGGCTGGAGTTGCCGACCCGCAGCACTTCACCGTTGCGGACGTACCACACGGTGCCGCTGGTGTCGCGCAGAGTGGTGACTCGCAGGCCCACCCCTTCCACGGTGCCGATGGCTGCCCCGAGGTCGACGATGTCGCCGACGCCGTACTGATCCTCGATCATCATGAACATCCCGGACAGGAAGTCCTTCACCAGGTTCTGCGCGCCGAAGCCGAGCGCGAGGCCGACGATGCCGGCCGAGGCGATGATCGGCCCCAGGTTGATTCCGAGCTCGCCCACCACCAGGGTGATCGCCACTGCGTAGACCGTGAACGTGGTGCCGGACCGCAGCACCGAGCCGATCGTGCGGGCTCGCTGGGATCGCCGTCTCGACAGGACCCCGGTGCCCCGCCGGGACTCCGGGGCCCGCTCCCGCAGCGGTCGCAGCAACCCGGGCGGTGGTCCCTCGGCCGTCACCTGGGTAAGCCGGTTGATCATCCGGTGCGCCAGCGCCCGGACCAGCACCGCGAGCACGACGATGAACAGGATCCGCAGCCCGCTTCCCACCACGGCATCGGCGTAGCGCGCCAGCAGGTCGTTGTGGGTGAGTTGGTAGACGCGCGAGCACCAGGAACCCGTGTCCTGAATGCAGCCGGGCTGATCCGGTTGCAGGATTAGTTGCTGGGTCACCCGGGGACTGTATCCGCGGCCCCCCTTGTACCACTGTTGCCGGGCTCCTCCACGAGTGATCACCGACACGTGTCAACATCAGGTGGATGCGCGATTGCCGCCTTCATGGTGGACTAGTGGCGCGCATTTGGCGGAGGTGGTCGCGTGCACGACCGACAACCCAGCCCGGAGGGTCACCCAGCGGGGGCGGCCCGATGGACCGCCTCGCGCTCAGGAACCTCAACCGGGCTCCTCGAGACCACTGTCGTCGTCACTGACAAGGCCACTGCGACTGGCGCGCCGGCCTGGGGGCGCCGCCGAGTGCTGCTGCTCAACGCCACCTGCGAGCCGCTGACTGCGCTGCCGTTGCGCCGCGGAATCGTGCTTGTGGTGTGCGGCAAAGCTGACGTGGTGCACGGGGACGCTGCGGGTCTGGTACTGCGTTCCGCGACCACCAGCCTCGTGGTCCCCTCGGTGATCAAGCTGCGTGCCTACGTGCGGGTGCCCTACCGGGCGCGGATCCCGATGACCAGGGCAGCGCTGATGCACCGGGACCGCTACCGCTGCAGCTACTGCGGAGCCCGTGCGGAGACCATCGACCATGTGGTGCCGCGCAGCCGGGGCGGTGAGCATTGCTGGGAGAACTGCGTGGCCTGCTGTGCCCGCTGCAACCACCGCAAGGCCGACCGGCTGCTGTCGGAGCTAGGCTGGAAACTGCGGACGGTGCCGCGCGCCCCGCGCGGGCAGCAGTGGCGGCTGCTGGCCACGGTGCCCGACGCCGACCCGCTGTGGTTGCCCTACCTCGGCGAGGTCGCCTGACGTTGGTAGCCCTTCAAGAGCCACCAACCCTGGCCGCAGCTGCCACAAACCGCTACCAACGCCGTGCAGGGGCGCGCCGCGCAGTGGGCACGCTGGCGCCGCCCACCTGGTGAGCAGGTGATCGTAGCCGGTCAGCTACCGTTAGCCTGTGACGTCCCTGGAGATCATCCTTGTCCTCGCGGGCGTTCCGCTGGCCATCCTGATCCTGCTGGGACTGCTGACGCTGCGCCCGAGCTTCACTCGGGCTCGCCGGTACCGTCCTGGACAGGAATGGGATTACCCGCCGGTGTTGTGGACCGCTAACCCGGAGGCATTGCGCGACGGCTCGGCAGGCCGCCGTACCGGGCCTGGATCCGGTGCAACATGGGGAGGCGCTCATGGGAACTGGTAACCAACAGCACAACAACCACGATCCGGCGCTGAGAGACGGGCAACAGTCAAGGTTCCCTCCCCAGCCGGGTCTTGAGGCCCAGCCGGGTCTTGAGCCCCAGCCGAGTCTGGCGCCCGGTGAGGCTGTGGTCGGTACGGGACGGATCTCCGCCGCGCGACGGATCACACCTGTACTGCGCACCCTGCCTTTCAGCACGGGGCAACTGGCGACGCTCGATGACGCGCTCGCCCGGGCCAGCCGCAGCGCCAGCCTGCACTTTAGCGTGTACCTCGGCGACCTGGGCACCGACGCCCGGGCCCGGGCACAGGAGCTGCACTACTCGCTGGGTGACAGGGCCGACCATGCGGTGCTGGTGGCCGTCTCGCCCGGTCAGCGGGTGGTCGAGGTGGTCACCGGCAGCCAGGCCCACCAGCGCCTCCCCGACCGCGTGTGCAAGCTCGCGGTGGAGAGCATGGTCGCCTCGTTCAGGGAGGGCGACCTCACCGGGGGCCTGATCGCCGGGCTGCGGATACTCGCGGACCAGGCCGACTCGTAACCGTCTCGCCACTCACGAGCTGTCGAACTGGCGGGCCGCCAGTGCCCGAACCACCCCGGCCCGCCCCTCAGCGACCAGCCGGCGTAGTGCAGGCGGGGAATCACCGGCTTGCAGCCAGTCGTCGGCGGCTGCCACGCACCGCTGTTCGACCAACCATGACGGGAACAGCCCGAGCACGCAGGACTGAGCGCGCTCGGACGTCCGGCGGCTCCACAGCTCGTCGATCTCAGCGAAATACTGGTCCACGTACGGGATGAGCAGCTGCTTCTGCGCAGGGTGGCTGAACCCGCCGATGATCGCGCCGCTGGTGGCGTTGGGTATCGCATCATCGCGCATCGCCCGCTGCCAGGCACGTTCCTTGGCCTCCGCTGTGGGCAGCAAGGCCCGCGCCCGCTCAGCCTGGCGCCGCCCGGTCGCGGTGGGATCACGGTCCTGCTCGGCGGCGATCTCGTCCTCGCCCAGCACGCCGTGAGCGATGAGTGCGTGCAGCAACCGCCAGCGCAGATCGGTGTCGATCTTGAGTGCATCGGGCACACCCTGGCCAGCCAGCCAGCCCGTCAGCGCATCCAGCTCCGGCTTTCCCAGCAGTGCCGCGGTCAGCGCGTTGACCAGGGCGAGCTGGTGGTCGGAGCCGGGCTCGGCCATGCTGACCAGGCCCATCAGCCTGCCGGTGAGCTGTGGCCAGCCGGACTCGGCGGCCCAGGTCGGCTCGGCATAGGAGGACACCGCGGTCTGTACCTGCATCAGAAGGCGCTGCACGACGCCCACCTCGGTCTCGGCCGGCAGACCGCCCAATACCAGAGTGACGAAGTCTCTGGCTTTGAGCTCGGCCTCACGGGTCATCTCCCAAGCCGCCGACCAGCACAGCGAGCGGGGTAGCGACTCGGTGATATCGCCGATCCGGTCGATCAGCGTCGCCAGCGACCGCTCATCGAGCCGCATCGTGCAGTAGGTGAGGTCGTCGTCGTTGACCAGCACCAGCTGACCCGAGGGCACCCCGATTAGCTCGGGCACGTCGGTGCGCTGCCCGCTGACGTCAAGCTCCGCCCGGTGGGTGCGAACCAGCGCCCCAGCGTTGTCGTCGTAGACCCCGACCGCGAGGCGGTGCGTGCGCCGCTCTCCGGCCCCCGGACGGGCACCGTCCTGGAGCACAGCGAATGAGGCGAACGCGCCGTCACCGTCCAGGGCGAACTCCGGTCGGAGGGTATTGAGTCCGGTGGTCTCCAGCCACTGCGCGCTCCAACCGGACAGGTCGCGACCGGAGGCTTGCTCCAACGCGGCCAGCAGGTCGGCGAGGGTGGCGTTGCCCCAGGCATGCCGGGTGAAGTAGATCCGCAGGCCGGTGAGGAACTTCTCCAGCCCCACGTAGGCGACCAGCTGGCGCAGCACGCTGGCGCCCTTGGCGTAGGTGATGCCGTCGAAGTTGACCTCGACGGCCTGGACGTCGGTGATGTCGCAGGCGATCGGGTGGGTGGAGGGCAACTGGTCCTGCCGGTAGGCCCAGGCCTTCTCCACGGTGGCGAACGTGGTCCAGGCGCCGGTGTACTCGGTGGCCTGCACCTGGCAGAGCACCGAGGCCCAGGTGGCGAAGGACTCGTTGAGCCACAGGTCGTCCCACCAGCGCATGGTGACCATGTCGCCGAACCACATGTGCGCCATCTCGTGCAGGATCGTCTCGGCGCGCGATTCCCGTGCGGAGTCAGTCACCCGGGACCGGAAGACGTAG
>DATDHI010000295.1:0-6014 GCA_036521655.1 Pseudonocardiaceae bacterium | reverse complement strand
GTCGCCGAGCGCACCGTGCGCGCCCAGCTGCGACGGGCCGGGCTGCATCGCGAGGCGCTCGAGGCCGAACCGAAGGTGTTCGGCCGTTACGAGGCCGAGCATCCCAACGACCGGTGGATCACCGATGTGCTGGTCGGCCCGTGGGTGCCCTGGCCACGGGTCGACGCGTCGGTGCGAGCCCGGCTGTTCCTGATCGTGGACGATCATTCCCGCCTGATCGTCGACGGCCGGTTCTTCGCCCACGAGAACGCCCGGGCCTGCCAGGAGCTGCTGCGCCGGGCGATCGTGCGCCGCGGGATCCCCGTGGTGCTCTACGCCGATTATGCCGATGTTCGCGTTATGCCGACCTCGGCCCGAAGACCGTTGCCGCAAGCGGTGATCGCGCTCAGCAGGTCGGCATAATCCACGCGGCTGGACGGATCCTTCCTTCTCCGATCCGAGAGAAGGAGGGGCTATGGGAAGACCGACGAGCAAGGTCACCAAGGTTGTGGTCAAGGGGCCGTTGGCTCCCTTCGCGGATGCGTACAGGTCGCGCCTGGAGGATTTCGGCTACACGGCGCTCACCACCGTCAATGAGTTGCGCCAGATAGCCCACCTGAGCCGCTGGATGGAGGCCGCCGCGGTGGCGGCGGCCGAGTTGACGACCGATCGCCTCGAGCAGTTCCTCAAGTCGCGTCGTGCCCGGGTTGGGGACCGCAACTGCTCGTTTCAGGGATTGGGTCTCCTGTTGGGGGTGTTGCGGGCATCGGGTGTGCTCGTGGAGGAGGCGCCGTCCGCTCCGACTTCGGCCAACGACGTCCTGCTCGCCTCGTTCCGCCGGCACTTGCGCACTGAACGGGGCCTGGCCGAATGCACGACGGACGCATACGCGGTCCGGGCGCAGCGGTTCCTGGCCAGCTGCAGCGTCGAGGGGGATCTCAGCACGGTGACACCGGCGGACGTGACCAAAGCGGTGAGGGACGAGGCGGGACGGGTGTCGGCCGGCTCGGCCCAGTACTTCGTGGCCGGTCTGCGCTCCTTCCTGCGGTTCTGTTTCCTCGAGGGCTTGGTGGACGCGGAGCTGTCCGGGGCTGCGCTGGCGGTCACGGGACGGCGCCACTCATCGCTGCCGAAGGGGATTAGCCACGCCGCTGCGATCGCGTTGTTGAGGTCGTGTGACCGGCGACGATCCGATGGGCGGCGCGACTACGCGATCTTGATCGTGCTGCTCCGTCTGGGCTTGCGCGCCGGTGAGGTCGCCCGCCTGACCCTTGATGACGTCAACTGGCGGGCGGGGGAGATCACGGTGCTCGGCAAGGGCCGCCGCCAGGACCGTCTTCCTCTGCCTGCCGAGGTGGGCGAGGCGATCGTCGGCTACCTGCGTCGCGGGCGACCCCGCAACACCCGCCGGGAGGTGTTCTTGCGATCGCTCGCCCCGATCGGGCCACTGGGACGTGGTGGGGTGTCCTGCGTGGTGCGCCGTGCGTGCCGGCGCGCTGGGCTGCCTGAGGTCGGGGCACACCGGCTTCGCCACACCTTGGCGTGTGAGATGGTCGCCGCCGGGGTCGGGCTCCCGGAGATCGGCCAGGTGCTGCGTCAATGCAGCACATCGTCAACGGCGATCTATGCCCGCGTCGACCTGGCTGCCCTGCGCCAGCTGGCACTGCCGTGGCCGGGAGTTGAGCCGCGGTGACCGCCCTCGCCAAACATGTCGAGGAGTACCTGGCGATGCGCCGGTCGCTGGGCTTCAAACTTGTCTTCCCGGGACAGGTGCTCCCACAGCTGGCGGCCTACGTCGAAGCCGCCGGGGCTTCGACGGTGACCGTAGAGTTGGCGATCGCCTGGGCCGCCCTGCCGGGAGACTCGGTGCAGTCGATCTCGCTCGCTCACCGACTGGGAGCGGCCCGCGGGTTTGCCCGATACCTGCACACAATCGATCCGAACACGGAGATCCCACCGGCGGGGATCTGGCCGTCGGCGACGCAGCGGCGAACCCCTCATCTGTGGTCCGCGTCCGAGATCGCGGCGCTGCTCGACGCCGCCCGATGGTTGCGGCCACCGCTGCGGGCCGCGAGCTATGAAGCCCTCCTCGGTCTACTCGCCACCACCGGCATGCGGATCGGTGAGGCGATCGGCCTGGGCCGAGACGACGTCGACCTCGACGACGGGGTGGTCACGATCCGCGAGGCCAAGTTCGACCGGTCCCGGCTGGTGCCACTGCACCCCAGCGCCGTCCACGCCCTCGGCCGCTACGCGTCGCGCCGCGACCAGTTGTGTCCCAAGCCGAGGTGCGCCACGTTCTTCGTCTCGGGGGTCGGCACCTGTCTGCTCCCTGGCGGAGTGCACACGACGTTCCGTGAGCTCAGCACCGCCGTCGGGGTCCGGACCCCGACCGTCCGCGCCAGGATTCATGACCTCAGACACTCCTTCGCCGTTCGCACCCTGATCGAGTGGCACCGATCAGGAGTCGACATCGGTGGCCGCCTGCCGGTGCTGTCCACGTTCCTCGGTCACGTCAATCCGGCCGGCACATACTGGTACTTGTCGGCGGCACCCGAGTTGATGGAGTTCGCCGCCGCCCGTCTCGACGGCCGGTTCGGGGCGCAGCGATGACCGCGCTCGCTCCGACCCTCCAGGCGTTCTTCACCGACCGGCTCCTCGGCCAGCGCGGCGCCAGCCCCAACACGATCGTCGCGTATCGCACGACGCTGAGGCTGCTGGTGCGCTTCGCCGCCGCCCAGACCCACAAGCAGCCGTCCGAACTCGACATCGGCGACGTCGACGCCCCGCTCGTGGCCGCCTTCTTGGAGCATCTGGAGCGAGATCGTGACAACAGTGTCCGGACTCGGAACAACCGGCTCGCCACGATCCATTCGCTGTTCGCCTACGCCGCCCTCCGCCATCCCGAACATGCCGCCACCATCCAACGGGTCCTGGCCATCCCTACCAAACGTCATCAGCGCAACCTCGTCACCTATCTCACCGAGGAGGAGATCGACGCCCTCCTCGCTGCCTGCGACCCGGCCACCTGGACGGGTCGACGTGACCACGCCATGCTCCTGCTCGCCGTCCAGACCGGGCTGCGGATCTCCGAGCTCGCCGCGCTCACCTACGCCGATGTCACCCTTGGCGCCGGCGCCAACGTGCACACCGTCGGCAAGGGCCGAAAGGAGCGCCGAACACCGCTCGTGTCCCACACCGTCGAGGTGCTGCGGGCCTGGCTCGCCGAACGCGGTGGCAACGGCGCCGAACCGCTGTTCCCGACCGTCACCGGCAAACGGCTCAGCCGTGACGCCATCGAGCACCGCATCACCCTCTACGCCGCGTTTGCCGCCGAGCGCTGCCCGTCGATACGGGCCAAGCACGTGACCGCCCATACGCTCAGGCATAGCTGCGCGATGAGGCTCCTGCTCGAAGGCGTCGATGTCACGGTGATCGCCCTGTGGCTCGGGCATTCGCAGGTCTCGACCACAGACGTTTACCTTCACGCCGACATGCGACAGAAGGAAAAGGCCATCGCCCGCGTCACTCCACCCGCCACCAAACCCGGCCGCTATCGCGCCCCCGACACCTTGCTCGCCTTCCTCGACGCCCTCTGATTATGCCGATCTGCTGAGCGCGATCACCGCTTGCGGCAACGGTCTTCGGGCCGAGGTCGGCATAACGCGAACATCGGCATAATCGGCGTAGAGCACGACGGGGATCCCGCGGCGCACGATCGCCCGGCGCAGCAGCTCCTGGCAGGCCCGGGCGTTCTCGTGGGCGAAGAACCGGCCGTCGACGATCAGGCGGGAATGATCGTCCACGATCAAAAACAGCCGGGCTCGCACCGATGCGTCAACCCGTGGCCAGGGCACCCACGGCCCGACCAGCACATCGGTGATCCACCGGTCGTTGGGATGCTCGGCCTCGTAACGGCCGAACACCTTCGGTTCGGCCTCGAGCGCCTCGCGATGCAGCCCGGCCCGTCGCAGCTGGGCGCGCACGGTGCGCTCGGCGACCCGGATCCGGTGGCGGTGAAACAGGATCGACGCGATCTGGGCTGCCGATCGGGACGGGAGCTCCAAGCGGAGCGCGGCCGCCTCAGCGAACAACTCCGGGTGGGCCCGGACCGTGCCGACATCGGCGCGCGCTGCGGGGCGGAGCGCGTCGAGCCCACCGCCACGCCACGCTCTGACCCAACGGTCGATCGTGCCCCGCGAGTAACGGCGTTCGGTCCCGTCAGGGTGCAGGTGGCCACGGGAGGCGATGGCCCGCACCACCGCGCCCCGCTCGGCGGGAGTCAACCGGGTGTTGGCGGCCTCCGCGATCACACCCCAGCGGTGCAACGCCACCGCCTCTTGCTGGTCGTGGTCCATGTCACTCCTCGGGTCGCGTCCCGTCCGACGGGACAGGAGGCATGAAACGACGCCTGCCGACGATCAGGTAGGGCGTATCCGTGTTGGTCGCGATCACCCTCCCGCCGCTCACCGCCGACACGAACCGCCAACAGCCCAACGCGCCCCAGCCCGCCAAGGCGTTCGCCGCCCCGAACGCCGCGGCGATCGCCACCAACGCCAGCCCGGTGGCATCGCCGATCGCGTCCACGACCTCGCCCCCCAGCTCGACCGCCAGCGCCGCGAACCCGACCGACATCGCGGCAGCGCGGGCCGCGAAGCGGCGCACCCAGCCCCGCGCCGTGGTGTGCGGGACATCGCGTGCCGCCGCCGCCGGGCGCACCCCGCCCGGACCAACCGCCACCGCCTCGAGCACCTCGCCGATCGACTCGACGACATCGAGACGGCCGCAGAACACGAACGCCGGGAGCAGGGCGTCTGTGGTCTGGCACCGACCGCAGCGAACCCGCGGGACGAAGATCGCCCGGCTGGCGCCATCCGAACGCACGAAGCGGCGATAGCCCGACCACCACGTGGTCGCCCCGCCACAGCGCGGGCACACCGGCCGAGGGACCTCGACATCACGACCCGCCGCGACATACGCATCGACGGACAACGGGCAAGGCCATACGATCGCCACCGGTGGCAACACCGCCTTGGACCCCCTCCCGCGACAGCGACCAACTGGTGGGAGGGGGTCCCTCGCCTAACAGGACCGCCCATCCTCACCGGCCGCCACCCACCCAAGCGACCCGCCGCCGCGCAAACACCGTGACCGACCGGCGCGCCTACATGATCAGGAAGTCACGCCGCCAACAACTTGTATGGCTTGGGTTCGTGGTTGTGATGACGGATGTAATCCTCGATTGCTTCGATGAGATCGGCGACGCTCTTGAAGCTCCCGCGGCGGATCTTCTTATCGGTGAGCTCCCGGAACCATCGTTCGACAAGATTGAGCCACGAGCTGCTGGTCGGGATGAAATGCAGCGTGAAGCGGGGATGCTTCTCCAGCCAGGCCAGGACGTTGGGATGCTTGTGGGTTCCGTAGTTGTCGACGATCAGGTGGATGTTCTTGGTCTTGGCGATGCTCTTGTCGATCAGACGCAAGAACTTGAGGAACTCGCCGTTGCGGTGCCGAGGCATGCACTTGAAGATCAGCAAGCCGGTGAAGATGTTCAGCGCCGCGAACAGGGTGGTAGTCCCATTGCGCTTGTAGTCATGGGTCATGGTCCCCGCTCGCCCTTTCTTCATCGGCAAGGACGGTTGAGTACGGTTGAGCGCTTGGATCTGCGACTTCTCGTCGACCGAGAGGACCACCGAATCGGAAGGCGGGTTGAGATACAGCTCCACCACATCTTTGAGCTTCTCCTCGAAGCGAGGATCGTCGGACAGCTTGAACGTCTCGATCAAATGAGGCTTGATCTTCCGGGCGCTCCAGATCTTCTGCACCGTAGACTTCGACAGCCCCGAATGTTTCGCCATCGAACGCACCGACCAATGCGTCGCCCCGTCCGGCGGGCGAGTGTGCAAGGTGTCATGCACCATCGCCCCAACCCGTTCCTGAGAAATGGTCGGCTTTCGACCGCGGCCCGGACGGACCCGACCAACCCACTCCACGCCGTGCTCGACGAAATGCTGACGCCACTCCAGCACCGTCGA
>DATDHI010000294.1:0-4869 GCA_036521655.1 Pseudonocardiaceae bacterium | reverse complement strand
GTGAGCTTGAGCACGCTTCCCCAGCCGCCGAAGTCGGCGTTGGCGGTGCTGTCGGCGTTGGTGTCGCCGGTCTCGTCGAAGTAGAACTCGCGGAAGTTGCTGCCAGGCCGGAACTGGCCGTTTTCGGGCCGCTTGAACGGGGTCGCACCGGCCGTCTTGGCCAGTGCGTTCGCGTCGAAGGCCGCGCCCGACGGGTCGGTTGCCGTGTCGTGCACGGTCACCCACTTGGTCTCGAAGGACGTCCCGTAGGTGTGCAGTGCTTTCTGGTCTGCCGAGAACGCGTTGCCCTGCGGGTGGGCGGCGTCGATCGGCTGGAAGGTGATTGGCTGATGGGTGGTGTCGGAAGACCTGCAGCGCCTGCAGCTTGCCCTTGGTCAGATCGCGCGATCAGCGGGGACGAAGCGGTAGACGAAGCTGTTGGGGATCCGGGCCTTGTCGTTGGGTACGGTGGCCCCGCCGACGTCCTCGACGATCCAGACCTCGCCGGCCGAATCGTTCTGGACACCCTCGTAGCCGCCCCGGCCGAGCGCCGTGGAGATGTCCTGGACCTGGGCGTTGATGTCAGGGGTGGCCTGCCAGACACCGCCCTTGGCGCCGAGCTCGGCGGTGAACAGCAGCCGCTGCGCCCACGGATCCCAGGTCGAGCCGTCGAAGTTCGGCAGCGCGGTGCCCGCGACATCGGTGGTGGCGAGCAGCGTCACCCGATGCGCCGCGTCGGCGTCGAGGTTGATCCGGGTGAGGTAGCCGGGGCTGCCGAGCTCATGGCCCTGGTAGAGGAAGTGGGTGCCGTAGTTGTACGCTGGATCGGCGCCGTGCTGGTTCCTCAGCCGCAGGTAGGTGTTCTTGTCCGGCTCGGTCTTTGACGCCTCGACCTTGTGGGTGGCGCTCGGCAGGTCACCGGGTGCCGGCAGCAGGGGCCCGTCGCCGTCGTAGCCGTAATAGGGCACCGCCGGCGTCCCATTCTCCAGCCGATTCGAGCCCTGCGCGGTGACGATCTCTGTCAGCTCTGGAGACAGCGCGTTAGGCGACGTCACACCCGGGGTCTTGGTGTTCGCGGTGGCGACATTGGTCAGGTTCGGGTGATCGGGGTTTTCAGGCCCGGCTTGGGCGACGCCGGTCTGGATGACGGCGGCGACGGCGCCGGCCGCCAGGGTGCCGGCCGCGGCAGAGGCGGCGATGCGAATGCGGGCGTGCGAATCTCGGTACCGCATGAAACTCTCCCTTCCGCGCCCGCCGGGATGGCCGACACGAATGGGTGATGGTGGTGGTGTTCAGCGACAGGCTGGCGACCTCGGAGTAGACCTGATTGCTCCTGGGGATGTATTAGGCATGTCGGCCCGGTAGGCGGGGTTGGTAGCCGTTACGGACCTCCGGGCGGGGGGTTGGTGGTACTTGAAGAGCACCCAACGCGGCGCAAGGGACCGGTCCGGCGCTCCAGATGCCGAGCGCTGAGCACAGCGCGGGCAGGAGCACCGAGCAGGCAGCGTCGTAGCCGGCCGTGGAGGGATGGAAGTGGTCGCGGCTGAACAGGGCGTCGGGCTGGGTCAGGAACTCCCGGGCCAGCAAGTCGGCGATCGGCACCGGCAGGCCCCCTGCCCGGTGTACCGCGTCGCGTTGCAGGCGGGCCAGCGCCAGGCTGGCGGCGTGGGCGATGGCGCGCAACGGCTGCGGGATCGGCCGCATCGCGCCCAGGTCCGGGCAGGTGCCGACCACCACAGTGGTGCCGGCGGCGTGCAACCTCGACACTGCCTGGCCGAGCAGCTTCGCCGACTCCCACGGCGACATCTGCCGAGCCACGTCGTTCGCACCGATCATGATCAGTGCTGCCTGCGGTGGACCGACCAGGGCCGCGTCGACCTGGTAGCTGAGTAGCCGGCTCGTGCAGCCGCAGATCGCCAGGGTGTCCAGCTGGACCACGCGGCAGGCCTCCTCGGCCAGCCCACGGGCCAGCACCACCCCCGGCAGCTGCTCGGGCCGGTCGACGCCGAGTCCCGCGGCCGAGGAGTCGCCGAGAATCGCCAGGCTGAGCACATCGCCCGGGTAGGCCGATGGCGGGTGGGGGCCGGTCCCGTCCGGCAGGTACAGCCCGTCCGCGCGGAACGGGAACCAGCCTGGGATCGTGATCTCGCGGCGGGCCCGCCGCCCTTGCTGGGTGAGCATCCCGTAGGCGGCGCCGGCCGTCGCTGCGACGGCACCGACCAGCACGGCCGTCGCTCGCCATAGACCTCGCACCGGTCCCACCTCCTCAACGCTGCGCTGCGCAGAGCGACCCCCATACTCTGCTAAAAGCCGCCGCTGTGCACCCTGTGATGCGGTCGGCTGATGCTGTCGCGTGATTCGAGGCGTGAGGAGGCCCGTGGACTACGCCGAACACATTGTCGATCTGGTCGGGGACACGCCGCTGGTGCGGCTGAACGCCGTTGCCGAGGGCGTCGCCGCACTGGTACTGGCGAAGGTGGAGTACCTCAATCCGGGCGGGAGCGTAAAGGACCGGATCGCGCTGCGGATGGTCGAAGCGGCGGAGCGGTCCGGGGCGTTGCGGCCGGGCGGCACGATCGTGGAGCCGACGTCGGGCAACACCGGCATCGGGCTGGCACTGGTAGCCCAGCGTAAGGGGTACCGCTGCCTGTTCGTCTGCCCTGACAAGGTGGGTGAGGACAAACGCGCCGTGCTGAAGGCCTACGGCGCCGACGTCCTGGTGTGCCCTACTGCGGTAGCCCCCGACCACCCCGATTCCTACTACTCGGTGTCGGACCGGCTGGCCGAGGAGATTGCCGGGGCATGGAAACCTGACCAGTACTCGAATCCGGAGAACCCGGCCAGCCACTACCACAGCACGGGTCCGGAGCTGTGGGCGCAGACCGAGGGGCGGATCACGCACTTCGTCGCGGGGATCGGCACCGGCGGGACGATCTCTGGGACGGGGCGCTACCTCAAGGAGGTCAGCGACGGCCGCGTCCGGGTCGTCGGCGTCGACCCGGAGGGTTCGGTGTACTCGGGCGGCACCGGCCGGCCTTACCTGGTCGAAGGTGTCGGGGAAGACTTCTGGCCCCGCGTGTATGACCGGGAGGTCTGCGACGAGGTCGTCTCGGTCTCCGACGCGGACTCCTTCACCATGACCCGGCGGCTGGCCCGGGAGGACGGATTGCTGCTGGGTGGGTCCTGCGGGATGGCCGTGGTCGGCGCGCTCCGGGTCGCATACCAGACGGAGCGCGACTCAGTGGTCGTGGTCTTGTTGCCCGACGGCGGGCGCGGGTACCTGGGCAAAGTGTTCAGCGACCCCTGGATGGCCTCCCACGGCTTTCTGACCCCGGAGTCCTCCGGGGCGACGGTCGCCGACGTGTTGGTGGACAAGGATGGCGCCTTGCCGCAGTTGGTGCACACCCATCCGAACGAGACGATCGCCGAGGCCGTGATGATCCTGCGCGAGTTCGGGGTCTCCCAACTGCCGGTGGTCGCCGCCGAGCCACCGGTGATGGCGGCCGAGGTGATCGGCGCAGTCAGCGAGCGCACCCTGTTGCAAGCCCTGTTCGCCGGTGACGCGCAACTCGCCGACCGGATCGAAGCCCACGTGGGTCCGCCGCTGCCGATGATTGGTGGCGGCGAGCCGATCGGATCGTTGATGCAGGCATTGGTCGACGCCGACGGCGCCCTGGTGCTTATCGGCGGCAAACCGTCCGGAGTCGTCACCCGCCAAGACGTGCTCGGGTTCCTGGCCGGGCGATGACGACCCGCCGAGGGGATCAGTCCAAGCCGATCCGCTAGCGTAACCGCACCGGAACGCCAGGTGACCAGCGAGGGGGCGCCAACCCAATGACCACTCCCCAGCCGGGGTATCAGGATCCCCATCCAGAAGAGCAGGCTCAGCTCGGGATGCACGGCCACACCGAGCCGACCGAGGACGCGACGTCGAGGGTGCCGGAGCGGGCCTCGCACGAACCCTCAGCGGACGACACCCAGGTGTTGTCCACGGGCACTGTGCGGGTCCCCGGGTACGTCCCGGTCGACCCTCCAGGACCACGCCCTGGTCAATCCCGCGGACTGCCTGCGCGGCCGTCCCCGCCGGGAGGATTCCCCGCTGCTGCGCCGCAACACCCTGGCCTGCAGCGGCCGTGGAGCCCCTGGTCACCCCCATACGGGCAAGAGCAGTACGGGCAACCGCAGTACGGGCAACCGCCCCAGAGCCCGCAGGCCCAGAGCCCGCAGGCCCAGAGCCCGCAGGCCCAGTACCCGCAACAGCCGGCCAACTATCAGGTCGGTCTCCGTCCGCTACATAGCGATCAACCACCTCAACTACGGCCGGGCGATGCGCCGAGGGAGACGCCCGGGGTCGGTGAGATGCGCCAGCCCTTGGCGGAGTTCGGAGCCAGAGCGATCAGCTTCTTGATCGACTATATCGCTCCGGTGATCGTGATGAATGTCCTGTTCGCCATCGGTGTGATCACCGGCACGGCTACCGGGAGCGTCGGGTTGGGTCTGGCGTTCACCGTCGTGGGCTATCTCGGGCTGCTCTCCTTCATCGTCTGGAACTCCTGGTACCTGCAGGGCACGTCGGGGCAGAGCATCGGTCGTCGGGTGGCGAAGACGAAGCTGGTGAAGATCGAGACCGGTCAGCCGGTCGGGTTCGGTCTGGCGTGTGCCCGCCATTTCTGCCACATGCTGGAGTTCGTCATCGGTTACCTCTGGCCGCTGTGGGACGACAAGCGGCAGACTTTTGCGGACAAGATCGTCGGGACAGTGGTCATCCGGGTCGGGGTCTGATGGTCCCCATCGATCACCGTAGGCTGGCCGGGTGACAGGTTTCTCCACCCGCGCCATCCACGCCGGTCAGGATCCGGATCCCTACACCGGCTCGGTGATTGTGCCGAT
>DATDHI010000293.1:0-3981 GCA_036521655.1 Pseudonocardiaceae bacterium | reverse complement strand
TTTCCACGCGGAGAGCATCTGCGGGGCTAGTGCGGTACCGGCGGCGCCGAGCTGGTCGAGCAGGCTCGCGGCGTCATCCAACATCGATACCAGCGACTCGGCGTCCCGTACCGGCTGGCCGGGCGCCGCCGGGATAGCCGGCGCGAACCCGAGCTGATCTGCGGTCACGCCGAACAGCTGACATAGCAGTGCCCGGTACCGCGGGCTGACGCCCTTCACGCCGCGCTCCCACTTCGCCACCATGTCAGCATTGACCGCAGCGCGTCCCTGGCCATGAGCCCAGGCGAAGTAGTTCAGCTTGTCCGCGAGCTGCTGCTGCGTCCAGCCGGCCTCGTGCCGCAATTCGCGCAGCCGGGGGCGCCCGGGGGTCGTCTGGGTACTCACAGCCAGGGCACCTCCTTTCGCGGTGGCTCGTCAACCAGCGGGTTTGGCTGGAGGACCGGCCTGGGCTGCACCTGGACGCTGCCGAGCGAGGTACCGTGGTGTCCTCGGAAGTTGTGGTCTTAGCGTGCGATGCTGCGGCATTGGCGAATGGCCAGCTGGTCTCGATGTTGCTGGCGGTGATTCGGGGGTGGGCGCACCTCCGGCCTCAGCATGAGTCGGCTAGGTGTTCGGGTCGCTCGACCGACCTCGTCGCGGCGAGGGCTCGGCAGGTGTGAGGAAGGAGCGTCCTAGGGTGACGTGGCGATGCTGTGCGGTCCACGCGGTGAGTACACCGATTGGAGGGTGGTCAATCCCAGGGAGGAACTGGGCATTATGAGGGCAAAGTCGGCTCGCGCGTCGGGGACTGGGGGACGGGCGGGGGATGACGTTGGCTGATGACCGGTGTGAGGCACGCCCATGGGGCGAGCGGTTGCGAGCGTGGCGGGAGGATGTAAAGCATTGGTCGCGGGCAGAGTTTAGAGATGAAGTCGAAGCCGCCTCTTATAAGCTGGGTGAGAGCAGGGGGCAGAGGTTAGACGAGCGACTAATAGCTCGGTGGGAAACGGGAGTAGTGCAGCGGCCGCAGAGCGTTTACTGCCGGCTTCTCGCGCATATAGGCGCCCCGCTTCCCTCATGTACCGGACCAATCGTGTCGCCGGGGAATGTGGACGTCTTGCCGGCGTGGGGAGCGTGGGGATGTCGCGCTAATCTGGAGATTTTGTGCGCGGAGGTGGAATACGAAATGGATCGACGATTATTTCTCGCGCGTTCAGGACTTTCGCTCGTAGGCCTGGCGAATCCCTGGCTTCTAGATCCGATTGACCGGGTCGTAGACAGCATCGACGGGCGGCGGATCGGTCAGGCTACGGTCACCGACATTCAGTTGATCACCGCTGCGCGGCGACGCATGGACGACGCTTTGGGCGGCGGCTCCTTACTCTCTGCCGTCCGCGAGGACCTGCGTGTCTCGATCAATCTTTTGACTCGCGCCTCATATTCGGCTGATGTGGGCCGCCACCTGTACTCAGCCACCGCGGAACAGGCACGGCTCGCGTCTTGGCTCTGCTTCGATTCAGGCCAGCACGGACTTGCGCAGCGCTATACGCAGATAGCATTACGTGCTACCCATTCCGCAGAGGACCGTCAGGTCGGCGCGAATGTCCTTGGCTTCGCCGCCTACCAGGCCGGAGTCAGAGGAGATGGAATCGCCGCCGAAGCGCTCAGCCGAACCGCGCTGGCCGGCGGGCGAGGTGCTCTTACGCCTGCTGTCGAAGGAGCCATGTATGCTCGACTGGGTATGGGCCGCGCGCGCTTGGGTGACCTATCAGGAGCTGCTGGCTCGTTCGACGTCGCTGAAGGGCTGCTCACCTCATCCGACCTTGACGAAGAACCAGACTGGATCTATTGGTTCACCCTCGGAGACCTGCACGGAATCGCTGGCCAGGCTTACATGCTCGCCAACGCGCCGGGAACCGCGGTTGAGCATCTCAGTCAGGCCGTCGGCGGAACCAGTGAAGAATTCACCCGTGACCGGGCATTATGGCTGAGTACCATGGCAACCGCTCAGGCTCTCAATGGAGGCATGGAAGAAAGCCTCCGCACCGCCGACGACGCTCTTGAGATCCTCAGCGGAGACCTCTGCTCTGGACGAGTGGTTGAGGTGCTCACCGAGTTCTGCGGAGTATTGGCCACACACAACACGCGAGAAGCAGCAGATTTTGAGGAACGCCTTACCACTCACAAACGTGCGCACGGCCAGACGTAGGCGGACAGGGGGCGAGTGCGGTGTCTCCGGTGGTGAGGTAGCCGGCCCCGCGCACCCGTCCGGCGAAGGCGGCTTTGCGGCGTACATGGCGCTGATGAGGTCATCGAGCACCATTTAAGGTTCCTGCTGGACACCGACGGAAGCGCCCCGGCGTGCGTTGAGCGGCTACTGGGGTGCGCATCTCACGCGACTGTCTCGGTATTCGCCGGCATGTACGAGGCAGAGACCCCCGATGACCCGCGGAGGACCTGGGACGCGCACTGCGGCGCCATCCCAGACGCGTTGCAACCAGGGCTGACACGAGCCGTTCAGGGCGCCGGGCGCCTCCGGCGGGCCTCCGCTTCAGGATGGATGCTCCTATGTCGTGTCAAGCTGCTTGATGAGCGCGGTGGTGGCGGTTTCCCTTCCTCGTCCTCTCCCGATGGTCATAGGCCGGCCCGAGCGCGTCAACCCCGCTGCGCGCACCGTGGCACCGGCCCCGACCACGAGTCCCAGCCGAATCTTGCGGAGCGCCGAATGGTGGTCGAAACCGGCGCCACGGTGTTTCAGGGTTGACCCACTCGCTCCGGCCTATGAGGCGGCTAGGACGACGAGGAAGGGGGCAGGCTGACCAGCACCTGATAGCTGGTCTCCGTCGGCGAGCTAGATACGATATGAAACTATATGTCGGACGATACTTATTGACACAATGAAACGTTAATGATAGTGTGGGGTATGGCAAACGAGAGCATCACCGACCCGGCCGGCGCGACGCCCACTGAGCGGTGGGTGAGCTGCGAGATCCCGGGATGTGCCCACCGCATGCCCTACGCGGGTCGGGGAGCCCCGCCGAAGTACTGCGGTCAGTCTGTTGAGGGTGTGCGGCACACCCGGTTGACCGCGTACCGGCTGGCTAAGGGGCAGCTCACGCTGCCCTCGCAGGCCGGGGGTCAGGCAGCGGCGGTCGAGGGGGAGGGCGAGAGTGACGGTGAGCAGGCCCGGCCGGTCACGGCGGCGCGGATGACGCTGGAGTTGCTGGTGGCGCAGGTGTCCGCGCAGGTGATCGGGCACGAGCAGCGCATGAGCGTGCTCGCCGAGCAGATCAGCCAGGCGGTGCGCACCGCGGCGGATGCCGATGCGGTGGCCGCCGAGGTCACTGCGGCTCATCGGGGTGCCCGGGCCGAGGTCGATCGGGCTGAGGCTGAGCGTGACCAGGCGATCGGGCAGGCTCGCGCGGCGCGGCGGGCCGCCGAAGCCGCCGAGGAGCGGGCCGCGATGGCCGAGCTCACCGCCGAGGAGGCGCTGGCCCAGTCAGAGACCGCGCACCTCGCCCGGGACCAAGCGATCGGTGAACGCGACGAGCTGGCTGCTGCTGCCGCGGTGGTGCGCGAGGAGCTGGTCATCGCGCGGGCGCAGGCCGACCAGCTCCGCGCGCAGGTGGCCACCCTCCAGCGGGACACCGCGGAGCTGACCGGCGAGCGGACCGAACTGGCCGAACAACTCGCGCAGCAGCGTCAGCGGACCGAGTCCGCCGAACGGCACGCGATCCGCACCGCCGCCCAGGCTGAGCAACTGTGCACCGAGCTGACCACGGCCCGGGGACAACTCGAGCACTGGCAAGCCCAGGCCGCCGAGCACCAGGCCGAACTCGCCGGTGTGCGCTCGGAGCTGGCCGCCGCGCACCTCGCCGCCCAGACCGAGCAAGACCACGCCGCGCAACGACTGGCCGACCAGCAAACCCACTACGAACAGCTGATCAGCGAACTACGCACCCCACACACAGCAGCCAGGACCACCGATGACCCCGGGGCGGA
>DATDHI010000292.1:0-15404 GCA_036521655.1 Pseudonocardiaceae bacterium | reverse complement strand
GGCGCGGTGCTGCAGTCGTTCGTCAGTTCGTTGAGCCCGGAGGACGAGGCCCAGCTTCGCGCGTTGATGGGTGAGGACACCCGGTGACCATCTCGGTCTACGTGGCCTTGGCATTGTCACTGCTGGCGGCGGTGCTCGTGCCGCGGCTCGCGACCCGGCTGGCTCCGGGGACCGCGGTGCGCACGGTCGGGTGGACTGTAGGGCTGTCGGCGCTCGCATCGACCTGGGCGCTGGCGCTGCTGGCTGCGACGCTGGTTCAGGAGGCGCCGCTGCTGATCGAGAAGGCGCAGCGCCACGGGGTGCTGGTGAGCGATCCGGTGCCGGGGCTGATGGCAGTGGCCGCGGTGGTATTGCTGGTGGCGGGCGTGTGGCGGCTCGGTGTGATGCTCTCTCGTCATCGGTCATTGCATCGGGAACTGCGCGCGCTGTCCGCCGCCGCGCCGCCCGGTGAGTTGGTGGTGTCTGATTCCGAGTTGCCCTATGCCGTGGCGGTGCCGGGCCGGCCGGGTCGCATCGTGGTCGCCTCGGCCATGTTGCGGTTACTCGATGCCGACGAGCGCAGGGTGGTCTATGCGCACGAACGCGCCCACCTGATCCACAGCCACCATCGGTGGTGTGCCGTCGCTGAGGCGGCCGCTGCGCTTAACCCACTGCTGGGCCCGGGCCGTGATGCGGTCGCGTTCCTGGTGGAGCGCTGGGCCGATGAGGATGCCGCCCAGCAAGTCGGCAGCCGTGGCCTGGTGGCTCAGTCGCTAACCCGCGCTGCGCTGGGGGCGGCGGAAGCGCAGCGGTGTGCGCGATTGGGCTTCCACCAACTCGCAGTGACGCAGCGGGTGCTCGCGCTGCGGGCCCATCCCGCGCCTCAGTGCATCGGCGTGATCGCGGTGGCGGTGCTGCTGGCGGCCGGGCTGGCGGTGTTCGCCGGTGACGCGACGTTCGACTTCCTGCGCTGGCACGACGCCGTTGCGTCCTGAGCGGGCGTTCTCTTACATTGTCTACATGTTGTAGAATATAGACTCGGGCAGAGCGCGGGCGAGGTCGACCATTGCGCAGGTCGCGGGGGCCTGCGATGTGCTTGGAGGTGTGCCGTGACGAAGGCTTCCGACGTCTTCCATTATGGGGCGAGCGAGTCGAACGAACATTCTATGGGACCCGACGAGCAGCGACCGCAGTCGGCAAGGACCAGCGAGCTGGTACCGCCGCGGCCTTCGACCGGCGAGCGCCCGGTGGATTCCCGCGGCAGCGGTCGGTTAACCCCGGCCAGTCAAACCCGTCTGCTCATTCTGGCACTGACGATCATCCTGATCGGCACAGCCGCCGGGTGGGCCGCCGCGTTCGTCCTGCCGAAAACCTACGGAGCGCGGGCGGAGTTGTTCTACCCGATCAGTCAGGGCCAGCAGAATGGTGACCCGCTTCAGCAGGATCGCCAGCTCAGTACCCAGTTGGTGTATCTGAAGAGCCGGGCCGTGCTAGGCCCGATCGCGCAGAAGCAGGGGCGGCAGTTCTCAGACCTCGACTCCGACCTCAGCGTGCAGATCCTGCAGAACAGCGAGGTCATCCAGGTCGAGGCCCACGGGTCCACCGCGGAAGCCGCCAGGCAGACCCTGCAGGCTGTAATGGCCGGATATCTGGCGCTCTCCGGCCAGCCCACCGGGGTGACCCGCAACCTTGGTATCCAGCTCGCGGAGGCGCATGCGAACACCGTCCAGCTCCAGACGCGGGCGCAGCAGCTCGTTGCCGCCGTGTTGGCTGGAACCGCCACCCAGGCTTCCCTCGATGCCACCCGGGCGCAGATCGTCGTATCCCAGGACCGGGAGAAGGCGATCCAGGCCCGGATCGATGAGCTCACACTCACTGGCCAGACGGGAACGGATGCCCAGTTGCTGACACCGCCCTACCCGCTGCCCGACCCGGTGAGCCCGCAGCTGCTGATCACGATCGGCTCGGGTGCGCTGGTCGGGCTGATCGTGGCCGGCGTCGTCGTGGCAGTGGCTTCCCGGCGGTTACGGGGCCGTGCGGACCCCACCTAGTCTGAACAGCGCCCGGTTGGTAGCTCTTCAAGGCCGGCCAACCCGGGGAAGATCCGACAACTTGTAGAGTAGGGTTACCTTCACCTTGTCGCTGCCCAGGTTTCGTGCCCGGAGGTGTTGATGGTCGTCGAGGCCGTGCTGGCCGCATTGGCGAGTGACGGATGTTATGCGGTGGCGGCCGCTGTGCAGCAGCGGGAAGCCGAGCAGGCCCCGTCGAGGCGGCTGGTCGAGCCGCGGTTGTTGTGGCACCTGGTGCGTCGGCCGCGGTGGGTCGGCGCGGTCGGCTGCATGATTGTCGCGGCGGCTCTGCACGTGTTCGCACTGGCGGAGGGGCCGTTGCTGGTTGTGCAGCCGCTGGGCGTGACCAACCTGGTGTATGCGGTGATCCTGGCTGCGGTGCTGCGGTCGCGACGGGTACGCGGCGCGGAGATGCTCGCGGCGATCGTGGTCTGTGCCGGCCTGGTCGGCGTGCTCTGGGTCATCCCGCCACTGAGCGGCCCGGCGCTTCGCCTGGACGATGTGCACCTGCTGGTCGTGGCCGCTACGGCGGTGGCCGTGAGCGGCATTGCCGTCGCCGTGGCGCAGCGGCTGGGGCCCCTGGGCCGCATGATCGCGCTGTCGATCGGTACCGGGGTGGCCTTCGGGTCCATCTCCACGCTGGTGCGTGAGCTCGCTCAGCAGGTGGAGGCCGACGGGGTGGGGGCCCTGCTCGGATGGCCGGTGCTGGCGGTGCTCGTCCTGGCCGCGGTCGGGTTGTTGCTCGCGCAGAGCGCCTACCGCGTGGGCAACCTAGGGTGCACGGTCGCGGTGATCACCGTTGTCGACATCGTTGTCGCGGGGTTGTGGGCGACCGCGTTGCTCGGTGAAAGTCTGCCAACCTCGCTGACCGGACTTCTGGTGCTGACCGGGTCGGCGGGCGTGATCGTGCTCGGCATCACCGTGCTCGCAACCTTCCGCCACGACGCCTCGCCGCCACCCACCACCAGCCCAGCACACCCACCATCAGCGCAGTCGATCGCTCGACTCCATATGTCCGCGCACCACGACCACGCCGCATCGCTGCGGACATTCGAGCTGCTCTACCGCGCCCGCCTGGACCCCCCATCCAACCCCCAGGTCCAGACGCCATCCCTGGCCGGTGCGAACGGTGACCCCCTATCCTCGTGACCGGCTTGACCGGTGTCGAGTGTCTTGTCCCCGTCTGTGGCGGCCACCTAGGGTCCTGCTGGTGAGGAGCCTCCGTCCGCGGGTGATTTCCTGGTTGGGCCGCCGCTACCTCGTTCGCCTGACCACCAGACGCTTCGACCTGTCGAAGATGCCGTTTTTCCCCGACGCAGCGCTGATGCCGCTGAAACGCGACGGGCTGGATCCAATCGTTGATCTGGGTCGCAAGCGCGAGGAGGAGCCGGTCAGTAAGCTCGCGCTGCCGTTCGGGCACAACGTCTGGCTGGTCACCGGCTATGACGAGGTCAAGACGGTGCTGGGCAACGTAGGTGGGTACAGCAATGACTTCCGCAACCTGGTCGGGAATGACGGCCTGCCTGCCCAGAGCAATCCCGGTGGTCTCGGTTTCGCTGATCCACCCGTGCACACCCGATTGCGTCGCCTGCTGACTCCGGAGTTCACCATGCGCCGGCTGTCCAGGCTGACGCCCAGAATCGACGCGATCGTGGCGGAGCGGCTCGAGGCGATGGCAGCGTCGCAGGGGCCAGTCGACCTGGTACAGGCCTTCGCGATCCCCATCCCCTCGCAAGTCATCTGCGAGCTGCTCGGGGTGCCCTACGAGGACCGGGAATCCTTCCAGCGGCTGAGCATGGCCCGCTTCGACCTCTTCGGTGGCGCCGGTGCCTCCCTCGGCGCTATGTCGGAGTCGTTGTCCTCTCTGCTCGATATTGTCAAGAAACAGCGTGACTCTCCCGGCGACGGGCTACTCGGCATGCTCATCAAGGAACACAGCGACCAGGTCGACGACCGGGAGCTTGCTGAGCTTGCCGACGGGGTGCTGACCGGAGGGTTCGAGACGACCGCAAGTATGCTCGCCCTCGGCGCCATCGTCCTTCTCCAGAACCCGGAGCATTTCAGACTCATCCACGACGAAGACTCATCGGTCAACAACCTCGTCGAGGAGCTGTTGCGTTACCTGACCGTCGTCCAAGTGGCATTCCCGAGGTTCGCGCGCCACGACGTCGAGGTCGCCGGAACCAAGATTTCACGGGGCGACGTGGTCCTGTGCTCGTTGAGCGGAGCCAACCGGGACCAGGTCCTGGGCGCGGACATGGAGCGCTTCCAGCCAACCAGGCACCCTTCCCCGCACCTGGCCTTCGGCTATGGCCTGCACCGGTGCATCGGCGCCGAATTGGCGCGGATGGAGCTGCGCGCCGCCTACCCGGCGCTCGTGCGCCGGTTCCCGGACATGCGCCTGTACGGCCACCCAGACGAACTCCCGTACCGGAAAACGTCAATAGTCTACGGAGTGGACCGGGTGCCGGTCTTGCTGACCTAGCCGGGCTACTCCGCCCGGTCGCGGGCCGTCTCAGTGCCGGCGCCGGCGGGGTCCGGCCAGCCGGGGTAGGGGGGCGGTGTGCCGCCGAAGGCTGGGCAGCGCGGCTTGTGATCGCACCAGTCGCACATCCGGCTGGGGCTTGGGCGGAAGTCACCGGTGCCCGCGGCGCGCAGGATCGCTGACCAGATCGCACCGAGAGTGCGCTCGAAGCGGACCAGTTCCCCCTCATCCGGGGTGTAGGTCAACGCCTGCCGATCGGCCAGGTACATCAGCCGCAGCTGGCTGGGCACCACCCCGCGGATGCGCAGCAGCACCAGGGCGTAGAACTTCATCTGGAACAGCGCCTTGGCCTCGAAGACCTCGCGCGGTGCGGCGCCGGACTTGTAGTCCACCACTCGGATCTCACCGGTCGGGGCCACATCGAGCCTGTCGATGTAGCCCCGCAGCAGCAACGGGTCGCCCTCGGTGGCCGGCAGCTCCGCTTCCACCAGCAGCTCGCAGGCCTCGGGCCGGACCCGCCGCGGGTCCTCCAGTGCGAAATAGGCCTCCACCAGCGCACGCGCCGAGTCGAGCCACTCGGCGAGCTCCGGATCCGCGGGACCGGCGAACAGCTCGGCCAGCTCGGGGCTGCCGGCCAGGACGTCGCGCCAGGCCGGGCCTACCAGCTCGCGAGCTGCCTCGGGGTCGCGCCGGTCCGGAGAGAGCGCGAACAGCCGCTCCAGCACGGCGTGCACCACGGTGCCGCGGACCTGCATCCGGCTGGGCGTCTCGGGCAGCCGGTCCACCGCCCGGAACCGGTACAGCAGCGGGCACTGCTTGAAGTCCGCCGCCCGCGACGGTGACAGCGCCGGGCGCCGACCGCTGGTGGGGCGCTCCACCGCCGGACCGCTCGCCAGGGTCTCTGTCATGGCTCGCAGGGTAGGGGAAGCCCCCGACAACGCTGCTGCCACCATGACCGGCCGTGACCCGATCCAGTGGACCGTTCCAACCCGGCGACCGGGTGCAGCTCACCGACCCGAAGGGGCGCCGGCACACGGTGCTGCTGGAGCCCGGTGCGCAATTCCACACGCATCGCGGTGTGCTGGCCCACGACGATCTGATCGGGCTGCCCGAGGGCAGTGTCGTCACCTCAGCCGCGGGCACGCAGTACCTGGCGCTGCGCCCGCTGCTACCCGACTATGTGCTGTCCATGCCGCGCGGAGCGCAGGTGATCTATCCCAAGGACGCCGCACAGATCCTGATGTGGACGGACGTGTTCCCTGGTGCGCGGGTGCTGGAGGCGGGGGCCGGCTCGGGGGCGCTGACCTGCTCGCTGCTGCAGGCGGTGGGGGAGCGTGGCAGGGTGGTCTCCTACGAGGTCCGCCCCGACCATGCAGAGCACGCCGCGCGCAACGTCGAGCGGTTCTTCGGGGCCCGGCCGCCGAACTGGGACCTGCGGGTGGCCGATCTGGCCACCCACCCCGCCGGTCAGGCAGTGGACCGCGCGGTGCTGGACATGGTCGGCCCGTGGGAGGTGCTGCCCACCGTCTCGGCCACCCTGATCCCCGGTGGGGTGCTCACCATCTACGTGACCACCACCACCCAGCTGTCCCGCACCACCGAGGCGATACGGGACAGCGGCTGCTACACCGAGCCGCAGGCCTGGGAGACGCTGCTGCGGCCCTGGCACGTCGTCGGGCTCGCGGTGCGCCCCGAGCATCGGATGGTCGCGCACACCGCGTTCCTGCTCTGCACCCGGCGGTTGGCGCAGGGTGTCGTGCCGCCCGCCCCGCCACGCCGGTCCAGCCGGTCGAACCGGCCCCTGTAGCCGGCGCTGGAGGATCGGGATCGGGCAGGGCTCGAAACGTGATGTTGTTCACCCCTGACTGGGGTGGTTGTCGGCTCCCCGTCACCGCACAGTCTGGCGCCAAGTCCCGTACCGTTAACAGCCAGAGAACCATGCGCGAGGAGGTGCCGTCGTGCAGCACGATCATCCCGGCGACCGGACCGCCGCGGGTCGGGACCGAATCGACCCTGATCTGGCCGCCCAGATCCGCGTCCTTGAGGACGAGGTGACGCTGCTGCGTCGCCGCGTCACCGAGTCCCCCCGGCATGTCCGGCTGCTCGAGGAGCGCCTCGCTGAGGCCTCCGCCACGATCACCCAGCTCACCGAGCGGAACACGAAGCTGGTCGAGACGCTGCGCGACGCCCGTAGCCAGCTCCTCGCACTACGCGAGGAGGTCGACCGGCTGGCTCAGCCCCCCAGCGGTTATGGCGTGTTCGTGGCCGGCTTCCATGACGGCACCGTGGATGTGTTCACCTCCGGCCGCCGGATGCGGGTGGCGGTGTCGCCCGCAGTAGAGCTCCCGGAGCTGCGTCGCGGGCAGAGCGTCCGGCTCAACGAGGCGCTCACGGTCGTGGAGGCCGGCGCCTTCGAGGTGACCGGCGAGGTGTGCGCGCTACGCGAAGTGCTCGACGATGGCCAGCGGGCGCTGGTGATCGGCCACGCCGACGAGGAGCGCGTGGTGTGGCTGGCCGAGCCGCTGATCCCGGGCCCGGCTAATCCGGACACCGTGCCGCTCAAGCCGGGTGACTCCCTGCTGGTGGACACCAAGGCCGCGTACGCCTACGAGCGGGTGCCCAAGGCCGAGGTCGAGGACCTCGTGCTGGAGGAGGTTCCCGACATCGGCTACGAGGACATCGGCGGCCTGGCCAACCAGATCGAGCAGATCCGGGATGCCGTCGAGCTGCCCTTCCTGCACGCCGAGCTGTTCCGCACCTACGAGCTGCGCCCACCCAAGGGCGTGCTGCTCTACGGCCCGCCCGGATGCGGCAAGACCCTGATCGCCAAGGCGGTGGCCAACTCCCTGGCCAAGAAGGTGGCCCAGGTCCGCGGGGACAGCGAGGCCAAGAGCTACTTCCTCAACATCAAGGGCCCTGAGCTGCTCAACAAGTTCGTCGGGGAGACTGAGCGGCACATCCGGCTGATCTTCCAGCGGGCCAGGGAGAAGGCCTCTGAGGGCACCCCGGTCATCGTCTTCTTCGACGAGATGGACTCGATCTTCCGCACCCGCGGGTCGGGCGTGTCCTCCGACGTCGAGACGACGATCGTGCCGCAGCTGCTCAGTGAGATCGACGGTGTGGAGGGGCTGGAGAACGTCATTGTCATCGGCGCCTCCAACCGGGAGGACATGATCGATCCTGCGATCCTGCGTCCGGGGCGACTCGACGTGAAGATCAAGATTGAGCGCCCGGACGCCGAAGCGGCCAGGGACGTGTTCTCCAAGTACCTGACGATGACGCTACCGCTGCACGCCGACGACCTCGCCGAGTTCGGCGCGGACCGCAAGGCCTGCATTCAGGCCATGATCCAGGGCACCGTCGAGCGGATGTACGCCGAGAGCGAGGAGAACCGCTTCCTGGAGGTCACCTACGCCAACGGTGACAAGGAGGTGCTGTACTTCCGCGACTTCAACTCGGGCGCGATGATCCAGAACATCGTGGACCGGGCGAAGAAGAAGGCGATCAAGTCGGTGCTGGAGACCGGCCAGCCAGGGTTGCGGATGACCCACCTGCTCGACTCCATCGTCGATGAGTTCGCCGAGAACGAGGACCTGCCTAACACCACCAACCCGGACGACTGGGCCCGGATCTCCGGTAAGAAGGGCGAGCGGATCGTCTACATCCGCACCCTGGTGACCGGTAAGAACGCCGACTCCGGCCGCGCCATCGACACCGCCACCAACACCGGCCAGTACCTCTAGTTGGGGGCTCTTCAAGAGCCACCAACCTGGGTGTGAGCGCCTCAAACAGCCGCCAACCCCGCCGCCAGCCGGTTCTCTACCGGCTGGCGGTTCAACGCTCGCACGTGGGCCGGTCGACGCTGAGCGGTGAGGCTGGTCGAACGCCCGTTCTATAGTCGTGATCGTGCTGCAGTTGTCGTTGTTCTCCGACCGAGCCAGAGCTGCCATCCCGGATGATCTGGCCGGCCTGCTGTGCGCGCAGGGCCAGGTCCACGGTTTCGGGCGGGGTACCGCCGCCCGGGTATCGACCGTTGTTGCGGAGCACTGGCGGGCTGTGGAGATCGTGCGGGCCTGCGCAGAGCGCGCGCTATCCGCCGAGCGAGGCCGTACGGAGGAGGATCGACACTGGGCGCGGACCGCGTTCGTGTTCGGCTTGTTGCCCCTGGCCACCGCCTGGACCCGGGGGGCGATGAAGGTTGTTCCGGGCGGCTGGCAGCTCGACGGCGCTGCGCTGCGACTCTGGGTCGTGGCTGCGGGAGCGCCGGACGGCCGCGGCTACGTGCTCGGGTTGGATCCGCATGCGCCGGGTACCCACGTGCCGTTGGCCGCGGCCCTGGCATCTGCTGGCCTGGCCGCTACCCCGCTGGGTGCCCGGGCGGGCGGCGCTGCCCTGAGGATATCGGGCCGGCGACGGATCTCCCGGCTCACCGAACTGGTCGGCGAAAGCCCGGCCACTGCCCCGCCCGGGCAGTGGCCGGGCTGATTGGTGGCCTTCAAGTACCGCCAACCCCCTGTTGAGCTGCTCTCAACGGCTGCCAACCCCGTCAGTCGGGGCCGCCGTCCGGCTGGTGGGGTTGGTGGCTGTTTAAGGCTCTCGCCACCCGGGTTGGCGGTACTTGAAGAGCCACCAACCCGGAGGGTGCTCAGGGCATCAGGACGGCTTCGATGTCGAGGGAGATCTGGATCGTGTCGCCGATCACGACGCCGCCACCGTCTAAGGGGAGCTCGATATCGATGCCGAAGTCCTTGCGGTTGATCTTCGTGGTGGCCGAGAAGCCTGCCCGGGTGCCGCCGTAGGGGTCCGGGCCGAAGCCGTTCACCTCAACCGTGAGGGGGACCTGGCGGGTGATCCCACGCAAGGTCAGCTCACCGTCAACCACCAGGGCGTCGCCGTCCCGCCGCACCCCGGTGGACCGGTAGGTCATGGTGGGGAACTGCCCGACGTGCAGGAAGTCAGCCGATCGGATGTGCTCGTCGCGCTGGACGTTGCCGGTGTCGAAGCTGTTGACGTCGATGTCAGCCGTCACTGCGGAATCCAGCAGGTCGGCGCCGGTGACGATGCGCCCGGAGACGTCGTTGAAGCGTCCACGCACCTTGCTGACCATCATGTGGCGGACCGAGAACGAGACGTCGGAGTGTGTCGCGTCGATGTCCCAGGTGCCAGCCACGTACCCTGGGATCACGGTCGGGCTAGAAGTACTCATGGCAACCCTCCTTGGTCTGTCTCGCGCGGTGCTGCGCGAGTGTACCCGGACATAACAAATTGAAAGCTGAATGATTCCGGGTGTGGCGCAGCCCACTCGACGATGCTGAAGGCCGATGACCGGCGGTCTCCGACCTGCCACCCGGGCAGGCCAGGGCCACCGGCGCCCCGCACACGTACGCTGCGAGTATGCGCCGGATCATGGGAACCGAGGTGGAGTACGGCATCTCAGTGCCCGGGGACTCCTCCGCCAACCCCGTCCTGACCTCCACCCAGGTCGTGTTGGCCTACGCCGCCGCGGCCGAGGTGCCCCGGGCCAAGCGGGCCCGGTGGGACTACGAGGTGGAGTCGCCGCTGCGGGATGCCCGCGGTTTCGACCTGGGCGTGCCCGGAGCCGCGCAGCCTGACCCAGAACTGGACGATCTCGGTGCGGCGAACGTCATCCTCACCAACGGCGCCCGGCTCTACGTCGACCACGCCCACCCCGAGTTCTCCGCCCCGGAGGTCACCAACCCGCGCGACGCCGTGATCTGGGACAAGGCCGGCGAGCGAATCATGGAAGAGGCCGCGATGCGGGCCCGCACAGTCCCCGACCAGCTCCCCTTCCACCTGTACAAGAACAACGTCGACGGCAAGGGTGCCTCCTACGGCACCCACGAGAACTACCTGATGGCGCGCTCCACACCGTTCACTATGGTCATCGCCGGGTTGACCCCGTTCTTCGCGTCTCGCCAGGTGTTCTGCGGATCCGGTCGAGTGGGCATCGGGCCCTCCGGGGAGCACGCCGGGTTCCAACTGTCCCAGCGGGCGGACTACATCGAGGTCGAGGTCGGGCTGGAGACCACCCTCAAGCGCGGGATCATCAACACCCGAGATGAGCCACACGCCGACGCCGACAAGTACCGCCGGCTGCACGTCATCATCGGTGACGCCAACCTTGCCGAGTACTCCACCTACCTCAAGGTCGGCACCACGGCGCTGGTGCTGGACCTGATCGAGGCCGGCGAACGCTTCGAGGAGCTGCGGCTGGTCGACGCGGTGCGGGCCGTACACACGATCAGCCGTGACCCGTCCCTGCAGGCGACCGTGGAAGTCTCCGGTGGTCGCCACTTCACTGGCCTGGACCTGCAGCGGGCCTACCACGAGCGGGTTGCCCGGTTCTACGCACGTAACGGCGGCTCAGACGGGACCTCTG
Organism: Pseudonocardiaceae bacterium; assembly: GCA_036521655.1. Classification (GTDB taxonomy): domain Bacteria; phylum Actinomycetota; class Actinomycetes; order Mycobacteriales; family Pseudonocardiaceae. The sequence continues at coordinate 4,471 of DATDHI010000292.1, read as the reverse complement.
AGGGCGCCAACGACATCGCCCAGCACGTACTCAGCACCTGGGGGGAGGTGCTCGACGCGCTCGCGCGGGACCCGATGGAGTGCGCCGACCGGCTGGACTGGCCGGCCAAGCTGCAGCTGCTGGAGGGCTACCGCGCCCGGGACGGCCTGGCCTGGGGCTCACCCCGGCTGCACCTGGTGGATCTCCAGTACTCCGACGTGCGGATGGACAAGGGCCTGTACAACCGCCTGGTCGCCCGCGGCTCGATGAAGCGGTTGGTCACCGAGGAGGAGGTGCGCGCGGCCGTCACCAGGCCTCCAGAGGACACCCGCGCCTACTTCCGTGGTCGCTGCCTGGAGCGCTACCCCACCGAGGTGGCTGCCGCATCCTGGGACTCGGTGATCTTCGATCTGGGTCGCGAGTCGCTGGTTCGGATCCCCACCCTGGAACCGCTGCGGGGCACCCGGGCGCACGTCGGGGCGCTGCTGGACGCTTCGGCTACGGCGCGGGAGTTGGTGGAAGCGCTCACCCGAGGCTGATCACCCGGCTGGCCAGGCAGCGGTTGTCGGTGTTGCTGGGTACTGTTTGCAGCCAGAGGCTATTTACGGCCGGGAGGCGAGATGTCCCAGGAGAAGGTGCAGCGTCAGGGCGGCGGCGACGGCGACGACGAGACCACCGACGGCGCGCCAGCTGGTCAGGAACGTCGGGAGAAGCTCGGCGAGGACGTGGACGCGATTCTCGACGAGATCGATGACGTGCTCGAGGAGAACGCGGAGGACTTCGTCCGAGCCTATGTCCAGAAGGGCGGCCAGTGACAGGCCGCGCAAGCGGCACGGGCATCATGCTCGTGACAGCAGAACACTGGGCACCCGGAGTCTGGAACCCAGGAGTCTGGAACCCCGGCGACGGGGACAACGGAAGCTAGGAGACGATCACAGCCGATGGATCAGTCCTCGGTCGGGCGCTATCCGGGCGCAGCCCTGCCGGCGTCCTATTTCATGGTGGGCAGCGCGTCGTTCAGCGAGTTCCTCGCCGCGACCTCTCCTGAGCTGCTGCCAGGGCGCCGGCTGTCCGGGACGGGTGGCGCTGGACCGGTGGTGAGCCCGCACGGCACCACCATCGTGGCGGCCACCTTCCGCGGCGGGGTACTCATTGCCGGGGACCGTCGAGCCGTCGCCGGAAACCTCATCGCCCAGCGGGACATGGAGAAGGTGTTCGTTGTCGACGACTACTCGGCGGTGGGTATCGCCGGCACGGCCGGTGTGGCGGTGGAGATGGTGCGGCTGTTCGCCGTCGAACTGCAGCACTACGAGAAGATCGAGGGCGTGTCACTGACCCTGGACGGCAAGGCGAACAAGCTGGCGGGGATGGTCCGGGGCAACCTCCAGGGCGCCATGCAGGGGCTCGCGGCGGTGCCGCTGTTCGTGGGCTATGACCTCGATACGGACGACCCGGACCGGGCCGGCCGGATCGTCTCCTACGACGTCATTGGCGGCCGCTACGACGAGACGGGCGGTTACCACTCGGTGGGCTCGGGTTCGCTGTTCGCCCGCTCATCGTTGAAGAAACTGCACGACCCGATGATGGAGTCCGACGCCGCGGTCAGGGTTGCCTTGGAGGCACTCTATGACGCTGCGGACGATGACACCGGGACCGGCGGGCCGGACACCGTCCGCCGGATCTATCCGGTGGTGATCATCGTGTCCGGCACAGACGGAGCCGTCCGGCTCTCAGACGAGCAGACCGGTGAGATCACCGAGGTCGTGGTAGAAGGCCGCAGGCACAAGCCCGGAGGCTGACCCCGGGGCCGCGCACAGGCCAACTGGAAACACTCGCCGACCCCATCGCCTCCAGGAGTTACCGCCGTGACGATCCCGTTCTACGCCTCGGTCGAGCAGGTCATGCGTGACCGCTCGGAGCTCGCCCGCAAGGGCATCGCCCGGGGTCGCGGTGTGGTGGTACTCAGCTACTCACGCGGGGTGCTGTTCGTCGCCGAGAACCTGTCCACCGCGCTGCACAAGGTGTCCGAGATCTACGACCGAATCGGTTTCGCCGCGGTCGGCCGATACAACGAGTATGAGAACCTTCGGCAGGCCGGGATCCGGCATGCCGACGTCCGCGGCTACTCCTACGACCGGCGGGACGTGACCGGGCGGGCCCTGGCCAACGCCTTCGCGCAGACCCTCGGGACGATTTTCTCCGAGCAGCAGAAGCCCTTCGAGGTGGAGCTGTGCGTCGCCGAGGTGGGCGCCGACCAGGATTCCGATCAGCTCTACCACCTGACCTACGACGGCTCGATCGGTGACGAGCCGGACTTCGTCGTGATGGGCGGTCAGGCCGACGTCATCTCCACGGCGCTCAAGGAGTCCTTCCGGCAGGACATGGACACCGCCGAGGCGGTCGCCGCCGCGGTGGCCGCGTTGAGCTCGGCATCCACCAGCGTCAACGGCGCGGGCAAGCGCACCCTGGGAGTCGGCCAGCTTGAGGTCGCAGTGTTGGACCGGTCCCGGCCGCTGCGCGCCTTCCGCCGGATCACCGGGGCGGCGTTAACCGCGCTGCTGAGCGGCACCGAGACCCCAGCCACCGACAGGCCCAGCGAGGACACCCCCGGCGCGGACGCCGACGGCGGGACGGGTGACGGCGGGACGGGTGACGGCGAGCCCAGCACTGGCCGCTGATTCCGACCGGCGAGCTCGAATCGAAGGCCTGCGGTACGGCTGCCGCAGCCCTAGGCTAGGAGGCATGCAACGGCGGATCTTCGGCATCGAGACTGAGTTCGGGGTCACGTGCACCTTCCATGGCCAGCGTCGGCTATCGCCCGATGAGGTAGCTCGCTACCTGTTTCGCCGGGTGGTCTCCTGGGGCCGCTCGTCGAACGTCTTCCTGCGCAACGGCTCGCGGCTCTACCTCGACGTAGGCTCGCACCCGGAGTACGCGACCGCCGAGTGCGACAATCTGGCCCAGCTGGTGACCCATGACAAGGCCGGCGAGCGAATCCTCGAGGACCTCCTGGTGGACGCCGAGCGGCGGCTGGGCGATGAGGGCATCGGCGGGGACATCTTCCTTTTCAAGAACAACACCGACTCCGCGGGTAACTCCTACGGTTGCCACGAGAACTACCTGGTGGCCCGTGCTGGGGAGTTCTCCCGGATCGCCGACGTGCTGCTGCCCTTCCTGGTCACCCGGCAGCTGGTCTGCGGAGCAGGCAAGGTGCTGCAGACACCGCGCGGCTCCGTGTACTGCCTGTCGCAGCGCGCCGAGCACATCTGGGAGGGAGTCTCCTCGGCGACCACCCGGTCCCGCCCGATCATCAATACCCGCGACGAGCCACACGCCGACGCCGAGCGGTACCGACGCCTGCATGTGATCGTCGGTGATTCCAACATGTCCGAGGTGACCACCTTGCTCAAGGTGGGCACCGCCAACCTGGTGCTGGAGATGGTCGAGGAGGGTGTTGCGTTCCGCGACTTCACCCTGGACAACCCGATCCGGGCGATCCGCGAGATCAGCCATGACCTGACCGGGCGGCGCGGTGTCCGCCTGGCCGGTGGCCGCGAAGCCTCCGCCCTGGACATCCAGCGGGAGTACTACACCCGCGCCATGGAGCACGTTGCCCGCCGCGGGTCCGACCCGCTGACCGACCGTGTGATGGAGCTGTGGGGCCGCACGCTGGATGCCGTCGATCGCCAAGACCTCGGCCTGATCGACCGCGAGATCGACTGGGCGATCAAGCACCGGCTGGTGGAACGCTACCGAGCCAAGCACCGGATGGACATGTCCAACCCGCGGGTCGCGCAACTGGACCTCGCCTACCACGACATCCGCCGCGGCCGGGGGCTGTTCGACCTGCTGCAGCGCAAAGCTCTGGTGGACCGGGTGACCGACGATGGGGAGATCGAGGCAGCCAAGGACACCCCGCCCGCGACCACCCGGGCCAAGCTGCGCGGGGACTTCATCGCCGCGGCCCAGGCCGCGGGCCGCGACTTCACCGTCGACTGGGTGCACCTCAAGCTCAACGACCAGGCCCAGCGCACCGTGCTGTGCAAGGACCCCTTCCGCGCCGTCGACGAGCGGGTGGACAGGCTCATCGCTTCGCTCTAAGCTCGTGAGTGCGTAACAGTGTTATAGCACTCAATGCCACTCACGAGCAGCTACGCTGCACGACCGTGTCGTCCGCCCGCGCCGAGCGTCTGGTCAACCTGGTGATCTGCCTGCTGTCCAGCCGGCAGTACCTGCCCGCCGAACGGATCCGGCGGATCGTGCCCGGCTACGCCCATGCGCCCTCTGACGAGGCGTTCTTCCGGATGTTCGAGCGGGACAAGGCCGAGCTGCGTGAACTGGGCGTCCCGTTGGAGACCGGTCCCGCCGCGGCTGCCGACGCCGCCGAGGGGTACCGCATCGCGCGCCGGGACTACGAGCTACCCGATATCGATCTCGAACCCGACGAAGCCGCGGCGGTCGCGTTGGCGGCCCGGTTATGGGATTCCCCGCA
>DATDHI010000291.1:0-3702 GCA_036521655.1 Pseudonocardiaceae bacterium | reverse complement strand
ACGCGGTGTCACTGAAGCCGAAGCCCTCGGGCGGGTTCTCGGCGAACAACCCGACCATGGTGTCGATCTCGTCGACGGAGCGGTAGACCTCTTTGAGCCTGCGTACCGACTCGGGATTGGTAGTCAGTTCCTCGAAACTCCGGATGCGCGGTTTGTGCAGGCCGGCCCGGAAGTCGTTGTAGCGCGGAACACCGCGACGCCGGGTGCGCACGATGTCGACCACGGACAGGTCGATCACCTCGCCGTCGCGCTGGAAATGCTGCAGCGCCCGAGGGAAGTTGTGCAGCGTGATCGCACCCGGATGGGCGATGCCGAAGGAGTACAGCGAGTCGGTGAGGCCGGTCTTGCGAATCACGGCCTCGGCGGCGTTGCCCTGGATCTCCTGGAAGCTCAGGGTCTCCAGGCGTTGGCCGAACTTGTGGTCGAAGAGCTCGAAGTCGTCTGGGATCAGCGGGTGCATCCGGTAGACGGTGACGAAGTCCTCGGTCAGGGAGTACGGCGCGGCGTGATGTTCGGGCACCGTCTTCGGGATACCGTTCAGGGAGTTCGCCTCGAATAGCCAGACCCCCAGCTGGTTCAGCCAGTTCGGCGGCCCCTGCCAGTTGGTCTTCAGGGCGGCGTCGACCGTCTTGGTGGCGAGGATTGCCGGGGTCCATTCGATGGAATGGATCTTCGCGATGAGCGCGGTCACGATGAGCCTGGCCGTGTGATAAATGCGGTCCTCGCTCAGCTGCTGGTACTCGTCGCGCAGCGCGTCGCATACCGCATTGTGCTCGCGGGCGAACAGGGAGTGCATTGCGCTGAGACCCATCCACCAGTTCTCGTTGAACCCGGTCAGCGGGATTCCGTTCGGCCCGAGCGGCAGGTGCCCGCCCTCCAGGCGCAGCGCCGCGCCGCCGTCCGGCTCTCGCAGGGACATCGCGGCCGCCTTGTCGCCGCCGTAGACCTCCGAACCGTCCCACCAGTGCGAGGCCGAGTCGGCGAACAGGATCGGCGGGCTCCCGGTCCCGGTGTCTATTCCCTGGTTCTCGGCGAAGCGCATCACCGGTTCGTCCGGCCCGTCCGGGGTATTGTGCCAGGTGACGCCGGGCGGCAGCGGCACGTTGACGCTTTCGGTGCCCACCGGGTAGCGCCTGTGGTTGACCCAGTCGTGCACCTGGAATTGAATCCATGCCGCCGCAAGAATGTTCAGCGACCGGGCCGGCAAGAAGTTTTCCCGATAGAGGAGCTCTCTGCTAACCGTGACCGGGTTCGGTGTGTCGAACAGGCCGGGCCGGTACACCGGTGGCATGTTGCGGCCGAAGGTGGAGCCGACGGCCCCCATCTTCGGCGCCGACAGATCGTTGAAGGTCCCATCGTAGCTGCGCGCGACCCTGAGCTGCTCGTCGATCGGTGCCGGCACCGGTTCGGTTCGCGGCGGCGCCTCGCGGATCTCCGTGTCGATCAGGTTCAGCTTGCGCAGCGTTCTACGCAGGAATACCAGGTTGAGCATGCTGAGTGGCCCTGGCATCCGGTACCAGGGCACAAACTGGTTGACGATACTGAATACGGGGCTGACAACGGTAGTCAGGATGGCGTTGCGCCGAGGCTGCTCGGTCGTGAAGCGCAGGCCGAGCCGGTGGGCGCTGCCGGCCTCGTAAACGGCCTTGCGGGCCCGGTTGAGATTGCCCAATGGCCGGAACTCCTCCGTCGTGTGCCATGGGTTGAATGCCAGCTGCTCGATCCGCCGCTGCGCCGAGCGGGCCTCCGCCGCCTCGACGTCCTGGCGTGGAATGGTCAGTGTTGCCACCGGAATGACGGGCGCCACGTCTTCGGTCCACTCGACCGAGCCGTCCTCGATGGGCGTGTGATTGGCGTCCACGTACCGCTGCACGCACAGGTCGAAGACGACGTCCCCGTGGCCCAGTCGCTGTGCCAGCTCATCATGGAGGTAGTCGGGGGACGGAGTCGGCTCCGTGCGGGCGCCGGGCGTGCCTTCGGCGGGGCGAATCTGATAATGCACCGGCCCGGCGTCACCCCACAGGATCGCCCCGCGACTCCAGTACGTCGCCAGTGCCAGGCTGGGCACCGCGTGCCGGGTCGCCGCCCGCACGTTGCGCAGCATGCGCAGGGCGGTGAATGGGCCCACGGCGAGGGGCAGTTTGACGAAGAAGGCGATCGCCTTCTGGAGGGTGGACTCCGCACCCGCCATGGCCGTTGCGAAAGCGACGAACTCGCGCGCATTGCGGGCATGCGACACCGGGAAGCTCGTCATCAGCAGGTCGTGGGTCCCGTCATCGGCTTCGACCCGCAGCGCAGCGCCGTGCATGTCGGGCGAGACGTCGGACTGGGGGGTGCCGCTGGCATTCGACAGCCGGACCGTGACCGGATACTCCTCGCCGGGCCGCACAAAGCCCACCCGCAGCGCGGCGGGTACGTCGTCGCGGATCTTCAGTCGTGCGTTCGCGACACTCAAGACCGCCTTCGCATGGAACGTCCGCGCGACGTCGGCGGCGCCGCTGCTTGCCTTGTTCTTGTCCTGCACCCGCATGATCTCGCGGGCGAGGTTCTCGAAGACCAGCAGTTCGGCCTCGGCACTGCCACCCTCGTACTGCTCATACCGCCCGGGTGCGGCCGACCTGCTCAGCGTCACTTCTTGGACGACGCTGTGCAATGGACGGGTGCGTGTCATGCCTATCCCCCATTTCCAGATGTTGTGCTCAGCTGGTCGAGCTGATGCACATCACCAGTTGCCGACCCACCACCGTCGCGCTTCCCCCGCTGGCCTGTCGATCCGCTGAATGGGGCCATGAGCGTTTCGTTGCTCTGCGTAGCCGACTGTTTCCGATTTGGAATGCGCAGATGCGTGGCAGTGGATCGTTAACAAGCCGGTCCGCCATCAAGGGAACAGGACGACTCCCACTGTGACCAGTGCCGTCAGGCACACGACCGCGGCCGCGAGCAGCACGACCCCATGGGCTGCCGGGGAAGTGCCGGACCGAACGCGGACCAGCACCGCCCGGTAGCGCCAGGGTCCGACCAGCGCCGTCGTCAGGAGGCCGGTTCCGATCAGAGTCCACCCGGCGAGCCCGGACAGCAGCTTGGTGTGGCTGTGGATGAGGAGCGCGCCGACGGCAATCATGCTCAAGCCGGATCGCTGCCATGCCAGCGAGGTCCGCTCGGCCGATGTGGAAAGATCGAGGAGCTCGTGATCAGTCATGATCGTCTCCGTCATGATGCCGCCGCCAGCACCACGAGTATCAGGGCCGCTAGCACGACCACCACCAGGCCCGCCGCCAGCAACCGGGGCAACACGCCAGTGTGCAGAGTGCGGCCGGTGCGCAGCGCCCGCTCGGCACGCTCCCACCGCACATAGCTCCCTCCCGCTGCGAGCAGGGCCAGCAGGAGCAGCAGTGCGGCGAGTCCTACCCGCACCGGCTTCGGGCCGAACTCCGGCACCAGGCTGTCCAGCGCTATACCCCCGGCAACCAGCCCCAGCGAGGTGCGCAACCAGGCCAGGAAGGTGCGCTCGTTGGCAAGGGTGAATCGGTAGTCCGGATCGGTGCCCACCTCGTGCACCGGGGGTCTTCGTCGCCAACGCCACCTCGGGCGCTCGCCAGCCGATCCCATGCGAGGTCATTATCCGGGCACACGGGCGCGACACACCGGGCACAGGAGCACAACACACCGGGCATAGGAGCACGACACGCCGGGGGGTGGGGG
>DATDHI010000290.1:0-6708 GCA_036521655.1 Pseudonocardiaceae bacterium | reverse complement strand
ATCCAGGTGCGCGGATTCTCGTACCGGATGAACTGTGCGGCCCACATCTGGTGCTGCCCCACCCCTGCGGTATAGATCGCATCCGGGCCAACCAGCGCGCCGATCCGCTCGATCGCGTACTGCGGGGAGAGCATCCCGTCGGTCGGCCGGTCATAGCCCAGCGGGAAAGTCTTGCGCCAGTTGTGCAGCTGTCCCCACCAGGCAGCCAGATCCGGGCGGCCGACCACGAACTCGGCTCGCACCGCCGTGATCAGCTCGGCGATCACCTCGGCGCAGTCACCGACGATGGGCACATCGGCCCGCCGGTTCTTGGAGATCTCGGCAGGGTCGATATCGGCGTGCACCACCGCGGCGTCCGGCGCGAAGGAGGACAGCTGCCCGGTGACCCGATCGTCGAACCGGGCGCCCAGCGCCACCAACAGGTCGGAGCGCTGCATCGCGGCGACCGCGGCCACCGTGCCGTGCATGCCGGGCATACCCACATGCTGCGGATGCGAGTCGGGAAAGGCGCCGCGCGCCATCAGCGTGGTCACCACCGGGGCGCCGGTGAGCTCGGCCAGCTCCCGTAGCCCCGCACTGGCCTGGGCCCTGATCACCCCACCGCCGACGTAGAGCACCGGGCGGCGCGCGGCGGCGATCAGCCGAGCGGCCTCCCGGATCTGCTTGCCGTGCGGCCGGGTGGTCGGTCGGTAGCCAGGAAGCTGCAGCTCGGGCGGCCACACGAAGCTGGTCTGCTCCTGCAGCACGTCCTTGGGGATGTCCACCAGCACCGGTCCGGGACGGCCTGTGCTGGCCAGATGGAAGGCCTCCGCGAGCGCCCTCGGGATCTCTGCGGCGTCCTTCACCAGCATATTGTGCTTGGTGATCGGCATTGTGATGCCGGTGATGTCCGCCTCCTGGAAGGCGTCCGTCCCGATCAGCGCCCTGGTCTGCTGGCCGGTGATTGCCACCACCGGCACCGAGTCCATGTGCGCGTCGGCGATCGGCGTCACCAGGTTGGTCGCACCGGGACCTGAGGTCGCCATGCACACCCCGACCCGCCCGGTGGCCTGCGCATATCCGGTGGCGGCATGCCCCGCCCCCTGCTCATGGCGGACCAGTACGTGGCGGACCTTCGTGGAGTCCAGCAACGGATCATAGGCCGGCAGGATCGTGCCGCCGGGGATACCGAACACCGCCTCGCACCCGAGCGCTTCGAGGGAACGCACAAGGGACTGCGCTCCGGTGACCCGCACCGGTGCGCCTACGGGCGGCGCCGGTTTGGGCGGCTGCTCAGGGGTCGGCATTTCTCGCGGCGTCACGGTCGTCATGGTCCTGCCTCAGCTCATCGTTTTCTGCCCCCGGCACGAAAAAACCCTCGCCGCCCGGGCCGGGCTGGAAGCGAGGGTCGGCGTCGACGTCTGGTAAGTGGTTCAGACGACGCGCCTGCTAGGTACGAGGACGGTGGGGATCAGCACGTCGCCGACGTTAACGGGCCTGCCCGTTAATCGTCAACCTAGCAGGAGTCCCTCCCGCATCCTGGGAGCCGTAGGTTCTCCGACCTTCTGACCTGCACAGATCAAGGTCATGAGTGGGTAACAGTGTTACCACACTGTTACCCACTCACAACCGCTGGGATTAACCAGGGCAGCGGGCCGGCCTTGTCGAAGTACCCGCCGGTCGGGCCGTCGGATGCGGTGCTCGACTGCTTGTCGCGCGCTGCGCCTCCGCAGCGGGGAGCGGGACCACCTGTCCCACCTCGCCGGTGGGTTGCCCCCACCGCCCGGTCGGGTGACCATGTCGATCCGGCCCAGCGTGCTACGGCTGATGGCCCGGTTCACCGACGTGTCCGCGATGCTGCTCAACGCCAAGGGCGACGTGCTGGCCTGGAACCCGCTGGCGGCAACACTGCTCGGCGACTTCTCGGCGTGGCCACCGCCCCGGCGCAACCTCATCTGGCAGCGTTTCCTTGGCGAGGGTCCCGGCCGCATCGTCGCTGATGACAACGAGCGGGACCGGCTGGACGCAGCGCTCGTCGCCGACCTGCGTGCCGCGGCGGGCCGCTACCCGGAGGACCCGGGGATCCGGCGGCTGATCGCGGACCTGCGTGCTGGCAGCCCGCAGTTCGAGCAGCTGCGGCGCCGCCGCCAGGTCACGATCCGGCGTGCCGACCGCAAGCGCATCGCGCATCCCCGAGCTCGGGGTGCTGGAGCTCGATTGCGATGTGCTGCTCGTCCCCGACGCCGACCAAGCACGTAGGGTCGTCACGCGATCACGATCGGCAGCGGACGCAGTTGATCCCTCAGGGCGGCGCGCAGCCCCTAGAGGGTTGGCTCAGGACCGGGCCGGGGTCAGGTGGGGAGCAGGGAAAGCCCGCTGGCGTGCCGGGACAACCGGGCGAGATCATCCGGATTGCCGGTGACCACCAGCGCTTCGAGCAGTTCCGCGGTGGCCACCACAGCGGCCTCGACCGCGGAACCCGCACGCGCCCGGCCGCGCAGCTGGGCCGCGCGACGAGCCAGCGTCTCATCCAGCGGATACACCAGGGACAGACCAGCCAGGCGGTTGGCCTGCACATCGCGCACCCGGTTACCGGTCAGCGACTCGACGAGAACGGCGGCGGGGACGATAGGTGGCCACAGTCCGCGCCGCCGCAGCGCAGCGATGCGAGCGGCCGTCTGACGGTCCCGACGACCCAGCGCCGTGATCGCCAGCGAGTCGAGGACCAGACTCATCCCGGGCGTCGCGCGGGTGGCACCGTGGCGGCGTCGATCCAGGCATCCGCCGCCGCCAGCTCGTCAGCGGTCGGTGGCCCGCCAAGCTCCAGAGCCAGCTCGGCCAGGTACCGGTCCGCTTCGGCGGCCAGCTCCCGCCGGCGAAGCTCGACCCGCACGGCGTTCCTGCTGAGCTCGGAGATCGGCAGCCCAAGCTCCTTGACCACCTGATGGAGGTCGTCTGGCAGATAGATCTGAACGCGCGCCATGCGCCTACTCTACGCCTACTGGCGCTCGAGTTGCCATGATCGGCACTCGCCGGGCAAGCCGTCGGTCAGACCTGCCAGGCACACTCGGGCCTGGCACACTGGCGCGGTGACCGACTCCGACACGGTGACCTTCCGGCTACCCCGGACCGCCCTGATCGGGGTGTTCGGGCTGCTGGTGTGCATGACCCCGGTGGCCTTCGGCGCACCTGGGCTGCAGGTGCTGTACGTCGTGCCGTTGGCGTGTGCGATCTGGCTGCTGCGGACCCGCACGGTGGTCGGCCCGGACACGGTGGTGGTGCATCGGGTGCTGAGCTCGCGCCAAATCACCTGGTCCGATCTCCAGGGCCTGCGGGTGGATGCCCGGTCCCGGGTGTGGGCCGTGCTGCGCAGTGGCGAGGAGGTCGGGCTGCCCGCGGTGCGGGCCCGCGACCTCCCGTTGCTGGCGGCAGCGAGTGGCGGCAGGTTGCCAGACCTGCTCTCTGCAGCCGGCGAGCAACCTGCACCCGGGGAGCAACGGTAGCGATAACCCCCCAAACCTCACGTTGTGAGCGGAGGATTGTTGAGATCAATCGCTCGCAGTGGAAGGTCGACGAGTCACCCCACACGGTAGGTGTGACTTCGGTAACTCGCCAGAGGTCAGCCCTTGTCGCGCACCAGGTTCGCCGGGTCTCGGCCGGTGACGAACTGGGCGATCTGCTGCGCTGCCACGGCGTAGGCCCGCTCGAGTGCACCGGTCACGCTGCCTCCGACGTGCGGCGTGATCAGCACTCCGGGAGCGCGCCACAGTGGGTGGCCGGCGGGCAGCGGTTCCGGGTCGGTGACGTCCAGCGCGGCTCGCAACCGCCCCGCCTGTAGTTCGATAACCAGCGCGCCGGTGTCCACCACCGGCCCACGCGCAGCGTTCACCAGCACAGCCCCGTCAGGCATCCGGGCCAGAAAGTCAGCGTCGGCCAACCTGCGGGTCTGCTCGGTGAGAGGGACGGCGAGCACCACGGCGTCGTGCCCACCGAGCAGGTCGGGCAGCTCTAGCATGCTACGCACGCCCTCCCGCGGCCGGCGTCCCACCATGGTCGCGGTTACCTCGAACGGGCCGAGCCGCTGGACGATTTGCTGCCCGACGTCACCGGCGCCGACCACGAGTACCCGCGCCCCCAGCAGCGTGCCGGTGCGGTGAAAGTCCCACTCACCGCGGTCCTGGGCGCGGACGAATCCGGGCAGGTCGCGCTGCAGGGCCAGCAGCGTCGCCAGCACCCATTCCGCGGTGGAACCGCCGTGCGCACCGCGTCCGGTGGACAGCGCGACGCCCTCGGGCACCAGCCCGTCCCACGTCTCGTAACCTGCCGTGAGCAACTGCACCAACCGTAGCCGCGGAAGTGCCGCCACCAGCTCAGGCGACCCGTCACCGAGGACCGGGGGCACCAGCACCTCGGCGCTGCCCAGATCCTCCGACGACAGCCCGCCGGTCAGCGGCTTGCCGGTGTCGTAATGCAGCGCTCGCACCCCGTCTACCCCGGCCAGCTGGGCGACCCCGTACTCGTCGGGCACCAACACTGTCGTGGTCACACCTTCAGTGTCGCTTGTGCGGCAGACTCCCCGCATGCGCGCGCATGATGGGGTGGGAACCACCCGACACTGCAGAGTCCCATTCACCAGCGGCACACGAGTCGCGACTTAGCCTGGCCGACCGTGCGACTCCCCGCACCGGGCCCGGCCGGGCCGGCGATCAACTTCCGCTTGCACGTAGGCCGCCGCGCGGTCCCCGTGCTGCTGGTGGCGGCCCTGCTGATGGTGGCGACGTTGCTGGCGGGGTGCTCGGTGACGCCCACGTTCCCGGACCGGGATGCCGGTCCGTTCCGCCCGAAACCGGAGATCGGACCGCAGGCCGGGCCCAGGCCCGAGACCCCGCCCGGAACACCCGGTCCGGGCCCGCACGGCGCACCACCAGGACCGCCGATCGGCTGCGCCGACCCTGACCCGCAGGTCGTCGCAACGTGTCTGGAGCCGATCTCCGCGCTGGTGGTGCTGCCGGGCTCGGCGCTCGCGGGCCTGGCCGCCGAGCGCATCACCGGCCGGATCCTGCAGGTGCAACGGCAGCGGCCGACTCACGAGGTGGCTGCCCTGGCCGTTGACCCCACTGGCGACGGCGGGCTCACCGGGCTCGCGCTGTCACCCACCTACGACGAGGACGAGCTGATCTACGCCTACATCACCACCCCCATCGACAACCGGGTGGTCCGGATCGCCCGCGGTGACGTACCGAAGCCGGTGCTGACCGGCATCCCGCGGGGCCCGACCGGCAACGCCGGCGCGCTCGCCGTCGACTCCCACGGGATGCTCCTGGTGGCCACCGGGGACGCCGGGAACCCCGACGCGGCCGAGGACCCGCAGTCGCTGGCCGGCAAGGTGCTGCGGATCGACACCTTCGGTCGCCCTGACCCGACCAACCCGACCGGGTCCAAAGTGCTGGTCAGCGGGTTGCACGGGCCCGGCGGATTGTGCATCGACCCACCCGGCGGCCAGGTATGGGTCACCGATCGGCAGCCCGCGCATGACGTGCTGCACCGGGTCCAGCCGGGACGCTCGTTGGGCCCGCCCGCCTGGACCTGGCCGGACCATCCTGGGGCCGCGGGGTGCGTGGTCATGCAGGGCCGCATCCAGGTCGCGTTCACCAGTGGAGCGCCGATGTTCGCGCTGGGGATCGGGCCGGGCGGGACCTTCGTCGGCCAGCCGCTGGAGATCCCGCTGCAGCACTACGGCCGGGTATCCGCAGCCGCGCTGAGCCCCGACGGGCGGATGATGTGGCTGGGCACCGTCAACAAAGCGGGCGGGACGCCGATCTCCAGCGACGAGCGGGTGTTTGTGCTGCCCGACCCGGTAGGACCCGGGGGAGGGCACGACTAGCGTGCTGGTGAGTGGGTGCCAGTGTCATAACACTGTTACCCACTCACGAGCTGGAGGACCAGCTCCTTGACGCGCTGGGCGTCGGCCTGGCCGCCGGTCGCCTTCATCACCGCGCCGACGATCGCGCCAGCAGCCGCCACCTTGCCCCCGCGGATCTTGTCGGCGACGTCGGGCTGCGCCGCCAGGGCCTGCTCGACGGCGGCGGTCAGTGCCGAGTCATCGGACACCACGGCCAAGCCACGGGCGTCGACGACCTCGTCGGGCTCACCCTCACCTGCGAGTATCCCGTCGACGACCTGGCGGGCCAGCGTCGTGGTCAGCGTGCCGTCGGCGACCAGCGCGATCACCCGCGCCACCTGCTCGGGTGTGATGACCAGCTCGGAGAGCTCCACGCCGCGGGAGTTGGCCTGCTGGGTCAGGTAGGACACCCACCACGATCGTGCCTCGGCGGCCGGCGCCCCGGCGTCGACGGTGGCCGCGATGAGGTCCAGCGCTCCGGCGTTGACCAGATCACGCAGTTCGAGGTCGGACAGCCCCCACTGCGCCTGCAGCCGCACCCGCCGCTGCCAGGGCAGCTCGGGAAGCGTGCCGCGCAGCCGCTCCACCCAGTCGGTAGCGGGGTCGATAGGCACCAGGTCGGGCTCGGGAAAGTACCGGTAGTCCTCCGAGGTCTCCTTGCGCCGCCCGGGCAACGTGGTGCCGGTGGCTTCGTCGAAATGCCGGGTCTCCTGCACGATCTCGCCGCCGGAGGCCAGCACGGCTCCCTGCCGGCGCATCTCGTAGCGCACCGCGCGCTCCACCGACCGCAGCGAGTTGACATTCTTGGTCTCGGTGCGGGTGCCGAA
>DATDHI010000289.1:0-13233 GCA_036521655.1 Pseudonocardiaceae bacterium | reverse complement strand
GTAGCACCGCGGTCGGTCTTAAGTCCGCGCATCGGCCGCAGGCGCCGCTTCAGCTGTCCATGATCGGTGTCAACGGCAGGCGAAAACTGGATCTGGCCCACTTTCCGTGATCGAGTTGGCCCCGGCGTGTCGCAGCGGCTTTTTGATCATCTAGCTGTGATTATGTTTCGCCGTGTAATGATCATGATGGTGTTGAGGTTCTGCTGCCGCACCTGGCGGATGTGGTGATCGAAGGGGTCGAGGAGGTCGGTGGGTCGGTGCGGATCTGGGCGCATCCGCGGGCAACGCAGGCCTGTTGTCCGGGGTGTGGTGGCGAGTCGGCTCGGGTGCACAGCCGGTATGAGCGCAGACTGGCCGATGCTGCGGTGGCGGGGCGGCGGGTCGAGGTCTGCCTGCGGGTACGCCGGTTTTTCTGCGGTCACGAGGACTGCACGGTGCGGACCTTCGCCGAGCAAGTCGCCGGTCTGACCGCACGTTATGCGCGGTGCACCGTGTTGTTGCGCGGCATGCTGGAGTCGATCGGGTTGGCGTTGGCTGGTCGGGCCGGGGCCCGGCTGGCCACGGGTCTGGGGTTACCGGCGACCCGGAGCACGTTGTTGCGGGTGATTCGGGCTCTGCCCGACCCGGAGATCGGCGCCGTGACGGTGCTAGGTGTGGACGATTTCGCGCTGCGCCGCGGGCAGGTGTACGGCACGGTGCTGGTCGACATCGACACTCACCGCCCTATCGATCTGCTCGCTGATCGCGAGGCCGACACCTTCGCTGCGTGGTTAGGCGAGCACCCGGGCACCCAGGTGATCTGCCGGGACCGCGCCGGTGCCTATGCCCAGGGCGCCCGGACCGGGGCACCCGAGGCGATCCAGGTGGCCGATCGGTGGCATCTATGGCACAACCTCGCCGAGCACGTCGAAAAGACCGTCGCCGCGCACCACGGCTGCCTACGCCAGCAGGACGACCTCCCACCCGAGGTTGGCCTCAAGCCCGGTACTGCCGTCGACCTCGCGAAAGCAGCCGAGGTCGCGCAGGTGCAACGCAAGGAGAACTCCGCCTTGGTCGCCCGTACCAAAGCCCGCTACCAGGCTGTCCATGCCCTGAAGGCCGACGGCAAAGGCATCAAGACCATCATGCGGGACCTGGGGCTGGCCAAGGAAACCGTCCGTCGCTTCTACCGGGTCCACAGCGTTGAGGAACTGCTGGCCAAACCCCGGACGGGCAGGCCCAGCGTCCTGGACGCCTACAAGCCCTACCTGCATGAACGCTGGAACGCCGGCATCACCAATGTGAGCACGCTCTACCGGGAGATCACTGAGCAGGGCTACCAGGGCGGCCGAGGCACCGTCGCTGCCTACCTCGCGCCGTTTCGTGCGCTCGACGCCGCACCACCACCCACACCAGCGGTGCCCAAGATCCGCCACATCACCTCTTGGCTGCTACGCCGCCCCGAGGACCTCGACACCGACGAAGCGCTCACGCTCAAGCAGGTGCTGGCTTCCTGCCCGCACCTAGAGGCCACCGCCACCCACGTCCGTACCTTCGCCGAGATGCTCACCGGCCGCCACGGTCAGCGCCTGGACTCCTGGATGGCAGCCATCGATGCTGAGGACCTGCCCCATCTGCACCGCTTCGTCACCGGACTCAAGCGCGATTACCAGGCAGTCCGCAACGGCCTCACGCTTTCCCACAGCTCAGGCAGTGTTGAAGGCAACGTCAACCGCATCAAAATGATCAAAAGACAGATGTATGGCCGCGCCAACTTCGACCTACTCCGCATTCTCTGAACTTGTAAATGATCTTGGTTGTGGGCATCACTGCAGGTTCTTTTCAGCGGTGAGGGTGCGGCTGGCGATGTCGCGGAAGGCTGGCAGGCCGAGGTCAACGGTGGCGGCCCGGCGGGACCGCTCCTCGAGTTGGCCGAGTTTCTGTTCGGTGCCGGCGAGGCTGACCTTGAGACCCTCGACTTCGCCATGCCAGCCTTCTTGTTCGGCTTCAGCGATGCGGTCGAGCAGATTGCCGCGGATCTCGACGATCCGTTGGCGTTGCGCGGGATCAGGCCGAAGGAGGCTGCACCGTAGGCAACTGTGCTCGTGGATGCAGCTCGTTCCATATGCTCGACCGCAATCGCCAACCGCGACCCGGCGCCGTTCGAAGTGGCCGAGGAACTCCTCCCACTCCTGGTCGGTGGGAGTCCGGTATTCCTCGCCGGGGCGGGTGGCGCGGCGGCGTGCGATGAAAGCGCGGTGGCCGTTGATGACCTCTTCGGGATAGACCGCCTTGTATCCCATGGTGGTGTTGATGTCGCGGTGACCGACCACGAGCTGCGTGATGTGGGGCGGCATCCCATTCATAATGGCATCCGTGATGAACAATCTCCGAAAATCGTGGGGAGAGAACAAAAGCGTATCGCCGCTGGCGTTGGTGAGACCGGTGCGCGCGAGTGCGTCGTTGAGTAGGCTCCGGACGCCGGAGGCGGTGATCGGCCGGTTCTCGACGCCGACCCGTCGTTGGAACAGCAGCGGCATCGGCGGGTTCCAGACCCGCTCGTGGATGTCGTAGGACACGACCAGCGGGACGGCTCCGCTGGAATCGCGGACACGGCAGATGATCGCGCTGAGCACGTCCGCCAGCTCCGGGTCGATGACCAGAAGCCGCTCGGCATCGGTCTTCGACGGGGTGATGTGCAGGAGCGGGATCAGCTCGGCGGTGCCGGGCAAGCGGTATTGGACCAGGCTGTGATGGGAAAGTTCTGTCAGCTCTTCAACGCGGATTCCGGTGTGTTGCAAGACTTCCACGATTGCCCAAGCGAAGAACGCGCGGTGCTCTTCCTGGGTGAGGTCACGACGTTTGCCCGTCTGGGGGTCGTCCGCCCAGACCTTGGCTGTCGGATTCTTGTTGACCGACCTGTGCCAGCACTGCCCGGCCGCGGTGAACTCGAATCCCGGTTTGGTGGTTTGTGCGGCCGCCAGCCGCTCGGCGGCCAAGGTGCGCTCGGCGTCGACCGTGCGGGCCAGGGTGGGCAGGACTGGAAGGCGCTCGCGGGTCCGCTGGTCCATCCGTGACTTGCGGCTGGCGTGGTCCTTCCTCCTGGACATCTCGTCTTCGCGGATGGGGCAGGGCGCTGCCCACACACCCCAACGCGCGGGATCGTCGATAGCCCACTGCGCCAGGTCGAGATAGAAGGACCGCACCATGGTCAGGTAGTTGAGGCCCTTGGTGGCGCGCGGAACCTCGGTCCCGACGACCTCGCCGAGAGCGTTCTTGCTGCGGACCTTCTTCATCGCGATCCGCTGTTTCCACGCGGCCGCGACATCGGGTGCCAGGCGCAGCGAGTCGATCCCAGGGTGATGGTTTTCGAGATCCCTCCAGAACAGCTTGCCCAGGCCGAACGCCAGGGCCCGCAGGGAGGTGTAGTCGACCGAGAGCTGGCGTTCCCGCATGTAGTCGACGAGCAGGTCCCGCACCGGCCGACAGGCGATCTGATAGCGGTCGATCATCTTCTCGACACTGATCTGGCCTTGGGCTCTGCCGCTGACGGCGCGGACGGTGGGCAGAGCGGACTCGGGAAACACGTCCATGGCGTGCAGGAGCTGGTAGAAGTACGCGCTGGTGGTGACTGGGCCTGCCGTGGCCATGCCGAGGAGCAGTTCGGCCATCTCCACGCAGTCCCCGGCGGTGATGTCGCGGACCATGCCGCCCTTAGCGGCCATCATGGTGGCGATCCGCCGCAGCGCGCCGTCCTTGGTGGTGGTGTTGGCCGGATCCTTGCGGCAGACGGCGACAAGGGCGGCGAACCCTTCCGGGTCACGGCTGCGAGCCATTTCGGCGGTCAGGATCTGCACGGTTCCCGGAGTGAGCAACCACGACAGGCTGGGGCGGATCACATCACCGCTGATCAACGGAAGAATCCCGCTGCCCAGGGCGGTGAAATCGTTCTTCGGGCTCCGGTAGGCCAAGCCGGTGGACTGTAGCCATTTCGTCGCCAGGCGCCTCCAGTCAATATTGCCGGCCGCGTCCGCGCCGCTGACCAGCCACCGGTCCTGCCAGGTCTGCCCCGGATACTGCTCCAGCCACCGCAGAACCTTGGTCAGGCCAACCTTGCGCCGATCCTGGGATCCCGGTGTGTCGAGAACGAACCGCGGCGCGAGCAACCGCTCCAGCACCGCTTCGCGTGACTGCTCGGTGGCTGCCCACCTCGATACTGGCCGACGAGGCGGGAACTGCTTCAACAGCGCCATCGCGGCCGGGCCGAGCTGTCGAGCTGAGCGTGTTTCGGTCAGGGCCTGCGTGGTCACGCCGTGCCCTCCCCGAACAAGACGTTCATCGTCTCCGGTCGATACGTCACTTTCGGAGCGCTACCCTCTGGCGCGGGAACCGGCGTTCCCCGGCTCGTTCTGCGAGCGTGGTGGGCGAGCACCCCCGCGATCACATCCTCGGGCAGGGGCGTCGTATAGAGCTGCGTGGTGCTGAGCTGAGCATGGCCGAGAACCCACTGCACGTCGGTCAGGGGCATGTCCGGATCGCGGGCCATCCGATAGGCGGCAGTGTGCCGTAACGAATGCAACGTCCAATTCGCTCCCAACAGTGCGTTCACACGCTCGAACATGCGGTGGGCGGCGTGATAGTCCAGTGGCCGGAACGGCCGCCGCAGCGTCCACCACAACGGATCGTCACTCTTCGCCGGCACCAAGCCCTGCATCTGTGCCTGATACAGCCGCAGCCACACGAACGCATCGGGAGAGGCTGGCAGTCGCTGGATCGCCCGCGTGCCCTTCCGGATCACCGTGATCAGCTGCTGGCCGGGGTCGGTGTCACAGTGATGGGCGCCGAGCAGTTCCGCTGCCCGCGCGCCCGTGGACACCCAGAACGCGACCAGGGCCCGGTCACGGTGTGATCCGAGCTCGGCGAACAACTCGTTGAACTTCTCGTCCGGGATGCCACGAGGCACGCGCTGAACATGCCGGGGCCGATACAGCCCCGAGGGTTCGTCGCGGTAGGGCTCGATCGGATTGTGGTGAGCATGCGGCCGGGCCTTACGGCGGGCGAGCGGGAACGGGTTGATCATTGGTCCCGACCCGGCATCGCGGTGGAAGTCGTAGAAGCCGCGCAACACGGTCTCGCTGTGGCCGCGTGTGCTCGACGCGTACCCACGCCCCGGTCCGGGCTTTCCCGTCACCGCGTTCGGGGCGCCCGATGCGACACGGGCACCGGCGCGCCTCGGTTTGTCGGTGACCTGGATCCAGCGGGAGAAGTCACGCGCCTCGGCCCGGGTCGCGTGATGCCACGGCACCTCGTCGACCGCCCAGAGAAAGCGGAACCAACGCAGCAGGTCCATCCCATACGATCGCTGCGTTGCCACAGACCGCCCGATCGCCTGCAGCTCCCGGAAGTACACGCCAACCGGCTCAACGACCTGCCCGGTCGGATCAAGCAGCCGGTAGGGCTCCCACACGTCGCCGGTCTCCACGAGCGAACCCGCCCGGGGCACGGCCAACGAGGCAAGATCCAGCCCACGCTCGCCTTCGTCTCTGTCGATCACGAGCCGGGACCCTAACCACCCCTGACCCGGCCCGTCCTCCGAACTGCACAAACTCCCTCGTTAGTTCAGTCAACAGGTACACCAACGCCGATTGGAGCAGGTGAAGGGCGAGCATCGAGGTCTCGGCGTGCTCGGGGTCGGGGCCGGTGAGGTCGCCGTCCTTGCCGTAAAAGATCACGGTGTTGCCGGAGTTCCAGTTCTCCACCACCTGCAGCCCACCGTGGACCTCGCGGCGCAGCTCCGGGCGGGCAAGGTAGTCGCAGGCGAAGATGGTGCGCACCACCCGGCCGAGTTCTTCCAGCGCGGCGTAGGTGGGGTGCTTGGGCCCGCCGCGGGTGAAACGGCGCAGCACCTGCTCGGACTCCGCCGTGCCCAGCCGCAGCGCGGTGGCGTAGCGGATCATCTGGTCGTACTGCTGGGCGATCAGCTCCCAGCGGATCGGGCGGGTCAGCACCGGCCCGAGAGTGGCGTGACGCTGCTGGTCATCGGGGCGGTAGAGCCGGATGACCCGATGTTCTTCAGCCGCGGCAGCAGCCGGAACCCGAGCACCTCGGTGAAGGCGAACCCGACCACGCTGGCGCCGTGGGTATCGACGTAGTTGGCCTCGATGTCGGTGTCGGTGCAGTGCCGCAGCAGGCCCTCGATCATGGCCGCGACCTCGGCGGAGGAGCAGCTCTTGAGCTGGGAGTAGATGCACACGCTGCGTCGCTCGACGTGCCAGTAGATCATCACCCCGGGTCCGGAAGCGCGCGGGTTCGTGGATTCTGGACAGTGCTGCCGGCGGAACCCGTGCGTGATTATGAACATGGCCCTGTTCTGTATGGCGGGTTCGCGCGGGTTGGGCCCGTGGGTGCGTGGCGCCAGGAGCCCGGCTGACCGGGCATCACTGATTCGTCCGTGTGTCTTGCTGTGGCCGGGTTCATCTCAGGCAGGACCACCACGGCCTCTCGACGATGCTCCCGGGATGATTATCGCTGTGAACGACGACGAGGACGGTGCATGCCACGTTGGTGGCGAGCGCGATGATGAGCCGTCGCCGAGCGACTCCCCCAAGACCGATGACGTGGCAGTGGTGGGAGAGGCCGTCTGGTCGCTGAGTAAGGAATACGCGGCTCGGGTTGCTAAGTGGGTCCAGGTCGTCAAGCAGGAGCAGGACTACCAGCAGCACGTGCAACGACAGATCGCCGCCGCATTCCAGGCCTACCAGGCCATCCCGAAATGGATACCGGACTTCCTTGCACCCTACGTCGTCTATGCGGAGCGCGCCGCACAGGATCGCGACGGGCTCCTCAAGCTGGTTGCTGAGCTGTCAGCGGTACCTGACTTGGCCAGGCCTCCGAGGGGTTACTACCCGCCGAACTGGTGGTCGGTAGCGCAGCTTGACGGTGACACCGTGACAGCAATCATGCAAGACGAAGGGATTCCGCTGGCATGGGTGCCGCGAGCAGAGATCGTCGTCGACCTGACCGCAGCGCCGGACGCCGGCACTCGGGACACGATCCTCGTGGCCAGGACGCCAGAGATCGTCGAGGACTGTCGTCGGCGTCTGGCCGAGGTTCTTGAGGCCGACCTTCAGCACTTGAATGGCCTGGCCGGCGACGCGGTGCGGGCGTTGGAGCAATCGAACCCGACAGCGGCCCAGGCCCTCGCGGCGAACATCTTCGATACCCTTCTTCGCGATGTGCGCCACCGCGGGAGGCTCTTTGCGGGATCGACCGGCAGGTTCAAGTATCAGCACGTCACGAGCGGCATCACTCCGGTTTCTGATGAGACGCTGATCGGCGTGTACCGGGTCACCTGCGTGCTCACCCCGGTGCTGAAGGCGTTAGCAGAGTTCAACTTCGAGACTGATCCCGTGCCGGGACGGTTCACGCGCCACGCCACCGCGCATCGGGCTGGCACGACCCAGTACACGCCAGCGAACGCCGTCATCGCGATCATGCTGGCGACTTCCTTGCTGCGCGAAGCGCAGGAATCAGGGTGGTGAAGCGGGCTATCACGGCGCCGTCGACGCCTCCAGGGCGTGGCTCCGAGCCCACCCCCACACCAACGGCAGTCCGAAAACGTCGCTTATCGCGGCAGGGTGGAGCGGCGCTCGGGATGGGCGGTGTAGACGTATTTCATCGCGGTTCTGGCGGTGATGCCGAACACGCGCATGAGGTGGACGGGGTCGGCGGTGTGGCGGGCCTCGTCGAGGATCCGGTCCTGACGGAGCTTGGATGGGCTGAGTCCCAGCGGCCGGAAGATGTCGTTCATGACCATGCTGGAGATCGGCGGCAGGGTGTCCATGGTGGCGGTTTGCTGGCTGAGTAGCAGGTGGGGGTTGGTGGTGAGGGGCCATCGGCGATGCCGTTCGCGGAGCCATTCGACCGCGAGCGTGTGGGTGAGCTCGTCGAGGTAGACGGCGTGCCGTCCAGGTTTCGCCGGACGGTCAAGGTCCCGCCCGGCAGGTCGAGTTCGGTCCGCAGGAGCTGGGGAGTTTCGCGTTTGCCCAGGCCGTGGATAGCGACCAGGGCGATGACGAGCTTGGCCATCGCTGACTCGGCTCGGTCGATCAGGCCGCGGAGCTGGGTCGGTGGGGATCGGGACGGGAAGACGTACGACGGCCGGCAGGGAGATCCCGCGGGTCGGGTCACGGAAGATGAGTCGTTCCTGTTTGAGCGCCTGGAACAGGCTGCGGAGCGCGCTGGCCAGGTCTTGGGCGGGTTGTCCCGGCCGTTGTTTGAGGATGTGGCGGATGTCGTCGCCGGTGATCTCCCGCAGGCTTGTCACCCGACCTGCCCACGGGGCCAGTATGGGGTGTAGGTAGCTGAGGTATTTGCGGATCGTCTCGAAGGACATCGGGCGATGCTCACGGCGGCCTTCGCCCCGCAGGACCAGTACCCAGCGGCGGAGTTCGTCGGCTATCCCGGCGGGAAGTTCCTGGAGCCGGGTCTGGATGGCCTGGTGGTGGATGTCGATCTGGCGGGCGGGATCGGTGATGACCAGCTTGTGGTCTGTGAGGAAGTGCAACACGTGCCGGGCGCTGGTGCCTGGCCGGTCGGCGGGCAGAGCCCAGATGTCAGCCTCGTGGATCGGGGCGTCGGCGCCGATCCAGGCCAGCAGGATCCGCAGGCTGCGGGCCGCGATCCGGCGTACCTGCTCGTCGCAGCCGCGGGTTCGGGCGTGCTGCTGGAATTCCTCGAGCAGGGCCTCGGCGATCGGGGTGAGCGAGGGCAGCCGGTCCAGTGAGCCCTTGGCGACACAGGTCCAGTCCCGGCGGGCGTCGAACAGGGTGCCTTGGGCAGGGTCGATCAGATGCGGTGAGATCGGCGGCGGCCGCCGCGCTGCGGTCCTTGCCCGGGTCTTGTGGTGTGGTGCGACGTAGCCGAGGGTCCCTGTGCGCATCGCCAGTCGGGGGGCGAGCTCGCCACCGAGCCACAGCTGCGTCCAGGACTCAGTTTGGGCTGCGGGACCGTGGGTGTTGATGTGCACGCAGCATGCCCGGCAGAGCCCGTTGAGCAGCGGGACCTTCGGGCGTGAGCATCGCGAGCAGTCGCCGACCGGGTGTTGGGCGTGGTGTTTCCAGTTGGCGCATTCCTGGCAGAGCGCCCGGAAGCCCCAGCAGTCGCAGTGCTTGCAGCTGCGCTGAGGTTTAGCCGGGACGACCGGTCGCGCTCGGCGGCGTGGACGCAGTACCGCGGCACCGGTCAGGCCTGCGTGGCGCAGGACATCGACGGTGGCGTTGCGGGATCCCGGCAGGTCATCAAGCGTCTCCTCCACGATGAGGTCGTCACCGTCGGCGTCGCGGACGGCCAATGCCAGTCGGATCATCAGACAGGTTCCTCGCCACCATGCCGTGCTCAGTCCGCGTTCGGCGGCCAGCGCGATGGCGGTCTGCTTGAGGCGGTCATAGTCAGCGAGGTCACGGTCTTTGATGCGCCGGGCATGCGCCTCGGTCAGCCGCAGGCGCGGACGGAACAGCAGGCGCTGGCCGCGGAGGGTCGGCGGGCAGACCCGCGGGTCGTCGACGGGCTCGGCGGCGGCGGCGCGCAACTGGTCGAGCCAAGACCGTGGCCGCGTGCGATCGGGTGTCTTGCCGCGAAGCGGTCTGTGCAGAGGTTGCGACTTGGGTAGACGATCCCCGGGCAGGATCAGCATGAGCTGGGAGGATCGTCCGCCGACGGGATTGGCGATCCAACCGGGATCGTGGAGCCGGATGACGATCAAACACAGCCGGCACAGTCCGTCGGTGTTGATGTGACTGTGATGCCCGCACCGCCGGCACGATGCTCGCTCGGGGTGCAGAGCCCGCCAGGACGAGCATGCGACGCAGTCGGCGTACTGCGGCTTCTCACCCCAGCCCAAGCAGACCCGGCACTGCCCAACCGGCCAGTGGGGCGCCATCGGGTCAGTTCGGCGGAAGCGAGCGCCGAGGCCCGCCTCGCCGCGGTGTCGGCCGCACCGGCCCGCCCGGCGCATCACCCGCGCCGACCGCCCGCTGAGTCTGGTCGTGTTCGCCCTCGATCGCGGCGATGGGCTCGGCTTCCAGCAGGTCGGCGATCGTGCAGCCCAGCGCGGCGCAGATCTTGTCCAAGTCGTCCAGGCGAACCGAGATCGGTTTGCCGCTCCACAGTGCGGACGCCTTGCTCAGCGACGGGGCGAACCCGACCTGCTCGAACGCGGCCAGCAGATCGCTGGGCCGCCAAATGTCGCGCTTGGCTGCGGCCCAGCGCAGGTTCCATTTCACCGTAGGTTCCCTTTGTCCATCGTCAGGCGCTGCACTGCCCGCCCGGCGGCGGCCAGGCTGGCCTTCTCCGGGTCGGCGTGGGCGGTGGCCAGGTACGACACCGTGGTCGTGGGTCGATCATGTCCGAGCATCTTCTGCACCTCCCACAGCGACATCCCGCGTTCGTAGTTATGGGTCGCGGCTGCGTGTCTGAGCAGGTGAGGATGCAGGTGCTGGACCGGCCCGGTCAGAAAACGGCAGCCGGCGACCGTCAGCGCCCGCCGGAACGTCGAGGGGGTTACCCCCAGCCCGGGCGTGGGGATGTTGAGTGCCGAGACCGCAGTCGGGATCCGTTCGGAGGGGAACAGCGGAGCGCTCAGGTCGTCGGGGTCATCGCAGAATTCGCCGCGGACGTCCTCGATGTACCACCACAGCAGCGCCCGGCCCTCCTCGAACAGGTATGCCTCCCGCGGGCGGGGCCCGGACCCGTGGGCGCCCTTGCCACTGACCAAAAACCGGCCCCACTGACCCGACTCCCAGTGCAGATCACCGATCCGTACCCCGCACAGCTCGGCGGCCCGGACACCGGAGACATAGGTGAGCTTGCCCATCACGTAGTCGCGGCGGGCGATCGCGGGTTTGCGGACCTGCTCCAGCGATTCCCGCCACCGCGCGAAGAACTCCCGCATCGCCCGCTGCGACGGCGGGACCCGCAGCCCGAAGTCACCGCGGTGACGCGGACGGTTGAACGGGTCAATCGGTGACTCCACCGCGGCACCGAACCGGCGGGCGATCTCACCGGCATACCGCTGCTCAAGGAAAGCGAAGTAGCTGTCGATCAAGTTCATCTTCTGCCGGACAGTGGAGCGGCCGCGCTTCCCCACGCCAGCGAAGTACTTGTCGACCTGCCGCGGCGCGAGCCGCCACGGCGGCAGGTCATAGTGCTGGCAAACCTCAATCACCGGCTTGGTCAGCCGGTCCAGCGTGGTCGCCGCCAGCCCGGCCACGTCTCGCGCCCACTGATACTCCGCCAGGGTGTCCAGGAAGAAACTCTCCTCATCACCGTCGCTGAGCTGGGCGGCCCTGCGCCGTTGCAGCGTGACGACCTCGGCCAGGCCCGGCTCGAGCATCGGGTCGCCGCCCGGCCCGTCCGCCACGCCAGGGACGGTGTCCGGCTGCACGACGGACAGCAGGCGACTCCTGGAATCAGACACGGAACGTCACATTACACGCGTTACCACAGGAATCCCGGTGACACGCGCAGAATCCTGTACAGCTGAGAGGAAGCAGGGAAACAGCCACCGACCTGCCGAAATGCGGTTACGCGGCATCGATCAGGCTCGAGGAACCCGTCCGTACTCCAGTTCCGTAGCACTGGTGCCACTCGGTCATCAGGTTCGACTCCCAGGAACCGAACTTCTTCGAGTCGCTCGCGCACGCGGTGCCCTGGCCCCACCAGTTCGGGTCCCGCGCGGCGAAGGTGGCGCTGGCCAGCCGGGCGATCGCGCGGCGCAGGTTGTCGCGGGT
This sequence comes from Pseudonocardiaceae bacterium, assembly GCA_036521655.1. Taxonomy (GTDB): domain Bacteria; phylum Actinomycetota; class Actinomycetes; order Mycobacteriales; family Pseudonocardiaceae. The sequence continues at coordinate 1,465 of DATDHI010000289.1, read as the reverse complement.
GATGAAGTGGCGGCGGACGTGGCGCAGCGCGGCCTCGGTCTCGCCGTGCTCGCCGGTGGCCACGATCGCCTTGATGCCCATGTTCGTGCCCAGCGCGAACAGGCACAGCAGCAACCTGCGACGCAAGGTATCGCGGTCGATCACCTCCCGGGAGGCGACCGAGGTGAACTCGGTGCTGAACTCGGTAAGGAAGTCGGCATCCTTGAGCACGTCGAGCAGGTCCAAGGTGCCCCAGCGGCGGATCACCTCGTCCTTGACCGCGGCCAGGTTGCCCGGCTCGCCCAGCGCCGCAGGCTTCGGGATGCTGATCCACGGCTCACCGCGACGGGTCGTGATCGCCACCCCGCCGGCGGTTCCGTCCACCAGGGCGGTGTCCAGCCCGGCCAGGGCTGCGGTCATCCGCTCGCGCAGGCCGGTGATGAACGCGGTCGGGTCGGTGGGCTGGCGGATCGCGGCGTAGTGCACCTCGCGGGTGGTGTCGAAGTCGCCGGGCAGGTCCTCGTCCGGATCGCGCCACCGGTGCGCACCGGCGACGTAGATCTCGCGGCGGCGCAGCGCGTCGCGCAACGCGACCAGCACGCACAGCTCATACGGGATCCGCTCGACCCGGCCACGGTCATCGACCACCGCCTCGCGCCAGGCGCGGGGCACCACGCCGTCGATCGGGACGGTATCCGACTCGGCGAAGAACCGGGTCTTGCCGTCCACGCCGGCGTAGCGGGCCAGCAGCGCCAGCGCCACCATCACCGGGCGGTAGGCGGTGTTGTGGCAGCCGAACTCCAGCGCCGCGAGCAGCGGCGGCAGCATCCGGCGGTAGTGGTTGGAGTACGAACCGCGCAACACCGTGCGGACCCGCGCGGCGAAGGCATGCTCGTTGGCCTTGGCCTCGCGCACCAGCTCGCGCAGGGTCTTCTCCCCGACCACCGGGAACAACGCCGTGCGGACCGTGTCGTCCGGGTGCTCGACGGCCGCCTCGGCGACCCGGAACAGGATCGCTTCCTTGCCCCTTACTCGACGCAGGTCCTCGGTGAGCTCGCGCTCGACGCGCCGGTCCGCGCGCGCATTGATCCGGTGGATCAGCCCGATCAGCAGCTCGACCAACGCGTCGGTGATCTCCGATGCCCGCAGCGCGCACAGCGCAGCCAGCAACGTCAGCCGCACCGGTAGTGGCGCCGCACGCAGATCCGAGGGATAGGAGCGCACCGCGCGAGCCCGCCACCCCTCGACCAGCTTCTCGCTCGCGTCGGCGAACAGCCCGGTCGGTAGACCCAGCGCGCGCACCGCGCCCAGCTTGTCGACCTCCCGCAGCAGGGTCTCCAACCCGACCTGGCCCGGGTCGGCCTTCAGCTCAGCCAGCAGCACCCGCCCCGACGACGACGGCGCTGCGCCATCCTCGGCGACGAGGGCCTCCAGCGCGGCCGCGCTCGCGGTGTCGAGCCGGGCGACGGTACGGTCGCAGAACCGT
>DATDHI010000288.1:0-1694 GCA_036521655.1 Pseudonocardiaceae bacterium | reverse complement strand
AACAAGGAGGTCGCGGCGGCGGAGGGGGTCTCGGCGCCGACGGTGGGCAAGTGGCGCTCGCGGTTCGTTGACCTGCGGCTGGACGGGCTGGACGACGACCCGCGGCCGGGCCGCCCGCCCTCGATCACCGCCGAGCAGGTCGAGGACGTGGTGGTGGCCACCTTGGAGTCGACTCCGGCCAACGCCACGCACTGGTCGCGGGCGTCGATGGCCAAACGCAGCGGCCTGTCGAAGTCGAGCATCGGGCGGATCTGGCGGGCCTTCGAGCTCAAGCCGCACCGCGCCGACGGGTTCAAGCTGTCCAACGACCCGCTGTTCGTGGCCAAGGTCGTCGACGTCGTCGGCCTCTACCACGACCCTCGTGCGCCACGAGGCGCTGATGATTTGAGTGGGGGTGAGAGACCTTCGCCGCCGGCCCTGTCGCAGCAGGTTCGGTGAAGCTGGGGGCAGCCTGATCCGGGAGATGCCGGGGAGGGTGAGAGCAGCCCTGACAAAGCCGGGACGCGTCAGCACTGCCAGATGGTGTGGGTCCGGCAAGCGTGATGAAGAGGAGTACGCGAGGAACCAGCGTTTCTACGTCCTTCGAAAGGTAAACCGGCTCGAATCTGGCGGATCTGGGCCGGGCGCGGTGCGTACCTGTCCCGTTTCGGCGGGGCGGGGAACTTCACGGCGGGCATGTGGGTGTCTTTCGTGGAGGCCACGGTGAAGTGCTGCGGGGTAGCCGTGGCGATGCCGCAGGGACAGAGTTGGGCTCCTCCTTCGTCGAGCGAATCACAGTGAACGTGGGAACCGTCTCGGTCCTTGCCCTGGGCCGCGCTGCCAGCGTGGATACCGGGGCTGGGTCCATCGTCGACCGATCGGGTCGAGGCGGGGCGGAGCCGCCGTAGTACTTCGAGCCGGGGAGAGCCCGTGCACCTGGGGAAGGGCGGCAGCAGTTTCGAGAAGGGATGGAGGCTGTAATGCCGAAAGAGGCACCATCGAATGGTGGCGCTCCGCTCGCCGAGACCCCGGTTGGGCCACGGCGTCGGGTATCGGAGATGCAGGCCAAACTTCACCGTTGGGCGGCGGCCGATCCTGGCCGCAGGTTCGACGACCTGTTCAACTTCGTGCACGACCCGGCGACGCTGATCGTGGCGTTCGACCGGGTCGCGGGTAACACCGGGTCCCGCACTGCTGGCGTGGACGGCCTGACGGTCGCCGATGTCGAGGAGCAGGTCGGGGTGCCGGGGTTCCTGGACGACCTGCGTGCCCGCCTGCGGGCAGGCACGTTCCGGCCGCTGCCGGTGCGGGAACGCAAGATCCCCAAGCCGGGAGGGTCCGGGAAGGTCCGCGCCCTCGGTATTCCGACGGTGGCGGACCGGGTGGTCCAGGCTGCGTTGAAGCTGGTGCTGGAACCGATCTTCGAGGCCGACTTCGTGCCGGTCTCGTATGGGTTCCGGCCGAAGCGGCGAGCACACGACGCGATCGCCGAGATCCACCACTACGGCACCCAGGGTTACCGCTGGGTGCTGGACGCGGATATCGAGGCGTGCTTTGACACCATCGACCACACGGTCCTGATGGACCGGGTGCGCCGGCGCGTCAAGGACAAGCGGGTGTGCGCGCTGGTGAAGGCGTTCTTGAAGGCCGGGGTCCTAACCGAACTCGGCGAAGCCAAGGACACCCCAACCGGCACGCCACAGGGCGGCATCTTG
>DATDHI010000287.1:0-2667 GCA_036521655.1 Pseudonocardiaceae bacterium | reverse complement strand
CTGAGCGGGGTAGCTTAAAAACCACCCGCCCGCGCGCCGGCACGCCACGCTGCTGGCCGCGGTGGCGCGGCTGCGCGCGAAGACCATCGACGACGCCCTGGACCTGGTGCGGTGGCTGGCGGGCAGCAACACCATTGTCGTGCTGTGGAAGATCGCGGTCCCGGTCCTGACGGTCATCGTGCTGATCGTGGTGTCGTTCCGGATCTCCAACTTCACCGCAGGTGGTGGGTTCGCCCCTTACGGTGCCCATGGGGTGTTAGCGGCCTTGCCGCTGGGAGGATAACAAGCCCGCAAGGGGCGGCTGCCTGGCAGCGTCACGTCGATTGTGGAAGGACTAACGGCACCCTGCGACCAGCAAAGACGGATTGGCACGGGCAAGTGGGTGTCGTGCCGAAAGGGACCGTTCAGGATGACCGCGATCGGCTGCTGGGTCACCTTTGCGACGCCGACCGTTATAGCTGTCCCTTGTGTGGTGTGTCCCCATCCCCTGGTCAGCTGTGGGACGTGAGCTGTTCACCTGCTGGGCGCAGTGTCCCCCCGTGCTGTCGCCGGCTTGCAGGGACCGCCGGCCCCGCCCACGGCAGCGCTTGCCGAAGGAGAACCTCATGTCACGTTCGCTGCTGCGCCAAGCCCGCTCACACCGCCGCACCGCCGTCCTGGGAGGCGCGGTGTGCGCGCTGGCCGCCGTCGCAACGCTCCTAGTGACCGGCTCCGCTCAGGCGAGCGACCCCACCCCGCCGACCGCCTCCCCCTCATGCGAGCTCGCCACACTCAAGGGCACCTACCTGTTCGAAGGCAACGGCGCCTCGGTGTCGGGCACCACAACCACCCCAACGGCGTTCGCGGGATCTGAACACTTCAACGGCGCCGGAGCCGTGACCGGATCCTCCACCTTCAGCTCCGGTGGCACCATCTTCCCGCGCAGCGCCTTCACCGGCACCTACACCCTCACCGCCGGCTGCACCGGCACCTTGACCATCGGCACCACCCTGCACTTCGACATCTACGTCGCATCCTCCGGCGACAAGTTCACCTACGTCCAGACCGACCCCGGCTCCGTCAGCGCCGCCACCGAAACCCGCGTCTCCCGCACCTGACACCTACCAGCAGATCCCACGCCGAGCGATCTCCGTCGTGGGCACCCGATCGGGCCCGGCCAGCACGTGCAGGCTTTTGAAGATCCGTCCGTAGGTGTTGATCGCCTCACCCAGCGCGGTGGGGTGCCCGTCGCGTTGCAGCATCCCCACCACGTCATACGGGCTGACCTGCCCGGTGTACATCGACCCGACCAGGCGCAGGATCTCCGGCTACCAGGCCCGGACCTTGCCCAGATCCAATCGGCCCCGGGCCAGCTGGTCCAGCGCCCGGTAGTCGGCGTCGCGCTCGACCCGCCACAGCTTCTGATCCGACAGATCCGCCAACGCCGGCCGGTACTCCTTATCGGTCAAGTGCGCGAGACCGAACACCAGGAGGCTTATACAAAACCCCAATTATTTCCAGTCAGGGTTATTTAGGAATCATTGTCCCGAAAACTGACGACACGCCGCGCGAAATAACAGGCAACGGCTTCTCTGGTCGATAGAAAGGAGGTGACTAAACCACTCTCTCACGACGGAGAAGCCGTTGCGGTTCGCTCGTATGTCAGGACTGGACGCTGGCAACTCGACGCGCTGGAACAGATGGTCGGCGACCTGCTCAAGAAATCATGGGATCAGGGCACAGGTCGACCAAAAGAGCTCACCTTGCGCGAAGCACTTGTCGTCACCAATGGGTATATGTGCCAGAACATCATCGAGGAGGTGTGGGCGGAGATCTTCGATGTGGACCAGTCCACGATCTCGCGGTACATCACGTTCCTGACGCCGCTGGTCGATCAGGCTACCGCGGAGTTCAGGCCATCCGCCGAGGAGGCAGCGGAGGCCGTCAGGGGCGCGATCGCCCTGGTAGACGGCACGTTGTGGCCCTGCTGGTCCTGGGCGGGGGAGCGTGAGCTGTGGGCTGGGAAATACAAAACAACGGGCCACGGGTCGCTGATCGTCACGAACCTCACCGGCCGTGTCACCTTCGTGTCCGAGCCGGTTCCCGGCAACCAGCACGACATGGCCAAACTGACAGGTTCAGAGTGCGAGATGATTCTCAAAATGGCCGGTGATGTGATCGGCGACAAGGGATTCATCGGGCTCTCCTGACGTTCCCGTGGTGCCAGTTCATGATCGTTGAGGGCGCACGCCGTGCCCTGTCTAGAGTTCCGGGCTACCACAGCTTGGAACGATCATGACGGGAACGGCGTGTGCACAACGAGGGTATGGCGACGGTTGCTGGGGGTCGAGCACACGGTGATCGAGTCGGTGGATCTGGAGACCGATGGCCGGGGCGGCGAGGTGCTCATCGCCCAGGTCCGGCCCAAGGGCGGGGTGGTGTCACGGTGCTCGCGCTGTCAGCGGCGCTGTCCGGGTTACGACGTGAGCAAGGATCCACGGCGCTGGCGGGGTCTGGATCTGGGCACCACGCCGGTGTACTTGCAGGCCATGACCCGGCGGGTGTCGTGCCCGAGTCATGGGGTGGTGGTCGCTGCCGTCCCGTGGGCCAGGCCGGGAGCGCGGTTGGCCACCGCGTTGGAGGACACCGCTGCCTGGCTGGTCTGCCACGCCACCCTGTCGGTGGTGG
>DATDHI010000286.1:0-6841 GCA_036521655.1 Pseudonocardiaceae bacterium | reverse complement strand
CAATCAAGATGTGCTGTACTTCTACAGTGCCGAGGTACCTCAGAATGCGACCGGCACCTCGGAGCCGCCGTTGCCAGAGCGGTAAGCAGCGCTGCCGCCAGGGATTCAGTCGGGCGGAAGCGAGGGGGCCGTAGGGCTGCGAGGAGAGCTGGCAACGGCCTTCAGGAGTTCGGTGCGTGGACTCGGCGATGGTCGGGATGGAGCCTGGTGATCGGAGAAGACCGGGAGCTCCTGGCGGCGCTCCAGGACAGCGAAGGTGCGGAGACAGTGAAGGTGGTCGAGATGCCTGGCGAACCGACCAGCGAAAGCCAGCCCGCAAGTGCCCAGGGCCGGACGATCCCGGTCACCTGTGAGAGCCTGTTGGTAAATGATGTTGGTGGGTCGGTGCGGGGTGATGGTGGGTAGTGATTTGGTCACGGTGGCGTGTCGTGCCGGGTATGAGAACGGGCTGCTGGTAGGCGAGGCGTAGCCAGCTACTCGATCTACCAGAAGCCCGTGGATGTCTGTTTAGCGTGTCGAGGCCGCGAAGGCCAGTTGCCGCATGTCGGGATGCGCGTGATCTGCGTGCGGTGCTGGACGCGATCGGCTATGTCACCCGCTATGGCATCGAGTGGAGGGCGTTGCCGGTGGAGGTCCCGCCCCGGGAGGCGGTGTATGCCTTTTTCCAACGGTGCAACGCCCGAGGTCTGCCCCACAGGCTGGTCGACCGCCTGCGCGGGCGGCCGCGGGTGGCCTCTGGCCGCGCCGAGCTGCCCAGTGCTGGGTCGATCGACTCCCAATCGGTGAAGGCGGCGGACACCGTCGGGGTTGCGAGCAGGGGTTTCGATGGTGGGAATCATGCCGGGTGGGCTGTTATGCCGGGTCGGGCTGGTGTGTGGGTGTTTGCGCCCGGGTCGGTGGGGGTGAGCGTGCCCGGGCGGGTCGGCATAACAGAAGGTGCGGTAGCGAGGCTTCTTTCCGAGGTCACTGACTGGAGAGGAGTCGATCAATGGCTGATTTGTTCAAGGTCCGCGTGTCCGGGCCGCTGGCTGCGTGCGTGCACGGCGTAGCAAGGCAGATGTTGCGGGAGGGCTATTCGCCGCGCACCGTTCGGGATTACCTCTATGTGCTGGCTCGGTTGAGTCGCTGGCTCGATGACGAGGGCCTGGCGGCGGGGCAGCTGACGTTGGAAGTCGTGCAACGGTTCCTGCAGGCCCGGCGAAGCGCCGGGTATCGCCGGTGGCGCACGGTGCGGTCGATGCAGCCGATGCTCACCGTGCTGCGCGACATGCGTGTGATTGCGGTGGTCGAGCAGCCGAGTCCGGATTCGGTTGTCGAGGCTGTGCTGGTCGCCTATCGCCGCTATTTGATGGTGGAGCGTCGCCTGGCGGCGGCCAGCGTGATAACGCGCATCGGGGTGGCCCGCGGGTTCCTGCCGCGGCTGGTTGTCGATGATGAGCTTCGGTGTGATCAGCTGACACCGGTGGCGGTGAGCGGGTTCGTGCTGGACCAGTCGCGCCGGTACCGGCCCGCGTCGATGAAGGTGCTCACCGTCGCGTTGCGCTGCTTGATGCGGTTTCTGTTTCTGACCGGGGTCATTGATCGGGATCTGTCCGCGGCGGTCCCCGCCGTCGCGCACCGTGCTGCGCGGTTGCCGCAAGGCGTCGATGACGCGACGCTCGCCGCGCTGCTGAACAGCTGCGAGCGGTCCACGGCCGTCGGGTTGCGTGATCACGCCATCCTGACGCTGCTCATCCGGCTGGGGCTACGCGCCGGTGAGGTGGCCGCGTTGCGCCTGGACGACGTGGACTGGCGCAGCGGTGAGGTGGTGATCCGCGGCAAAGGCAACCGGCTCGACCAACTTCCGCTACCGCACGACGTCGGCGCTGTTCTGGTCGACTACCTGCGACGCCGTCCGCGGTCGACGTGCCGGGCGCTATTCCTGCGGGCTTGCGGTCCGCACGGGCCGATGACTGCGCGCTCGGTGACCATGGTGCCACGCACCGCGTCAGCGCGTGCCGGGCTGGCGGTGGTCGGTGCGCATCGGCTCCGGCACAGCGCGGCGACCGCAATGCTGCGCGCCGGCGCGCCGCTGCCCGAGATCGCTCAGGTGCTTCGGCACCATGCTGAGGCGAGCACGGCACGCTACGCCGCGGTCGACCGAGCCGCGCTGGACACCGTCGTATGCGCCTGGCCGGGAGATCAGCGGTGAACGCGTTACGCCCCGCGGGCGAGGACTACCTGGCGATCCGCCGCGCCTGCGGCTACCTGCTGCGGCAGGAAGCTCGCATGCTGACCAGCTACCTCGATTATCTTGAGGGTGTCGGCGTGAGGCGGGTCACGGTGGACACGGCGCTGGCCTGGGCCACCACACCGACCCAGGCCGATCCCAGCTGGTGGGCCAGGCGGTTGAGCGTGGTCCGCGGCTTCGCCCGCTACCTGGCGGCCATCGAGCCGGACACCGAAATCCCGCCCCAGAACCTGCTGCCTCGTCAGTCACAGCGCCGGACGCCGTACCTGTATTCATCGGCCGAGATCGCTGCCCTGATGACCGCAGCTAACCGCCTGGCCTGCCCACTGCGCGCGGCAACCTTCACCGCGCTCATCGGGCTGATGGCCTGCACCGGGCTGCGCACCGGAGAGGCGATGCGCCTCGATCGCGACGACGCCGACCTCGACAACGAGCTGATCACGGTGCGCGACTCCAAACACGGCAAGTCCCGCATGGTGCCCCTGCACCCGAGCACCACCACCGCGCTTGGCGACTACGCACGCCACCGCGACGCGCTCTGCCCACGCCCGGCGACCTCGGCGTTCTTTCTGTCCGGGGCGGGAACGCGGCTCAACCACACCAACGCCGGCAGCACCTTCGCCGAGCTGCGCGCTGAGGCCGGCATCACCGCGCCGCCCGGGCGGCGCCAGCCGCGGTTGACGGACCTGCGCCACAGTTTCGCGGTCACCACCCTCATCACCTGGTACGCCGCCGGCATCGACGTGCCGGCACGGCTACCGGCATTGTCGACCTATCTCGGCCACGTCAGCCCAGCGTCCACCTACTGGTACCTGGAGGCATCCAGCGAGCTGATGAGCGCCGCCGCCGACCTACTCGAACGATCGTGGCAGGCGGGTTCATGACCGCGCTCGCGCCCGTGCTGGAGGGATTCTTCACCGAGCGGCTCGCCCAGCGCCACGCCAGCAGCCACACCGTGGCCTCCTACCGGGACACGTTCTGCCTGCTGCTGCGCTACGCCAACCAGAACCTGCACATCCCACCATCGCGCCTGGACCTCACCGACATCGACGCCCCGTTCGTCGCGGGTTTCCTCGACCACCTCGAACACGAGCGAGGCAACTCCCTGGCCACCCGCAACAATCGCCTCGCCGCGATCCACTCACTGTTCGGCTACGCGGCATTGCGATGCCCGGAGCATGCCGCGCTCATCGCCCGGGTGCTGGCCATCCCGCGCAAACGCGCGGACTCGACGATCGTCTGCTTCCTCACCCGCGCCGAAGTCGACGCGCTGCTAGCCAGCCCCGACCGGGCCACCAGCCTCGGCCGACGCGATCACGCCCTGCTGCTGACCGCCGTGCAGACCGGCATGCGCGTGGCCGAACTGACCGGGCTCACCTGCGCCGACGCCGACCTCGGCCCCGCTGCTCACCTACACTGCCTCGGTAAGGGCCGCAAACACCGCCGGGTCCCGCTGACCCGACCCACCGCGAGACTCCTGCGCGACTGGCTCCGCGAACGCCGCACCACCCCGAGCGACCCGCTGTTCCCAAACAAGGCCGGAAGGCCCTTGTCCACCGACGCAGTCGCCGATCTGCTCACCAAGCACGTCGCGGTCGCGGCCGAACGATGCCCCACCCTCACCAGCAAGATCGTCACACCACACGTCTTACGGCATACCTGCGCCATGAACCTGCTGCACTCAGGTGTCGATCTCGCGACCATCGCGCTCTGGCTAGGACACGCCACCACAAAGGCGACCGCCATCTACGTGCACGCTGATCTTGCACTCAAAGAGCAAGCGCTCGCCCGCACCGCGCCGCCAGCCATCGGCCGACGCCGCTACCAGCCCACCGACGCCGTCCTGGCCTTCCTCCAAGCACTGTAATTATGCCGATCCGCCCGGGCACGCTCACCCCCACCGACCCGGGCGCAAACACCCACACACCAGCCCGACCCGGCATAACAGCCCACCCGGCATGATTCCCGTTATGCCGGGCCCGGCATAACGGGAAGAAGATCAACGGCCGGAAACGGCACATCGCCGTCGATGCTCTGGGCCTGCTGCTGAGCGTGGTCGTCACCGCAGCCTCGGTGCAGGACCGTGACGGGGCGTTTCAGCTACTGGCCCTGGTGCACGAGCGATTCTCCACGATCACCCTGATCTGGGCCGACGGTGGCTATGCCGGGCGCCTGGTCAGCTGGGCCCACACCGTGCTGGCCTGAGACGTGAATAGGTGCTAATGAGCCTGAAGTGTCCGGTGTAACCGGTGTGGCACCTACTCTCATCGACCCGTGAGCGTCCCGCGAGGGGCATCCACATCTTAAGCCTGACCATCGTCAAACGCAGCGACCAGGCCGCTGGGTTCGTCGTACTGCCCCGGCGCTGGGTCCGAACTGTTCGAACTCGCGCAGGGCGTGGAGCAGGTGCTGCTGGTTCCAGATTAGGGTGCGGTCCAACAGTTCGCGTCGGCAGGTCTGTACCCAACGTTCCATGATCGAGTTCATGCGGGGCATCCGGACTCCGCTGAGCACGATGTCGATGTCTGCGTCGTTGAGAACGGCGTCGAACAGGGCTGGGAACTTCCCATCGCGGTCCCGGATTAGAAACCGCGCTCGGCAGCCAGCGTCCTCGAGGTCCATGACCAGGTTCTTCGCCGCTTGTGCCACCCACGCGGCGGTCGGGTGCGCACTCGCGCCCAGGACCCGGACCCGTCGGTTGGCATGCTCGATCACCGCGAGCACGTACAACCGCGCTCCGGTCAAGGTGACCGTTTCAAGGAAGTCGGAGGCCAGTAGGGCGTCGGCTTGCGAGCGCAGGAAGTCGGCCCACGTACTGCAGGCGCGCTCGGGCCGGGTTTATCCCGGCTTCCTTCAACATCTTCCACACCGTGGATGCGGCCACCTTGATGCCAAGCACAAGCAGTTCGCCGTGCAGGCGGCGATAGCCCCAGCTGGGATTCTCCCGCGCCAAGCGCAGCACCAGGGTGCGAATCGAGCGCACGGTCTGCGGCCGGCCCGCGCTCTTGGGCCGGCACCGGGCCACATGGCGGCGTACGAGCAGGTCGCGGTGCCAGCGCAGGACAGTGTCCGGGCGCACCAGCAAACGCAACCTATGCAACACATCCCGTGGGAGCTGGTGCAGCAGCGCCGCCAGGAACGCCCGATCGCTTGGGTGAAACCGCGGCCTTACCTCGCCCAGTTGCCGCTCCAGCACCGTGATCTGATGGCGCAAGGCGAGGATTTCCACGTCCTTGTCCCGGTTGCTCATCGGCAGCAGGCGCAGCATGGCAAATACGTTTGTCACGCCGAGGTAGGCCAGTCGCAGCAGCACGGTCGATCATGCTGCCGCAGCCAGCGACGGCCCAGGCGGCGAGTACCGACTCAGTTGATACCCCCAAGATCCCACAGGCTACGCGGCACTTCCCACCTGCGCGGATGACGATTTCGGCAAGAGCAGCGTTGGCTTCGGAGGGCCGCCGCGTTATGAGCGGGCTCGGGCGGGGTCGATCGTGGACGAGGTCGAGCCGCGGATCCGGGAGTTGGTGGCGGCGTGGCCGACGATGCCGGCGACGGTGGATCGCGGGTCCTCGCTGGTGGCGCCATCGGCTGGGTGCTTTCTTCTTGTTCTTCGACGCCCGTTGTGTCACATGTTTTCTTGGCTCCAGGGGGCGAGCCATCGGTGGGCGAGGAGGGTGTAGCGGTGGTGAGTGCCGTATATCCGCACGAGGTCTTTGAGGATCGCGGCGGTCAGCTTGCGGGCCATTTCGGCGTGGCCGGATTCGCCGGTCCATCGGGCGAGGTGGGCCCGGGCAATCAGCGTGTGCCGGTGGTCGGGGCCGAGGATCCGTTCGTTGTCTTCGACTAGCTCGGCGGCCAATTCCCGGGCGCGAGCGACATCCCCGGCTTCCCCTGTCCAGTGGGTGAGATAGGCGCGCGCGGCCAGGGTTTCGCGGTGCTGGGGGCCGAGTACTCGCTTATCGTCGTTGACCACCGCAGCGGCCAACTCCCGCGCCCGCGCCGCATCCCCGGCCTCTCCGGTCCACCGAGCAAGACGGGCCCGGTGGCCCAGCGTGACTAGATCATCAGCGCCAAGCGCTCGCTGGGCGTCTTCGACGACCGCGGCGTTTAAGTCCCGGGCCCATTCTATCTCGCCACACAGCGCAGTCCACCGGATGAGACTGCCCCGGGCAAATAAGGTGTACCCGTGGCCGGCCCCCAGTACCCGCGTCAGGTCCTCAACCACTGCGGCGGCCAACTCCCGCGCCCGCCTGGCCTCCCCGGCCTGGCCGGTAAAGTAAGTAAAAACTGTTCGAGCCACCAGCGTGGTCGGGTGATTGGGGCCCAGAATCCGCTCGTCGTCCTTGACCAGTTCGGCGAGCAGTTCCCGTGCCCGCACGATCTCCCCGGTTTCCCCCATCCAGTAGGCATGGATGTGACGCAAGTTCAGGGTGATGGGTTGGTCGGGTTCGAGGTGCTCGAGCAGGGCTCGAACGTGGATCTGCAAGCTCTGCCACACGGTAATGGTCTGCCACCCGGTGGTGGCATCCGCCAACTTGCTTGTCCACGGAGCAGCGCCCCCCCACCTAGGGCACGTGTCGTCGAGGAGAACCGCAGCGGCGTTGATCCAGG
>DATDHI010000285.1:0-19374 GCA_036521655.1 Pseudonocardiaceae bacterium | reverse complement strand
GGTGGGCGGGATGCGCGTGATGGAGCCGGCCGCTGATCTCGCCGTCGCGCTGGCCGTCGCATCGGCGGCCGGTGACCTTCTGCTACCCCCGCAGGCGGTGGCCATCGGGGAGCTCGGGCTAGCCGGGGAGGTCCGGCATGTCACCGGGCTGCGCCGGCGGCTGGCCGAAGCCGCCCGGCTGGGCTTCCAGCACGCATTGGTGCCGCCGGACAGCGCGCCGGAGCGCTCCGGCGCCGTGCCGGCCGGAATGCGCCTGCACGAGGTGGCCGATCTGACTGCGGCGTTGCGATGGCTGCGCTAGTGCCCTTACTTGGCGGGGCCGAGATCGCCGATGCGCTTCGCGGCGGCGGTACCGCCGTTCTTGAGGGCGAACACGACGACGCGATCGTTGGTGGCGACCTGGTCAATGGTGATGTCCCGCTTGTCCTTGCGGACCTTGGATTGTGGATCAATCGAGTAGGTGCCGCTGAAGCCGTCCGCCGACTTCACGGTGATCGACTGGCCATTCACCGCGGTGACGGTACCCCGTTGTACGTCGACCACCTGGTCGCCGGTCTTGGTGTGCGTCGTGAACTCGCCGTGCTCGACCCGGCCCAGGAAAGCCCGGCGATGCTTGGCTTGGCCAGCAGGATCGGAGGGCGCCGTGGTGTCCGAGCCCTGAACGTCGGAGCCCTGAACGTCCACGTTCTGAACGTCCGAGCCCTGGACGTCGGAACCCTGAACGTCGGAGCCCTGGGCGAAGGCGAGCCCCGAGCCCAACCCGGCGACCGCAAGCACGGTGACTCCCGCCAGCACCGTCTTCATGGTCCTCGTGGCCATTGCGGTGTCCTTCCCTTCGGTAGAAAGCGCCCGGCGGCCGAGTGCCGCCGTTCTCGCAGCACCTACCGTGCGAGACGGACCTGAGGAGCCCCTGAAGCCCCCCGTCCCGGATGGCACACCTTCAGTGATCCCTCAGGACCCGCCGAAGACCACGATCCGCGGCGCCGCGTGGGACCGGGAGTGGACCTCCCATGCGGTGCGGGACATGCTGCGCCGGGTGGCCCGGCTGGGAACCCCGAGGAGTACTCCTGCCCCCGGCGGCACGGTGTGATCCGCCGCCAGCACAATGCTTCCTACCGCATCACAGATTGCAAGGGGGAGGCGCCCGTGACGGCAATCGAGGACCTGGTGGACCGCAACACACGCCGCTGGGGTACCCACCCGGGTGTGCTGGCGTCCCCGCCTAGCCTGCGCATCGCGGTGGTGGCCTGCATGGACGCCCGGATTGACCCGGTCGCGCTGCTCGGCCTGCAACCGGGCGAGGCGCACGTGATCCGCAACGCCGGCGGCGTGGTCACCGATGACGTCATCCGCTCCCTGGCGGTCAGCCAGTGGAAACTGGGCACCACCGAGGTGATGCTGCTGCACCACACCAAATGCGGGATGGCGACGTTCACCGACGAGGACTTCTTGTCCGAGCTCCAGGAGGCCACCGGCCAGCGCCCCATGTGGGCGGTCGGAACATTCCCCGACACCGAGTCCGACGTGCGGCAGTCGGTGGCACGGGTTCAGCGCAGCCCGTTCCTGGCGAACACCACGGAGGTGCGTGGCTTCGTGGTGGATGTCGAGACCGGCGATCTCGCCGAGGTGCTGCCGACCCAGCCGTGAACACCCCGCAACTGATCGCGTGGTTCGACGCCCACGCCCGGGATCTGCCCTGGCGCTCGCCGGCCACCACGCCGTGGGGCGTGCTGGTCAGCGAGGTCATGCTGCAGCAGACCCCGGTACAGCGCGTCGCAAGCGTGTGGACGGAGTGGATCGCCCGCTGGCCCAGGCCCTCGAGCCTGGCCGCCGAGACCCCTGGCACCGTCCTTCGTGCCTGGGGGAAGCTGGGTTACCCGCGACGGGCGCTGCGCCTGCATGCGGCCGCCCAGACCATCGCCGCGCAGCATCACGACATCGTCCCCTCCGATGTGGACCTGCTGCTCGGCCTGCCCGGGATCGGCGCATATACCGCCCGCGCCGTCGCGGCATTCGGCTACGGACACCGCGTGCCGGTAGTGGACACCAACGTCCGCCGGGTGGTTGCCCGTGCAGTGCACGGCATGGCCGACTCCGGTCCGCCGTCGGCCTCCCGCGATCTGTCCGACGTGGATGGTGTGCTGCCGACGGCGCGGGCGGCACGCTTCTCCGCCGCCCTGATGGAGCTTGGCGCGGTCGTGTGCACGGCCCGCAGCCCACGCTGCGCCGCCTGCCCGGTGGTCGGTGAGTGCGCGTGGGTGCGCGCCGGCCGACCGGCCAGCACCACCCCCGGCCGACCGGCGCAGCGCTTCGCGGGAACCGATCGCCAGGTGCGTGGGCTGCTGCTCGACGTGCTGCGGGCAGCGGTGGTTCCGGTGCCCCGGTCCCGGCTGGACGCAGTCTGGCCCGACGCGCCACAGCGCAACCGCTGCCTGAATTCCCTGCTAGTCGACGGCCTAGTAGAGCAGACCCGCCACAACCGCTTCGCTTTGCCCGGAGACGGCACCCCCTGATCGCCATTCGGTTCCGAATAGCGATCGCGTGTGCAGGACAGGCGTACCCGGTGTGCACGAGAGGACGACACGCGGGGAAGGGGAGGTGGGCACGCCGGGCGGCGTGTCCACCTCCTCCGGTCAATCGGTGCCTTCGGCTCCGGCTACTAGATCGGCCGGGAGTGCATCGGGCACCCGCAGCGCCTTTGCCGCGCCGCGGAAGACGAACTGGGCATCCTCAGACGGGCCCTCGCCGTCCCAGCTCTCGACGTCCACGATGACGATCTGGCCGGCCTCGATCTCGCCGAACAGGATCTTCTCCGACAGCTGATCCTCGATCTCGCGCTGGATGGTCCGGCGCAGCGGCCGGGCACCCATCACGGGGTCGAATCCGCGCTTGGCCAGCAGGCTCTTAGCCATCGGGGTGAGCTCCAGCGCCATGTCCTTGTTACGCAGCTGAACCTCGACCCGGGAGATCATCAGATCCACCATCTTGATGATCTCTTCCTGGCTGAGCTGGTGGAAGACGATGGTGTCATCGATCCGGTTGAGGAACTCTGGGCGGAAGTGCTTCTTGACCTCGTCGTTGACCTTGCTCTTCATCCGCTCGTAGTTCGAGCTGTCGTCGTTGCCCTTCGAGAACCCCAGACCGACCGCCTTGGAGATATCCGCGGTGCCCAGGTTGGTGGTGAAGATGATCACGGTGTTCTTGAAGTCCACCGTGCGGCCCTGGCCATCCGTAAGCCGGCCGTCCTCCAGCACCTGAAGCAACGTGTTGTACACCTCCTGGTGGGCTTTCTCGATCTCATCGAAAAGCACCACCGAGAACGGCTTGCGGCGCACCTTCTCGGTGAGCTGGCCGCCCTCCTCGTAACCCACGTACCCGGGAGGGGCACCGAAGAGCCTCGATGCGGTGTAGCGGTCGTGGAACTCACCCATGTCGATCTGGATGAGCGCATCGTCATCGCCGAACAGGAACTCCGCCAACGCCTTGGACAGCTCGGTCTTACCCACACCGGAGGGGCCGGCGAAGATGAACGAACCGGACGGCCGCTTGGGGTCCTTCAGACCCGCGCGGGTACGGCGCATCGCCTTGGACACGGCCTTCACCGCCTCGTGCTGGCCGATGATTCGCTTGTGCAGCTCATCCTCCATGCGCAGCAGCCGGGTGGTCTCCTCCTCGGTGAGCTTGAACACCGGAATGCCGGTCCAGTTCGCCAGCACCTCGGCGATCTGCTCGTCATCGACCTCGGCGACCACGTCGAGGTCGCCGGCCTTCCACTGCTTCTCCCGCTCGGACTTCTTCACCAGCAGCTGTTTCTCCGAGTCCCGCAGCTTTGCGGCCCGCTCGAAGTCCTGGGCGTCGATGGCCGATTCCTTGTCCCGGCGCACCGCGGCGATCTTCTCGTCGAAATCGCGCAGGTCCGGTGGAGCGGTCATCCGGCGGATCCGCATCCGCGCACCGGCCTCGTCGATCAGGTCGATCGCCTTGTCCGGCAGGAACCGGTCACTGATGTAGCGATCCGCCAGCGAGGCAGCCGCCACCAATGCGCTGTCAGTGATGGAAACCCGGTGGTGCGCCTCGTAGCGGTCCCGCAGACCCTTGAGGATCTCGATGGTGTGATCGATGCCCGGCTCGCCGACCTGGATCGGCTGGAACCGGCGCTCCAGTGCGGGGTCCTTCTCGACGTGCTTGCGGTACTCGTCCAGCGTGGTCGCGCCGATGGTCTGCAGCTCGCCACGAGCCAGCATCGGCTTGAGGATCGACGCGGCGTCGATCGCGCCTTCGGCGGCACCTGCACCGACCAGGGTGTGGATCTCGTCGATGAACAGGATGATGTCCCCGCGGGTGCGGATCTCCTTGAGCACCTTCTTCAGGCGCTCCTCGAAGTCACCGCGGTACCGGGAACCTGCCACCAGCGAGCCCAGGTCCAGGGTGTAGAGCTGCTTGTCCTTGAGCGTCTCGGGCACCTCGCCCTTGACGATGTTCTGCGCGAGCCCCTCGACGACGGCGGTCTTGCCCACGCCGGGCTCGCCGATGAGCACCGGGTTGTTCTTCGTGCGGCGGGACAGCACCTGCATGACCCGCTCGATCTCCTTGCCGCGCCCGATCACCGGATCCAGCTTGCCCTCCCGGGCACTCGCGGTGAGGTTGCGGCCGAACTGGTCAAGGACCAGCGAGGACGACGGAGTGCCCTCGCCACGACCCGAGCCGGACTCCGCGGGCTCCTTGCCCTGGTAGCCCGACAGCAGCTGCAGCACCTGCTGGCGCACCCGGTTGAGGTCCGCGCCGAGCTTGACCAGCACCTGCGCGGCGACGCCCTCGCCTTCGCGGATGAGCCCGAGCAGGATGTGCTCGGTGCCGATGTAGTTGTGCCCGAGCTGCAGCGCCTCGCGCAGCGACAGCTCCAGCACCTTCTTGGCGCGCGGGGTGAACGGGATGTGACCCGACGGCGCCTGCTGGCCCTGGCCGATGATCTCCTCGACCTGCTGGCGCACGCCCTCCAGGGCGATCCCCAGGGATTCGAGGGCCTTGGCCGCAACGCCCTCACCCTCGTGGATCAGACCCAGCAGGATGTGTTCGGTGCCGATGTAGTTGTGGTTGAGCATCCTGGCCTCTTCTTGGGCCAGCACAACCACCCGCCTCGCGCGGTCAGTGAACCTCTCAAACATGTGCACTCCTGACTGGTGCGCCGTCGCGACGCCACTGGTCAACCATCTTGTTGAGCACGAGACACGTCGTGCGGCCACTCTAGCTGCCGGACGGTCAGCGCCGCTGCGCGAACTGCTCCACTACGCCCGATCCAACGTGCTACCGCAGGTCAAGATTCCGCAACGGGCCACCCGTCCGCTCAGGGTGAACAACCCGCTCGGGTGGTAGGGGTGTACCGACCGTGCTTCGAGGCCGGCCCTGGTGTTAGGTTGCCCGCCATTAGGTTAGGCATACCTGAAACGTCCTGAAACGTCAGCGCCCACACCTGTACAGGAGCTCCCGTGCCGCGAGCCCCACTAGTCATCGGGTCGACCGGCCAGCGCACCGGTGCCCGCTCTTCGCACCCGCTGGGCGCGTCGGTGGCAGCGATGGACCAGGCGGTGGGCTGGATGTCCTTCCGGCTGCTGGACTGCGCCGGTAGCGAGTGGATAGGTGCCCAGTGGGCTGATACCGAGCGGGCTGACCTCCAGTGGATCGGCTGTGACCAGGCACTTTCCGATCCCCGGTTCTTCACCCGGTGGCGTGCTGGAGTCGCGCAACGGCTCGCCGGGCACGACACCACGGTCCCCGAGACGACCACCGCGGGCTACGTGCTGCAGTGGTACCTGGGCATCCCGACCTACCTCGGCGCGATGCTGTTCCACTCCGCTCGGCGGGTGCCATCGCTGCAACCACAGCAGCTCGCCTTCCGGCTCGACCCCGACTGGGTGCCCGAGGTGGCGCTGCGTCCCGGCCGCTTCTGGTGCCTGCCCGGTGATCCCGACGCCGGACACCCCGACGCCGTACCCGTTGCCGACCAGGTGGCCCTGGGCGCAGTGTTACGCCATGAGGTGGTGGCACACGCCACACACTTCCTGCAGGTCTACGGGCCGCTGGTGCGCTTCGGGCGCCGCACGCTGTGGGCCACGGTGACCGACGTGCTAGACGCCGGTCTGCTGCTGGCGGGGCGCTCGTTGGGCCGGGCACAGGCCGGTGCGGACGATGCCCGCCTGGTGCTCGCGCACCGCGAGGATCCGTTCACCTCGGCGTCCACCACCTGCACGGTGACCGATGAGCGCGGTCGCATCCACTGGACCCGCCGACGCGGGTCGTGCTGCTTCCAGTACGCACTGCCGGGGATCGAGCAGCCGTGCGCCTCCTGCCCGCGGGTGCACGACGCCGAGCGAGCCCGGATGCTCAGCACGCTCGAGCAGCCCTGAGCCCGCCCCTGAACCCTGACCACACGCCGTATCTTCATATTCTGTGCCCGGCACCGACACCGCGCGGCTCAAGCTGCCCGCAGTGGTGATCAACCCAAGCAATGTCACTGGCCTGGTACCTGTGCGCGCTGAGATCACCAGGGTGTGCCAGGAACTGGGCTGGGCCGAGCCGCTATGGCTGGAGACCACCGTCGAGGATCCCGGTGGGGGTCAGGCCAGGGCAGCGCTCGCCGCAGGTGCCGATGTGGTGCTCGCGTGCGGTGGGGACGGCACGATCCGGCACGTGGCGCACGTTCTCGCTGGATCGGGTACCGCGCTGGGCCTGCTGCCCACTGGCACGGCGAACCTGCTGGCCCGCAACCTCGCCATGCAGCGCGGTGACACGGCGGGCGCCACCCGGATCGCGCTGTCCGGGATAAACCGGGCGATCGACGTCGGGCGGGTGACGTTCGACGATGGCGTCAAGGAGCAGGTGTTCCTGGTGATGGCCGGGCTGGGCTTCGACGCGGCGATCATGGCCGGGGCCCCGCACCGGATGAAAGCCAGGATGGGTCCGCTGGCGTATTTCATCTCGGGAGTGCGCGCGCTGCAGGGTCCGCTGATCGGGATCGCGCTGGCCCTGGACGGCCGGCCCGAGCTACGCCGTCAGGCCCGCACCGTGGTGGTCGGCAACTGCGGCAAGCTGCTCGCTGGGCTGGTCCTGATGCCTGCGGCCAAGGTGGACGACGGGCTGCTGGATGTGGTGACCATCGCGCCCAAGGGGATCGTAGGATGGCTCGGAGTGGCCGCACGGGTGCTGACTCGCCGTCGCAGTAGTCATCCGATAGTGGAGCACTGGCAGGGGGCCACTGTCACCATCGCCGCCGAGACACCAGCGTTGGCCCAGCTCGACGGCGATCCGGTGGGTGACGTCCAGCTGCTGCGGATGCGGGTCGACCGCGGCGCGCTGCTGGTGCGCGTGCAGCGCCCCGATCGGGCCCAGTTGAGCAAACTGATGAACCACTGAGGGCACTTGAACGATCATTGTGATGCACGCAACATCGCGCGCAGGTCGTCGTCATGCGACGGAGGGAGCCCTCTGATGGCATCGCTCATGAAGGGTCTCGCTGGGAAGCCGGCGCACCCGCCGCTCACGGGCATCGGTATCGGGTCCTATACCGCCGGCGTCGCGATGCTCGTGGCCGGCGCTGCCGGGTTCCAGGAGGAGGCGATGGCCTACGGATCGGTGCTGGCGATCGCGGTCGGTCTCATCGCTGCCATACCCACGATCATCACCGGCCTGGTGGACTTGTTCGGCATTCCCGCCGACTCGCCTGCGCGTACCGTCGGCTGGTTACACCTGACCGTGATGGCCACCGCCACCGGTATGTTCGCCGGAACGCTGCGGGTGCAACTACCCGGATATTCCGACCACAAGATCATCCCGCTGGCTCTGACCTTGGGTATCGTCTCCTGGGTGCTGCTGGTTGTCGGCGGTTACCTCGGCGGCGCGCTCACCTTCGTCTACGGAGTCCGGGTCCTCAAACGCCCCAACGCAGCCGTCCCTGACGCACTCATTCCGGGCCGCGCCGAAGGTGCCCTGGACAACAGTCTCGACTGACGGCTGCACACAGGCACCGCGAGGGCCCGCAGTCCGACACCCGGCGCCGTCCAATCCGGACGGCGCCGGATCC
Organism: Pseudonocardiaceae bacterium; assembly: GCA_036521655.1. Lineage (GTDB taxonomy): Bacteria > Actinomycetota > Actinomycetes > Mycobacteriales > Pseudonocardiaceae. Next base: position 11,297 of record DATDHI010000285.1, on the reverse strand, counting down.
GGGGTCAGTTTCCCTTGTGGTAAGCGTCCAGTACCTCAGCCGGGATGCGGCCGCGATCCGAGACGTTGTAACCGTTCTTGCGGGCCCACTCGCGGATCGCGGCGTTCTGCTCGCGGTCTACGGACGCCCGGCCACTGCCACTCCCACGCCGCGCAGGGGTAGCGGCCCTGCGGCGCCCACCGGCCTTGCGGGCGTTGGTGACATAGTCGGCCAGTGAGTCACGCAACTTCCCTGCGTTACCCGCCGACAGATCAATCTCGTAAGCCACACCGTCAATACCAAACTCAACGGTCTCTTCGGCTGTGCCTCCGTCGAGGTCATCGACCAAGGTCACAGTGACCTTCTGCGCCATGCGTGTCGTCCTCCCTTGGGAGATGTGGTGGACGGAGCCATCGCACGACGACTCCACGACTACGACGAGCAGGTTAGCGTATTCGGCGTCAGATTGCGAAATCCCACGCTGTCAGTCAGCTCATTCTGGCTTCACCAGCGGGAACAGGATGGTCTCACGGATACCTGACCCGGTCAGCGCCATGAGCAGCCGGTCGATCCCCATTCCCATCCCACCGCTCGGCGGCATTCCGTACTCCATCGCGACCAAGAACTCCTCGTCCAGGGGCATCGCCTCGTCATCACCGGACGCAGCGAGCGCGGCCTGAGCCTCGAAACGCTCCCGTTGCACGACCGGGTCGATCAGCTCCGAGTAGGCCGTGGCCGACTCGACGGACCGGATGTAGAGATCCCATTTCTCGACCAGCCCCTCGATGCTGCGGTGCTCCCGGGCCAGCGGCGAGGTGTCCACTGGGAAGTCCTTCACGAAGGTCGGAGCGTGCAAGTCAGGCACCACGAGGTGCTCGAACAACTCCTCGACCAGCTTTCCGGGCAACCAGCCGGGATGCGGCTGTAGACCCACGTGCTGCGCGCGGCGAACCAACTCGGCGGCGGGCGTCGCAGGACTGATCTCCTCGCCGAGCGCCTCGGAGACCGCGCCGAACAGACTGAGCTGTGCCCATTCACCACCGATGTCGTACTCGCTGCCGTCGGCGAGTCGCAGCGTTGTCGAACCGAACACATCGCAGGCCACCGTCTGGTACAACGAACGGGTCAGCTGGGCCATCCCCTCGTAGTCGGTGTAGGCCTGGTACACCTCGAGCATGGTGAACTCCGGCGAGTGGGTGGAGTCCACCCCCTCGTTACGGAACACCCGGTTGAGCTCGAAGACGCGCTCAATGCCGCCCACTACGCAGCGCTTCAGGTACAGCTCCGGAGCGATCCGCAGGTAGAGGTCGGTGCTGAGGGCGTTGGAGTGCGTCACGAACGGTCGCGCCGCGGCACCACCATGCACGATCTGCAGGATCGGCGTCTCCACCTCGATGAAGTCACGCAAATGCAACGCCGCCCGGATGGATCGGACCGCATCTGCGCGCACACGCGCGGTCCGCCGGGCCGCATCGCGGACGATGAGATCGAGGTAGCGCTGGCGGACCCGCGTTTCCTCAGCCAGTTCCTTGTGCGCGACCGGAAGGGGTCGCAGCGCCTTAGCGGCCATCTGCCATTCCCGCGCCTGCACCGACAACTCGCCGCGGCGGGAACTGATCACCTCTCCGATCACCGACACGTGATCCCCGAGGTCGACATCGGCCTTCCACGCCGCCAACGCATCAGCGCCCACGCTGGCCAGGCTGAGCATGGCCTGCAGCTCGGTACCATCGCCCTCGCGCAGCGTTGCGAAGCAAAGCTTGCCGGTATTCCGTAGGAAAATGACGCGACCGGTCACCGCGACCTGCTCGCCAGTGTCCGTGTCAGGTGGCAGCCCGGCGTGGGCGTCACGGATCTCGCGCAGTGTCCGGGTTCGCGGAACCTCGACGGGATAGGGGTGTGGCCCGGCGGTCAGCATCCGCTCCCGCTTCTGCCGGCGCACCCGCATCTGTTCGGGCAGGTCGTCCGTGGCGGGAGCTGGCTGGATCGTCACGCCGGACAACCTAGTGCTTGCCCGGACCGAGTTCGGGGCTGGACGGGCGCTTACCCTCGGGTTCGTGGACGACCTCAACGCTCGTCGGGCCGCTTCTTTCGGATACGTGGCCACCGCATATGCACAGCACCGGCCGGATTACCCGGACGAGGCGGTGGCATGGGCGCTGGCCTCGCCACCGGATGGCGCGGCAATAGTGCTCGATCTGGCCGCGGGCACCGGCAAGCTCACCGAGGCGATGCTGCGATCTGGGGTACCCGCAGCTGCGGTGCTTGCCGTCGAACCGGATGACGATATGCGCGCCGAGCTGTCGCGCCGGCTGCCCGACATCGCGGTCCGTGGCGGGTCGGCGGAACGGATCCCGGTCGAGGACCGGGCGCTGGACGCGGTGCTCGTCGGGCAGGCGTTTCATTGGTTCGATCCCGATCGGGCCCTTCCGGAGATCGCCAGAGTACTGCGACCAGGAGGTGTGCTGGCCACGATCGGCAACATCGAGGACGACTCGGTGGCCTGGGTGGCCGAGCTGAGCCAGGCCACCAGGGCTGCGCGGTCGATCGGCAGCGTCGGGCGAGGATTCGCTGACGTGCCGGAGCACCCGGCGTTCGGCGAGCGCGAACGACGTAGATTCATCTGGCGCTGGCCACGCACCATCGACTCGCTGCTGGAGACGGTGTCGACTCATTCGTGGGCGCTGGTGAGCGGGCCGCAGGAGCGGGCCGCTGCGCTGGCGTCGATCCGCCGTTTCCTCCAGCAACACCCGGCCACCCGCGATAGCCGCTTCGAGCTGCCGATGCAGACGCTGGTGCTGCGAACAACCCGCCGGGCCTGGCCGACCTGAGGGCGTTCAGGTGATGTTGCGTTCGAAAACCATTCGTAGGCCGTGCAGAGTGAGATCGGGAGCGTGGTGGGTGATGGTCGCGGACTCCGCGATCAGGAGCGGGGCCAGCCCTCCGGTGGCGACCACCACCACGTCGCGCTCGGAGCCCGGGGCCAGCTCGGCGGCGATCCGCCGGACCAGGCCGTCGACCTGCCCTGCGAAGCCGAAGAGAAGCCCGGATTGGAGGGCTTCCACGGTGCTCTTGCCGATCACCGATCGGGGTCGGACCAGCTGGACCTTCACCAGCTGAGCGGCCCGGGCGGCAAGCGCGTCGACAGAGATCTCGATGCCCGGAGCCAGCGCGCCACCGAGGAACTCGCCCCGCGCGCTGACCACGTCGAAGTTGGTTGAGGTACCGAAGTCCACCACGATCGCCGGGCCGCCGTAGAGGGTGTAGGTGGCCAGGGTGTTGACGATCCGATCGGCGCCCACCTCGCGCGGGTTGTCGTAGAGCAGCGGGACTCCGGTGCGGACCCCGGGCTCCACGATCACCCGCGGCATCCGTGGCCAGTACCTGTCCAACATCACCCGCAGCTCCCGGAGCACCGCGGGCACCGTGGACAGCGCCGCGACTCCGCTGACCTTGCCGGAGTACTCACCGAGCAGCCCGCGGACGGTGAGCGCGAGCTCGTCGGCAGTCATCCTGGCATCAGTGCGCATCCGCCAGTCGTGCACCAGGGTCGCGTCGCGGCGGGTGCCGTCGAACAGTCCGAGGACGATATTGGTGTTACCAACGTCTACGGCAAGCAGCACCTGCTAGCTCCCCGCAATCAGGCCGCTGTTCGCCGGGGCATCCGCCGGGTCGTTACCGCGGTGCACGATCCGGTTGGCGGCGTCGACGAACACCACCCGGGGTGGGTATCGGCGTGACTCGGCCTCGTCCATCGTGCCGTAGGAGATGACGATCACAAGGTCGCCGGGTGCGACCAGGTGCGCGGCGGCACCGTTGATCCCGACCACGCCGCTGCTCCGGGCACCGGGGATGACATAGGTCTCTAGCCGGGCCCCATTGGTGATGTCCACGATGGCCACCCGCTCCCCCGCAAGCAGGTCGGCTGCGTCCATCAGGTCCTCGTCGAGGGTCACTGAGCCCACATAGTGTAGGTCCGCGTGGGTGACAGTGGCCCGATGAATCTTGGACTTCAGCATAGTCCGAAACATCACGAACCTCCCTGTCGGCTCGAGTCGGGTATCGCAACGCCTGCGACCCAGTTGCAGGCCGACGTTGTCAATCAACCGGGTGGTCCCCACGGTCGCGGCCACCAGCAGCCGGGCCTCACCACGTTGCGGTGCGGGTTCGAGGTTGGGGCCGCGGAGCGCCAGGTAGTCCAGCGTCACGGCGGGTTGCGCCGCCAGCACCTCGCCGGCCGCCGCGAGCACCGCCTCGCGGCCCTGTGAGGCAGCCCGCGAACCGGCCGCCAGGGCTGCGGGGAGCGCGACCGCGGCGGCCCGCTCCGCGGCGTCGAGATGGGCGTTGCGGGATGACAGCGCAAGCCCGTCAGCGTCCCGTACCGTGGGTACCGCGACCACCTGCACGCCCATCCGCAGGTCTTGCACCATCCTGCGGATGAGCGTCAACTGTTGGTAGTCCTTCTCGCCGAAGAACGCGCGATCCGGACCGACGATTCCGAACAGCTTGGCCACCACCGTGAGCACCGCGGCGAAGTGGCCCGGCCGGCTGGCGCCCTCCAGCTCAGCGCCCAGCCTTCCGGGCACCACCGTGGTGTCAGATTCCGGCGGGTGCATCACCTCGGCAGAGGGCGCGAACACCAGCTCCACGCCCTGCTCACGGCACATCGCGAGGTCGGCGTCCAACCGGCTGGGGTAGCGGTCCAGGTCCTGGGGCGACCCGAACTGCAGAGGGTTGAGGAAGATCGACACCACGGTGCAGGCACCCGGGGTGGCCCGGGCGGCCCGGATCAGCGCCCGGTGGCCTGCGTGCAGCGCTCCCATCGTCGGGACCAGCAGGACCGGGCGCCCGGCCCGGCGCAGCGCGCGGGTCACCGCAGACAGCGCAGCGGGGTCATCGTGGACGGTAATCTGGGGCTGCCGCCTGGGGGCCGAGCCGGTCACCGCCGCTCCTTCAGGGTCTGGCGGATCTGGGTAGCGAGATCCGGTGCCAGCAGCCCGGCTGCCTCGGCGCGGTGTGCGGTGCGGGCGGCCTGCACGCGGTAGGGATCGAGCAGCTCGGGGGCGGATTCCGCGAGCACCCGCAGGTGCAGCCGGACCGTGTCGACGTCGCCGCGGGCCACCGGCCCGGTCAGCGCGCGGTCGCCGTGGCGCAGCGTGTTGTCCAGGGCGGCCTCCAGCAGCGGGCCGAGCAGCCGCTCCGCGTGCACCACACCGGCCAGTTCCAGGGCGTCCACCGCGTCCCGTACCAGGGTTGCCAGATGGTTGGCGCCGTGCGCCAGCGCCGCGTGGTAGAGCGGCCGGGCCTGCGACGGGACGCGTACCGGCTCGGCGCCCATCTCCAACACCAGCGCTTCGCCGACGCTCCAGCCGGTCTCGTCAGCCACGGTGACCGCGACGCAGGCCGCCCGCAGCCGGGCGAGGTCCTCAGCGCGGCCGGTGAAGGTCATCGCGGGATGCAGCGCGAGCGGGAGCACCCCGGCCGCGACCGCTGGCTGTAGGACGTCCACCCCCCGAGCGCCACAGGTGTGCACCACGATCTGCGCGGCCCGGAACGCTCCGGTCGCGGCCAGCCCGGACACCAGGCCTGGCAGCACGTCGTCTGGTACCGCCAGCAGCACCAGATCCGATCGCCGCACCACATCGTCAGGCGGCAGCACCGGCGCGTCGGGTAGCAGGTCCGCGGCGCGGCGCAGCGATGTCCGGGACACCGCGCTGGCCCCCACCACTACGTGCCCGGCACCGGAGAGGGCCGCGCCGAGCACCGACCCCACCCGACCGGCGGAGACCACGCCCACAGCCAGCCGGGCCGGACGGTCCGCGACGCCACCGGACGCAGACACCGCCGACCGGGGCATCGTCGCCATCGCCGTCCTCCAGACGTTCCAGTCCCGCGATCGGCGCGGGTACCGGACTTCCGTTGCCGGAGGTTAGCCCGCCCGGACGGTTCGCGCCGGTCCACGTGAGCAGCTTCACGCCCCCTGGCGGGCGCGGTCCCGGGCAGCCAGTAGCGCGGCCAGTGCCTCGTGGTGCCATTGACCGGCCTCCGGACCCACTGCCCCGCGCTGCATGCGGTCGGAGAGGAACGCGAGTTCGGTCACCGCGTTCTGGTAGTCACGGACCGCGTCGGCGGCCCGCTCTCCGGCGCGGCGGCGCACCTCTGAGCGCCACCTGCGGCGGCCAGGGAGGCTGGCCAGCAGCGGGACTTCGCGGGCTGCGATCCATCCCGCGATGGCGAACTCCGGCAGCTGCCCAGCGACCACCCGCTGCTCCCGGCTGCGCTGCCAGAGCACCAGCCCGATCAGCCCGCCGAACAGCGGCACCATGAACGCGACGTAGACGGACGGCAGCAGGCCGAGACTGGCTGAGCCATTCCACAGCGCGTGTAGTGCAACCGCCACGAGGTACCCGAGGACGGGGAACAGCAGGCACGCGACTGGATTGCGGCGGCGCACCGCGAGCCCGACCGCGATCCCGATCATCGCGGTGAACATCGGATGGGAGAACGGCGCGAGCACCCCGCGCATGGTGAAGACGATCACGACACTACCGCTGTGGCCGGCCAGGCCGTCGCTGGCAAAGGCGCGTCCGAAGTAGACGATGTTCTCGATGAACGCGAAACCTGCAGCAACCAGTCCCGAGTAGACGATCCCGTCCACGACGCCGTCGAACTCGCGTCGCCGCAACCACAGCAGGCCGATCAGGAATGCGCCCTTGAACGCCTCCTCGACGACCGGGGCGGAGATCATAACCTCGACCAGATCACCAGTGCCCTTGCCGAGCACCTCCTCCCCGATCACGGCCGCGGTGTCGTTGACAATCGCCGCGCCGAGCACCGAGACCCCGGCGCCCCAGAGGAACGCAGCGAGCAGCAGCCCAGACGGCTCGGGCTCCCAGCGGTCCACCCACAGGAACGCCACCACCACCGGTACCACCGGCAGCACCGCCGCCATCGCGCCCACCAGAACGGCGCTACTACCGATGTTGTTGCTGATGAAGCCAAGCACGATAAGCCCGGGGATCGCCAGCGCGACCAGGCCCAGAACCGGCAGCAGCACACGTCTGTTGTGCTGCTGCCCCCACGGCTGATACGCCCCCTCCGGTGCAGGCGTCACCCGTGAGCGGGGCGCCGCTAGCCGGAACGCACCCATAGCATCGAAGCCTAAGCGTTCGGCGAGTGCTTGAGTGCTGCCGCCCGCGCCGCGCGCTCGACGCCGTGAACTCGACGTCACCGTGATCTCCGCGCGCCCCGGCATCCGTAGCGTCGAGTTCACGGCGCCTACCGGACGGCGGTTTTCAGCCAGCCTCGCGGCTACGCCTGCGCCGGGGTTCGGGACCTCCCCCGTTCGCCGCCAGCAGATCGCTCACCGACCGTTGTACCGTCGGGAACGCTGCAGCGGCCGGCCCAGGGACAGGATGGGGGCCACCACCGTTGCGGTGGGCGCCGTTCGTGTGGGCGCCGTTCGTGTGGGCGCCGTTCGTGTGAGAACCGTGGCCGTTCGATCCTGACGATTCCCGGCTGGGCCCGCCGTGCCGCGGCCGATCACCAGGCGGCCTCTCGACGGCTGCGGGAGCGGCCGGAGGTCGGCCGCGGGTGTCGGGATCTGACCGGAAGCGAGGGCTTGGACCGAAGCGGGGCTGGGGCTCGCCGTCAGGCGCCGTCGGGGAACAGTCGGGCAGCGGGAGCAGGCGCCGGGACTGGGCCCTCGCTACGGCCTCTATCGGAAGATCGGGGATCCGCAGGTTCTCCAGTTTCGCCCGCATCGCCCCAAGCTCCATGCGAAGCGCGGCGATGTTGTCCCGCTCGGCGTGCTGAGCCTGCTCCCGAAGCTCGCGCTCGACGGTCAGCTCGTGCTCCCGCCGGGCGGCCACCTCGCGCTCGAGCTCGAGCTGGTACACCGTCCGCAACTGATCGACACGATCAGCACCAGAGTTGATCTCGCGGAGCATCCGCGCCGCCGCGAACGCTCCGAACAGCGCCGCCCACAGCGCCGCGACCAGGCCCAGCCTCAGCAGACGCGCGTCTTGGGCTCCCAGGGCGAGCACGGCCGCTGCGGCCGCGGCCAGCCCGAATGTGCCGAGCATCAGGATCCGACCGCTTCCGTGCGGCGACGAACGCTTGTCGGGATCTTGCATGGCGCACACGGTACCGGCCAGCGCACCCGCGATGAGACCCTCCATCGGTGACTGGCAGCCACCATGCGGTGACAGGGAGGTGCAGGCTGCGACCCGGACCTGCTCCGACAGGTTCCGCGGTCTGATATCCGATCAGCGGTCGTCGGGGTCCCGGTCGTCCCGACCCTCTGGGGTCCGGCAGCAGTGCTCCAGCCACAGACCAGCCGCTACCAGCGCCCCCGCGCAGATTAACCCGATCGAGGCGGTGACGGAATCCGAGGCGGCCGAGGCCAGCTGGGAACGCAGTGGTAGCACGTGGGCCAGCACCCCCAGCCAGGCTCCCGCGATGATGGCGCCGGCCATCGAGGATGCCTTGGCCAGCACGACCGCCTTCGCCGCGGCAAGCGCCTGCACCGGTTTGGTGCCCGGCAACTGACGGATCCGCGCCCGCAGCGTCGTCCCGAGCACCGTCTCGGCGATCGCGAAGGCGAGCAGCGTGGTCCCGGCCAGCCGCGGCAGGGTGGGCACGTCACCATAGGACAGCTGGAGCAGCAGGTTCACCAGCACCGCTGCGACGGCGCCCGCGGTGACCAGGTCGCGGGTTCGGGTGAAGGTCACGGCGCCGCCAGTGTCACGTCGTCGCACCGCCGCACGCTCTGACGTTGGGCGGGGGTCAGTGCGGCGACCAACTCGGCCACCGTGCCGTGGCCGGGAAGCACTGCGCTGGGCTGCACGTCCAGCCAGGGCACCAGGACGAAGGCGCGCTGGTGGGCCCGCGGGTGCGGCAAGCTCAGCTGCGGATCGTCCTGACGGGTCCGGTCCACGTCGATCACATCCACGTCCAGGGTGCGCGGCCCCCACCGGATACCGCGGGTCCGCTGCGCGGCAGCCTCACAACGTTGCGCGCGGCGTAGCCACTCCTGGGCGTCCGCATCCCGGTCGTCCACCAGCAGCACGGCGTTGAGAAACTCATCCTGCTCGACGCCACCCCATGGCGCCGTCGCGTACACCGGCGACGCCACCTGCACGGCATCCCCCAGCAAACCCACACACCCCCGCAGGTACCCAACCCGATCCCCCACGTTGGACCCGATCGACAACACCGCCACGCTCACCGCGCGACCCCCCTTACTGCATTCTGTCCCCTGCACGAGGTCATGATCGGGAGCGGCGGGTGGTTACGGCGACGTCGGTGAAGGTCAGCTCGAGCGGGGCGGTGGGTTTGTGGACTGTGATCTCGACGGCTTGCACCTGCTGGTCACCCAGTACATCGTCGGCGATGCGGGCGGCCACGGTCTCGATCAGGTTGCAGGGGTCGCCGCCCACGATCCGGGCGACACGCTCAGCGAGCTCGCCGTAGTCCAGCGTCGCTGACAATTCGTCGGTGGTCGCCGCCGGGCTGAGGTCCAGCCAGACGGTCGCGTCGATGACGAACTCCTGCCCGTGCACTCGCTCGTGCTGGTGCACGCCGTGCCTGCCGTGCACTCGTAACCCCGTGAGGGTGATCCGGTCGCCGCTCACTGCTGGCCGCCCACCTGCCGGGCCGGAGTCCGGCTCAGCCGCCAGGCCTGCGCGACTGCAATGGCGTCGCGCGAGCTCGGCACGTCGTGCACCCGGATCCCCCAGACGCCCGCTGCGGCGGCTAGCGCGGAGACCGCAGCCGTCGCGGTGTCCCGGTCCTCAGCGCGACGAGGGGTCCCGTCCGCGCCGGCCAGCAGGGCTCCCAGGAACCGCTTGCGCGAGGCTCCGATCAGCAGCGGGAATCCCAGCTCGGCCAGCGCGTCGAGGTTGCCCAGCAGCGCCCAGTTGTGCACCGCCGTCTTGGCGAATCCGATCCCCGGATCCAGCACCAGCGCGTCGGGGTCCACGCCGGCGAGCACTGCTGCATCCGCCCGGGCCACCAGTTCAGCGCGCACCTCGGCGACAACGTCGGAATAGCTCGCCAGCTCGTCCATCCGGTCGCTATGCCCGCGCCAGTGCATGAGGATCCACGGCACCCGGCAGCGGGCCATCACCGCCGCCATCGTGGGATCGGCGAGACCGCCGGAGACGTCGTTGACCATGATCGCACCAGCCTCCAGTGCCGCCTCGGCCACCGCCGCGCGCGTAGTGTCCACGCTGCAGGGCACCCCGCTGGCAGCCAGGTCTCGCAGCACCGGCACCACGCGGGCGATCTCGGTCGGCGCATCGACGCGCTGTGCCCCCGGGCGCGTGGACTCGCCGCCGACGTCGACCAGGTCAGCCCCCTGCGCGCGCAGCCGGACACCGTGGGCCACGGCGTCACCGCGGTCCAGGTAACGCCCGCCGTCGCTGAATGAGTCGGGCGTGACGTTGAGGATGCCCATCACGACGCAGCGGCCGGGATCAGGGAGGGCCGAGTGCACCGATCACCTCCGCATCATCAGTGCCAGCACTTCGTTGCGGGAGGACGCGCTGGTCTTGAACAGCCCTCGAACGGCCGATGTGGTGGTAGTCGATCCCGGCTTGCGGACGCCGCGCATCGCCATGCACAGGTGCTCGGCCTCGATCACCACGATGGTTCCGCGCGGTTCGAGCCGGCGCACCAGCGCGTCGGCGATCTGGGAAGTGAGCCGTTCCTGCACCTGGGGTCGCTTGGCGTAGAGGTCGACCAGACGAGCCAGCTTGGACAGTCCGGTCACCCGGCCCTGGGCGTTCGGGATGTACCCGACATGCGCCATGCCGTGAAACGGCACCAGGTGATGCTCGCACTGGCTGTACATCGGGATGTCCCTGACCAGCACGAGCTCGTCGTGCCCCTCGTCGAAAGTCCGCTCCAGCACGACGTCAGGGTCGACGAACAAACCCGCGAACATCTCCTGGTAGGCCCGGGCGACCCGCGCCGGGGTGTCCCGCAACCCTTCCCGTTCCGGGTCCTCCCCGCAGGCGATCAGCAGTTCGCGCACCGCTGCCTCGGCGCGGGCGTGGTCGAAGCTCCGCCGCGTGTCCACGCCGGGTGTCTCAGCTATCCCCGTCCCGTGGGACGTCCCACCTCGGCGCAGGCTCCGGCCCCCGGGATTCCGGGATGCGGCCAGCGTCCTCGGGCGGTGCTGGCTGCTTGGCCGGCGCCAGCGGTTCGGTAGCCGGACGCCACCCGGGCGGCGCCCCGTAGTTCGGCGGGCCCGAGTTCGGCGGACCGACGCCGCTGCCCGATCCCTGCGGCGGACCACCCGGCCCGGGCGCCAC
>DATDHI010000284.1:0-9989 GCA_036521655.1 Pseudonocardiaceae bacterium | reverse complement strand
CGATGTCGCTGACACGGCAACGGGCCAACTGCAATGCCCGCGAGCCTTTGGGCTTGCTTGAGCCGGATGCGGGGAAAGCCTGCACGTCCGGTTGTATGTCCAGAGCGTCGTTATGTTGAAGCTGGGTCCAGTTCGCTGCGTTTTCCCTGGTGGGGCCGACTTCGGATGGTGAGGCGCTCAACATAATCGTGGCTGCTTTGTCGAGGCTTCACGGATTGATGGTCCGTGATCCGACAGGAGGCAGCGATGAGCAGGAAGGTGTGGGTCCCGGCGGTGTCGGGGCCGTTGGCGTTGTATGCGGCGGGGTTTGAGTCGTGGTTGAGGGCACGGGCGTACTCGCCTTCAGCGGTTGCCGACAGGCTGTATCAGCTGGATCAGCTCAGCCGTTGGCTTGAGAGGGAGGGGCTCGGGGTCGGCGATCTGACCGGCGATCGGGCTGCGCGGTTCACGGCGGAGCGTCGCGCGTCCGGGTTGGTGACTTGGGCTTCGCCGCAGAGTGTGACGCTTCTGCTGGGGTATCTGCGCGCTCTGGGGGTCGCGCCGGTGCCGGCGCCGGTGGTCGCTCATAGCCCGCTGGAGGAGCTGCTCGAGGATTACCGCCGATATCTGTCGGTCGAGCGCGGGCTTTCAGATCACACGGTGCTGGATGGGTATGGACCGGCCGCCCGGCTGTTCCTGGCTGGGCGGGAGGGTCCCGACGGGCTGGGCTTGGAGAGGTTGTGCGCGGCGGATGTGAGCTCGTTCTTGGCAGCCGTGACCTCGACGCGCAGTGTGTCCGGCACGCGGGATCTGGTGTGTGCGCTGCGGTCGTTGTTGCGTTATCTGCATCTGGCGGGACTGATCGAGGCGCCGCTGGTGTGGGCGGTTCCGTCGGTCGCTGATCTGCGGGATCGAACGCTGCCGCGCGGACTCGAGTCCGGGGCGGTGAAGAAGCTCTTGGCCAGTTGTGATCGGCGCAGACTGGTCGGCCGGCGTGACTTCGCGATCTTGCTGTTGTTGTCGCGGCTTGGGCTGCGGGCGAGCGAGGTCGCCGGGTTGCTGCTCGATGACGTTGACTGGCGGGCCGGAGAGTTGCTCGTCCGCGGCAAGGGCGGCCGTCACGACGTACTGCCGTTGCCCGTCGATGTCGGCGAGGCGCTTGTGTCCTATCTTCGCCGTCGCCCTCACTGCGAGTGCAGGGCGCTGTTTTTGCGTGCCACAGCGCCGCGCCAGGGGCTGAACCGGAGCACGATCGGCTGGGTTGTCCGCGCCGCGTGTGATCGAGCGGGGCTAGCCCGAGTCGGCGCGCATCGTCTGCGGCACACGGCCGCGACCGCGATGCTTCGGCAGGGCGCGTCGCTTGCGGAGATCGGCCAGGTGCTACGCCACCGTGAGCAGAAAACCACCGCTATTTACGCGAAAGTCGACCGAATTGCATTGGGTGGGCTTGCCCGGCCCTGGCCGTCGCAGGGAGGTGTGGCATGACCACGCTTCAACAAGCGCTGGCCGACTATCTACGGATCCGCCGCGGGCTCGGCTTCGAGATGCCCCAGGACGGCCGGCTGCTGGAGGGGTTCGTCGAGTTCCTCGAGCAGGCCGGCGCTGTGAGGATCACTACCGACCTGGCGCTTGGGTGGGCAAGGCTGCCGGTGGACGCGCACCCGCACCGCTGGCGCCAGCGGCTATCCGTCGCGCGCGGGTTCGCCCGCCATCTCGCCACGGTCGACCCCACGAGCGAGGTTCCTCCCAAGGATCTGCTGCCTGGCCATCGCCCGCGGATCGCCCCCTACATCTACACCGAAGAGGAGATCGCGGCGTTGATGGCGGCCGCACGGAAGCTGTCACCGCGGCTGCGCGCAGCGCGTCATGAGACGCTGATCGGGCTGCTGGCGGTCACCTTTCCTTGTATAGAGGTGTCTCACCTAACTGATTGCCTCAGTATTGACGGTGGATGATACACAGATGCACCCGAGACACGACGCAGTTAACGACCATACGACGGAAACGACCAAACCTCGATGGGTGTCACGCCGTTTGTGGTGCCGTGGCCGGAGCAGTCGGGCAAGCTGGGCACGAAGAGCTCGGCTGGTCGCCCGCCTCGCTCTCCGCACGAGCGGATGGTGCGCTCGAGCCGGCCCGCCCGCACCAGGGCGTCGATGCCAGCGTTGATGGCCTTGACCGACTTGTTGCGGGAGAACAGGTCGCGGATCTCGGACTTGGTGAGGCCGTCGGTGTTGGCCTTGGTGGCCTGCCAGATGTCATCGGCCACAGGGTCGCCGAGGGTGTCGCCGAATAGCCAGTGGGTCGAGCGGCTGGCGTAGTCCCACAGGGCGTGAGCGGCGTCGAGGTGGACGGCGTCGATGACCTTCGAGCAGTCGAGCAGCGCGTAGAGCAGGGCGAAGCGAACGACGTGAGCTTCGGCCCGTGCCGTGGCGGCGCCGAAGAGGCCGGGGCTGTCGACCGACACCTGCGGGTAGATCTTGCGCCACTGGTCGCGGGCGGCTGGTGTGACGGTGAGCTCTTTGGCGTTGTGGCCATGGTCGACGGCGGCGGCGAGACGGTTGGTGAGCGAGGGCCAGTCCATGGCTGCGAGGTCACCGCCGTCGGGCAGGAGCTGGGTGCGGCGCACGGCGACGATGACGAAGCGGTTGACGAACCCGCTGGCAAGCTCGGTGGTGGTGAGGTAGCGCAGCATCTCGTCTGCGGTGATGTGGCCGATGATCGAGATGTGCGGCCGGGTGGCCCGAGCGGGTGTGTTCTTGGTCATGGTCTGCAGCGTCCTGCCGTCCCAGCAGTTGCGCACAACGGCCGACAGTGTGTTGCCCTCGCGGGCCAGGACCCGCAGCACCAGCGCGAACTCGGACTCGAGGACGAGCATGCGCTTGTCGTCGATGCCTGCCGCCTTCAGGACCTGCTGGCCGTGGTGGCCGGTCTCATGGACCGGGTCTCGCACCTTGTCGATGAGACCTTCGCCTGAGGACATGCCTGAGTGGATGTTGTGATCCACGAAGCCGGGATCGACCGCTGCGATGAGGGCCTCGACCAGATCCCACGAAGTCCCTTTGCGGGCCTTGGCCGATGGGCCGACGAGCACGACGAACTGGTTGGCGTGGTGCTCGCTGACGCCGACCCGACGGTGGGCACCGCGGCCGATCACCGCGCCGTAGGCGACCAGCAGCTGGACCAGCACGGCGATGGGGTCGGCCTCGGTGTGCGGGGCGGTGGCGCGGGCGATGTCGCCGGCCAGGCCGTGAAAGGCCGACGGCGCTGGGCCGGCCGGCCAGTGGATGGGCCGGGGGACGCGGATGGCGGTGGTGTCATCGTCGGGGGCGGCGCGGCTCATGGCTCTCCTTGGTGCGGCGGCGTTGGGTGAGGTCGGCGACAGGTTCACTGCGTTGGGCGAGGCGGTCGCGCAAGGCCTTGTTGTCGCGCAGGAGATGCTCAATCGTCGTTGTCAGCGCGCTGATGCGGTCCTTGAGCAGTCGGATCTCGGCGAGACGGTCGGCGAGGTCGCGCTCACGGCGGGATCGCTCCGCGGCCGGCGACTGTTCGGCCAGGCGCTGGAAGGAGTCGCGCAGCTCGGGGCGAGCATCGAAGGCGCGGTAGAGGGTGGCCCGGCCGACACCGGCCAGCTCGGCGAGCTTGCTGGCGCTGCGCGCCAGGTTGGTCTGTCGTGCCATCTGGGCGATGGCGTCACGGACGGCGTTCTCGGTTTCGAGCTCCACACCAATCTTGGGTCGGGCCATCAGCGCTCTGCCTCCAGCTGGATGATGACTGCGTCGAGCTCGGCCAGCTCGGCGGTGAGCTGCGCGGCTGCCACGGAGCCGTCGGTTGCCTGCACGAGGCGCTGCTCGGCGTCGCATCGCCGCTGACGCAGAGCGGGCAGTTGCATGGCGGTGTAGTGGGCGTTGGCACAGCCCACTCCGACGCAGAGGTCGTGCAGGGGACCGGGCTCAGGGTTCGAGATGCCCACCTGGCGGGCCAGGCGGTGACACAGGGCCGGCCCCGGATCGAAGCGACAGCTCACCACCTCACCGTGATGCCAGTTCGCCTTGTGCAGCTCGGCGATCCTGCGGGCGTGAACCGGGTCGGAGATGATGGTGGCTCGAACCTCGACGGCGGCGTCGCCCAGCTCGTCGGCGCGTGCTCCGATCACCGGCCCGCCCCCGTCGATGAGGCGGCCCATGGTGTCGAGCAGGACGACGGTGGCGTCGATCTCACCCTCTCGCATCCTGGCGTTCCAGCTGTCACCGGGGCGATAGCGCTGATAGCTGGCCGTCACCGCGGTGCGGGCATGGCCGAAAAGATGGCCGACGACAACATCGCCGAGCTCGCTGAAGCGTCCCATGGCATAGGCGGCGGTTTCGCGCAGCACCTGCGGGGAGAGCTGCTCCACCGCAGGGATGGGAGCCAGGCCGGTGGTGGCCACCGTGGCGTTGACGTGGCGAACGAAGGCGTGCATCGCGTCACGGGCGTCAAAGCCGGCTCGGGCGCGGCCAGTCATCGTGGTCACCACGTGGCTGGGGTGATCCGACAGCGCCTCGAGCACCCGATAGGCCACGAGGGCCAGGTCGCACACCCACCACGACACGGGCTCGGGATCGGCGCCGCGCATCTTGTGGCGACGCGTCCTCAGCGCCGGCGTGCCGTAGTACTCGTGGGCGGCGTCGCGGCGCAGATCTTGGGCCTCGGAGTCACGCATGCCGGTCAAGGCGACCAGCAGGATGTAGGCGGCCGTGCGCAGCATGGCCCGCTCGTGGCTGATGTCGAAGAGGGTCTCGAACGGGCCACGCCAGGCACCGACGCTGCCATCGGGTCGCTCCACCATGGCGCTCAGCCGGCCAAGGCCTTCATAGGTTCGCCCCGCGCCGATCAGGGCAGAGACGACGTCTTCACCTCGGGCCCGCACGGTTCTGGGCCGCGTGCCGCCGACAAGGCGACTGATCATCGACCAGATGGGATCTCCCTGCTGGGTGTGCCACTTGGCCGTCGTGCCGCGGGCGCCCGCTGAGCCTTCGGTGTGGACCGGGACCCGAGTTGCAGGATCCTCAGCCCAGCGACGCAGCTCCTCAGCGGTGGGTTCGCCGCCCGCCTTGGCGGGTGGTGTCTTCAAGAGGTGGTGGAGGGCCAAGATGTCGGTCGCGAACACCTCCACATAGGCGCGGGTGGCGGCGAAGAGCGCGACGAAGACGTCCAGTGGCAGGACCGGGGTGAGCGTGCCCTGCGGCTGGGTGGGCGTGTCGTCGCCGAGAACCTGGGTGAGGACCTGGTCGTGGCTCAGCCCGGGCCACGGCTCGAAGCCCAGGCCTCCCTCGGTGAGCAGCGGAGCGAACAGGCGAAGATCCCAGACCAGCTCGACCGTCTTGGCCAGGCCGCGATGGCTGCGGGTCTGCCCGGCACGCCACCGCAGTAGGGCATCTATGTCGGCCTGGGCCCAGCTCGCCGGCATCCCCCTGCCGGTGGAGAGCTGGAAGGCGGCCATCCGCCGCAGTTCGCTGACCCGCCCGCTGCTTGTCTGCGGCTTGACCCGGCGCTGGAGGACGATCCCTGCCTGTCGGGCGGTTCTCAGGTCGACGCGGCACATGCATAACTCGCGGGCCAGCAACGACCACCCGTCGGGCAGGCCGACGCTGAAGTTGATGAGGTGGAACGACGAGCGGAGGTTGACCGCAGTCCGCAGCTGGGTCAGGTCCCAGATGGCGTCACCGAAGCGGGCGCCGGCGCCCGGGTACACGACGGTGTCGTCCGGCCAGGTCCTGCTCGCTGCGACGAACAGGGCACGAGCGGCTGCGGCGTCGGTCACGGCTGGCACTCCGTGGTCGGTGCGCCGAGCTCACCGAGCGCCCAGCGAACGGCGTGGCGGACAGGAAGCCAGCGTTGCGCGAAGGCGACCGGGTCGAGGCCCCGGCGGTGCTCCTCGATGACCTCGGCGTCGAAGCGCTGCAGGCCAGCTATGTGCTCGGGCGTCACGATGGCGTTGGGGCAGTTCAGGCACAACCCCAACTTCGCCGCCCGGCACAGCTCACCCGGGTTGGCAAATGGGGAGGCGTGCACGTCCCGGCACGCCGCGATCCCGCTGTCGACGTCGAGCTCCCCGTTGGCCAGCTGGGCGAGCTTGACCCGATCGAGGCGCAACAGCCTGGCGGCCTCGGTGGTCTGTGCCCGCAGCTCGTCGCCAGCTTGAGGAGTGACGACAGTGAACCCCGAGCGCGCCGTGGCCATCTCGGCCAACCCGGTCGCAGCCTGTCGGGCGAGCTTGCCGATCTTGGTCTTGAAGACGACCGACCCAGCCACGTAGTGGTCCTGGAAGGTGGCCAGCGTGTTGTCACGCCACGCCGGCATCTCCTGCGGGTGGTGCTCGCCGTAATGGGCCAGCGCCGCCTTGCGCAGCCGCCGGGCATCCCAGGGTGTGCTGAGGGCGGGAAGGGTGATGACAACCTCGCCCGACGCCATAGCCACTTGACGCTCGACCGGGCGGTCCAGTCCCTTCGACACGATCCAGGCGGTGAAGTAGCTGCCGGTGGGGCCGTGTCCCCAGGCGATCGGACCGACCTTCACGCCCGGCCAGGAGTTGCTGACGATGCCGGCGAGGAAGACCATGTCCGATCCGCACTTGGCCCGAGCCGCCTCGGTGACGTCGATGAGCGAGCGCAGCACGGTGCCCGCGTCACGGAACCTCTTGGTGGCGGCGACGCTGGCGCCAGCATCGGCGGCCAGCTTTTCGATCGAGCCGGGGAGGCGGTTCTTGATCAGCTCGATCCCCACTGCCCCGGGCCGCTGCCGGAGAGCGCCGACGGTGAGGTCCTTGACTCCCTCCGGCCAGGCGGCGGTGTCGAGGACGATCAAGATGAGATGCCCGACCAGGTCGAGAGGATGAGGGAACACGTGTCGGTAGGCAGCCTTGACCAACTGGCCGATCTGGCCGCCGACGTTGCTTCGGGCCATCTTGGGCGCCGCCTGGCGCAGGCTGTCGTCCCAGCACCGCCACCGGGCCGGCACGTTCTGCTTCACCAGCGCCGTGGTGAGCTCCGCCCTCGCCGCCAGCCACACCAGGTTTGGGAAGGTCCAGCGCCCTGAGCTGCGTGGGTCTTCTCCCTCGGCGACCAGCGCCCTGCCCGCGGTGATGCGCCGCTCGGTCTCCCACACCTCTGCGATCGCGGCCGGTATCAGACGACCCAGGTCCGAGGCGCTGAACTCGCACAGCGGTCGACTGTGCTGGCCATCGGGATACGAGGTTCGCTGGCCGGCCCGCGCCAGCGCCCCGGCCGCCACCGCCGTCGGGCCTGTCGCCGCGATCCTGCGCAGGTGGGCGAAGACGATCCCGGCCTTCTGGCCCGCCTTGCCGCTGCTGGCGGGTGGGTAGCGAGCGGCGAGGTCGTCCTGCCAATCATCGAGGAACTCGGCCGTCAACGTCCGGGTCGACAAGTCACGCGGTGCTCCGACGCGCCCGCAGTACTCCAACAAATCGACGACGGCACCTTTGTGTTCAAAGACCGAGGCGAGGCTGGGCTCGGCGTCATCGGCGAAGCGCTCAGCCCACGCCTGGCCGAGCTCACGAGCCAGCACTGGTGTGGCGTGCCTGGTCGGGTCCAGCTTCGCCTGCTGGATCACGCCGCCCGGGCTGCGTCCGTCGACCACGATGACCCCGACCGTGGGCAGGCTGACAACCGGGGCCAGCACGGCCGGGGGTGCCTTGTAGGCGAAGCGGCGTGGCATCACGCCCGCTCAGGGCCGTGGTCAAACAGCTCGCACATCTCGGCCAGAGCACGCAGAGGTTCACCCGAGGCTCGAATCGCGGCCTCCAGGTAGATGAGCGTCGTGGCCGGGTTGGAGTGCCCCAGGACCCGGGCGATGAACAGACGAGGCTCCTCCAGCACCTGTGCCGTCGCCGTCGTGCTCGTCGCCGCCAGCCGACGCAGCAGCGCGCCGAACAGATGCACGGCGAAGGTGTGGCGCAGCACGTGTGGGGTGACCTTGGGGAAGGCGTCGTTCAAGCGGTGCGCCCGCTCGTTGGCCGCCGAGAACATCCGGTTCCAGTGCGACGGTTCCAACTGACGCGCCCCGCGGGCGGAGACGAACAACGCGGCGGGATCCAACATGTCGTCGCGACGGACGACCAGGTGGGCCAGCACCTCGTCGCTGACATCGACAAGCGGGCGCGT
Organism: Pseudonocardiaceae bacterium; assembly: GCA_036521655.1. Lineage (GTDB taxonomy): Bacteria > Actinomycetota > Actinomycetes > Mycobacteriales > Pseudonocardiaceae. The sequence goes on along the minus strand of DATDHI010000284.1, from coordinate 1,848 downwards.
GCGTCGTCCGATCCGCACCTGCGCACGGCCTCGCCGGTCAGAAGCGCCAAGCTCACACAGCGTCGCCTCCCCGGCGCGCAGCCTGGCCTGGAGGTAGTCCTGGCTCGCCTCGACGGCATCGGCACGGGGACCGAGGCGATAGGCGAGCACCTTTTGCAGCGTCGCCCACGACGCATACACCTGACGCTGCTTGGACCCCTTGCCAACCACCCACACCTCGGTCGGGTTCTGGCCGGGGTGACGATCGGGCAGCCCGATCCACGACAGCCGATTGATCTCCGCCCGCCGCGCTCCGGACTCGACGGCCAGATCGGCGAACAACGGCTCGCGAACGCCGTCGCCCACCTGACCCAAGCAATCGTCGCGAAACCAGCGGTAGTCCTCCGCCTGGAGGAACGACACCAGTCGCTGTCGTCGCCGGCGCGGCGCGTAGAGGTCCCGGCCGTTGTCATCGGGCCAACGCCGGATGGGGGACACATCGATCGCACCCGTGGCCACCAGCCAGCGGTAGTAGACCGAGATGGCCGTTCCCTGACGCGACCACCGGTCAGGGCCCACCTCGCCCAGCCGCGCCCGCTTGAAGTCCTGGGCGTCGGTCGGGCTGCACCGAACCAACGTCTTGCCTCGTCCGACGAGGAACCGGCCCAGCTCGGCGATGTCGCCGGCATACGCGCCCGCCGTCGACAGGCGATAGGGCCCCCGCAGGAACTCGTTGAGGTCCTCCAGCGGTGCGCCGTCATCGAACCAGACCGGATGGCCGTCGCTCACTGCCCGCTCGTCCAGGCCAACGAGCACCCCGGCTGCGACGCCGGCCCCGAAGAGATCGTCGAGGAACTCGGCCTGTCGTCGCACCGCCGGCCGCTCGACCCTCCCGCCCCACATCATGAGACAGACCATAACCGTAGTAATGACAAATTACAAGCATGATTTTCGAGACAGCGAGATAGCCACACAAAAGTCACCGGGATGCGCCCCGGCGAAGCGGTCGGGCTCGACCGCCATGACGTCGATCTCAAGAACGGCGCGCTGCAGGTCCGTGCCGGCAAGCAGAAAAAGCAGCGCGAGGTCTCGTTGCACAAGACCACGATCAGCGCTCTGCGCGAATACGCCCGCCTGCGCGACGCCCGTTTCCCTCAGCCCTCAACGCCAGCGTTCTTTGTCTCCGCCAGAGGGCGACGGATGGGGCGGGAGGAGCTCAACCGGACGTTCACGAACCTGATTCGGGAGGTTGGCTTGGACGGCTCCGGTGCCCGCGCCAGGCCCCGCCCACATGACCTCAGACATGCCTTTGCCGTGCGCACTTTGCTGGACTGGCTCCGCGACGGCGAGGACATCGACCGCCGGATGCCGCTTCTGTCCACCTGGCTCGGTCACGTCGATCCCGCGTCAACGTATTGGTATCTCGAGGCGGTCCCCGAGCTGCTCGAGCTGATCAGTCGACGCCTGGAGCAACTGCCAGAGGTGCTCTCATGACCGCGCTTGCGCCAGCGCTTCAAGCGTTCTTCACCCAGCGTCTGATAACCCAGCGCAACGCAAGCCCGCAAACGATCGCCGCCTACCGCGACACGTTCCGCCTGTTGCTCCGCTTCGCCCACGAGCAGACCGGCAAACAGCCATTTGAGCTGGACATCGCCGATGTCGACGCTCCGCTGATCGGCGCCTTCCTCAACCATCTCGAGCAGGCACGGGGCAACAGTCCCAGGACCCGCAACGCCAGGCTCGGGGCGATCCACTCGTTCTACCGGTTCGCGGCGCTCGAACATCCCGAGCACGCCCACACGATCGCCCGGGTGATGGCCATCCCGACCAAACGCCACGAGCGCAACATCGTCTCCTACCTCGACCTCG
>DATDHI010000283.1:0-3708 GCA_036521655.1 Pseudonocardiaceae bacterium | reverse complement strand
ATCGTCGACTCCATGTAGCCAGCCGCGCGCAGCTCCGCGACAACAACCGACCCGATCCCTGTGACCGTCGTATCCATGGCCGTCTCCTCTCCGCAGGGCGTATGGACACAGCGGACGGTAGCCACGAACCAGCGGACCGTTCAGCCGAGGAATCAGTCAAGCAACCCCCCCAGCGCAGGCCAGAACACGATCCCTCGGCTTAACGCAAAACTCGGCATAATCATTATTAAACCGAATTCGGTTTAATAATGATCGGGGCAGCGAGTACACCGCCAAGCTGTTTCGCGCGGCCTGTGCCCGGTAGGGCATCGCCCAATCTATGGGCCGGCCAGGATCGGTGCTGGACAACGCGGTCATCGAATCGTGGCACTCCACCTTGGAGTTCGAGCTGCGCTCGTGCGAGGAGTTCCCGACCAAGGCCGCTGCGCGCCGGCGGGTCGCAGCCTGGATCGATGAGTACAACCGCTCGCGCCGACACTCCTCGATCGGGATGATCTCACCCATCGACTACGAGCTGGCCCACCAGGACGATCCCGATACCGAGGACCCCGACCACGAGGTGGCCTGATCGACATGCTCACCGGCCGGCACAACGACAACGGAGGCGGCTACGCCGCCGCTGCCCCTCTCCGCGCCGCGCAGGCTACGGGGCCGCCCCTCCAACCTCAAGGGTCGCTGACGCGATCGCTGAGGCGACGGCCTCCGGCCGCCCTTGACCCCGGAGACCTCTACGGCCCCTGGCAGACACACACCGCGGGCAGGCCGAATGCCTGCCCCACCGGCGCGCGGCGCGGAACGCCAACGAATTGCAAGATCACCATAACCGAGTCTCTACGGTTTCAGGGGATTGCCGTCCGGTGGCACAGTCAGGGCATAGGTGACCATCAGTGTCGGCCATGGGACCGACACTACGGGCACTGTGGCTACCAGGGTCGGCCGCCGGCAAATCTGCGGCGACCTGGCCTACAGGTGCGGGCATCCGACCCCACAGCTCAGTCACTGCTTCAAAAGCCCGCGCTCAGTCGCCGTCGACCCTCACCCGGTCGATGCGGTGGCCAGGTCGCTGGGTGCGGTCTAGGTGACGCAGGGAATGCCTCCGCCGGAGACGTTGTCCGGCGTGGTGGGGCCGGTGCCGCCCTGGGTGGCGTTACCGACCGGCCCGGGGGTGGCCGGCCCAGGAGTGGCGGGGCGGGCGGCGGGCATGGTGAAGTCGCTGCCCAGCATCACTCGTAGCCGCCCCGCCTCGAGGGTGGGATCGGATTCGACGGGTAGTCCGCCGAGCAGGGTGGCGGCCACGGCGGCCACGGCGGAACCACCCGGGCCGTAGTAGATCACCGATCGGGTCCGGTGCTGGGGATCGGTGCTGGCGATACCCGGGGTGAAGCCCTTGCCCGCCAGAGCACGCTGGACGGCGCCAGCCAGCCCGTCGCGGCTGGTGGCGTTCACCGCGTCCGCCGTTGCCGAGGGTGCCGGGTCGGTGGGGGTGGCCGGGGCCGGGCTGGGCGCGCCGAGCAGCCGGTGGGTGAGCTCGCGGATCTGGGTGACGTCGACGAAGTTGACGTCCTCACCTGCGGGGTCCGTGCCGAACCTGGTGATGGGCAGCGTCACGAAGGTGATGTTGCCGCCAGTGAGCGGGGCAGCCTGGGCGGCCAACGACAGCAGGTCCAGGCCGGCATCGGTGGCAATGTTGCGTTTCGCCACGCTGATCAGCCGAGCCAGGGTGACCGGGTTGGCCAGGGTGCCGGCCTGCTTGAGCTGGTAGGTCAACGAGGCGATGAACGCCTGCTGGCGGCGCTCGCGGTCCAGGTCGCTGAAGTTCACCTGCGGATGCGCGGTGTCGCGGCGTTGCCGCACGAACGCCACCGCCTGGGCGGCGGTGATCTGCTGGTAGCCCCGGTGGAAGTCCGCCCCGGAGTAGCGATCGCGGGTGTCCTGCCTGACGCACACCGTGACCGGCTGCACCACCTGCGCGATCTGGAAAAACGCCACCAGGGTGACTTCCACGAAGTGGTCGATGGGCACCCCGCCCAGCAACTGGCGGACAGTGTTGATCTCCGCGGTGCGCCCCGCCTCCCGGCTTCGCTGCTCCAGCTCGGTCTTATCGGTCACACCCCGGTCGGCAAGACCGCGGTGTTCCTGATCAAACGCCAACCCGTAGGCCTGCTTGACCTTGCCCTTGGACACCCCGTCCGGACTGCCCGCCAGGTCCACATAATCATCACGGGGAATGGACACCGACGTTGCCCGGCCGCCGTCACCGGGCACATGCAGCAACATCAGCACATTGGCGTTGTAGCCACCGTCGTTCTGATCCCCAGCATGCAGCGCGGCGTACACATCAGCGGGCAGCGGATCACCATTCTCATCCAGCCGGCTGTCCAACCCCATGATCAAGATGTTGACGTCCCCGCCGCCCGACCGCGACCCACCCAACGCATCCGAGGTGCGGATACCCCCCGCCAGGTCGCGGTACTGCACCCACCCATAACCGGTCACCGTGAACACCAGCACCGCGGCCACCACCAGCGCCGTCCGACCCAGGAAACGCGCCCGATAGCCCCCGCGGCGGGAACCCGACACCCCCCGGCGCCCCGCCGACCGGGCGCGCCGGTCCGGCGGTACCGGCCGCGTTTGACCCCGCGACATCCTCGCGCTGCGGAGAACTTCCCGCCCGGCGGGCGCGGTCCCCCCTACTGACCGCCCCCCGGATGGCCCAAAAGATCGTCCCCGCCCACGACGATCCCGATCCTGATCGCCGTCCACACGCCTCCTCACACCTCCCGGGCGCCACGCCGCCGAGCTCACCCGCCGAATCCGGAGCACCCTAGAGACGTTCCACACCAGCAGCGGGTTGTCGGCCCGTGGCGGCGCGACGCCGGACCAGTCGGAAGACCAGGTAAGCGACGATGACCACGTTGAGCAGCAGCGCGCCGAACTTCAGCCCAGTGGGGTGCTTGAGCAGCTCCTGAACCTCAGGGATGAACAATAATGCCGTGGACACGATGGTGAGGTACTCGCCCCACGTTCGACGACGGAACAGCCCGAAGCCCTCCACCGCCTCCAGCAATCCGTACCCGATGGCGATCGCGCCCGCCCGCTGCGCCTGTTGCGGCGCGAACCCTCCAAGCCTCGAGATCAGCCGACCGGTCTCGTTTCGGCTCGGGTCAAGCCCGACCTGCTCGGCGAGGGATCGCGCGAGATCCGCCCAGTCCGTGCGTGCATGGGTCAGCAGGATCAGGCCGACACCCACCAGAAGCGCCGCGCGAAGCAACCGCTCCGCCGCGAGCACCGGCAGCAGCCGGCTCCCGTCCTCAACGCCCTCCCCCCGATTGGACTGCTGCGGCGCGTCCGCCTTACCTGACCGCTCCACCGCTGACGCCATGACGACGACCTCCTCCTCCGCAGACGGCTGCTAAGCACCACGACAGGACTCACCGAACCCCCCGACGACATCGAGCACACCGACGCCAGCAGCGACACCCCACCAGCCGGCGGCCCGACCCGGACGGCCTGGCGGCTGCGCTCCCCCCTGACCCGCCACCACCACCAGTAACCCCGCCACCGACGCCCCCGTTACCTTCTTGATCAGCCCCGGATAGGGGTTGCAGGCCACCGGCCACGGCATGACTTGTTGCCCCTGTTGTCCATGATCTGGGGGGTGTTGTCACCGTGGTTGGAGGGCGCCAACGACCGCTGATAGAGACCTGA
>DATDHI010000282.1:0-3533 GCA_036521655.1 Pseudonocardiaceae bacterium | reverse complement strand
CCGTTGCTCGAACACCGCGCGCGCCGAGCCGATGATCCGGTCCACCCGGCCGGGCGGCTCGATCCGCTCGGCGCGGCAGCGCACCAGCAGGGCCTCGCGCAGCTGCGGATCCCGCAGCTCGACCGGGCACACCTCCTCCGCCAGCCACCCAGCGAGCTTGTCCTCATCACCACGGGTGAACTCACGGAACCCGAACGCGTCCCGGATCTGCTCCCGGTGGTACTTGATCGACCGGCCCGACCACGAATACGCCGCAAGGAGCGCCGGCGCGACCTTGACCTGCTCGCCGACGTAGTGCACCGCCACCGGCGGAAGCTCATCAGCGCTGCGCGGGAACCGGGCCTCGACCTCGAAGAACTTCAGCAGCAACGCGAAGCCCAGCCGCGTCGCGCCGGACTTGTTGCCCACCAGCGTCCAGTCCTGACCGAGCAGGGTCCACGACTCGATCAGCTCCTCAGGCGACCACTCGCGGCGCATGGCGGCAGACCGTAGAGCGCACCGCCCATGCTCAGCCTCCCGGCCCCGTCACTTTGCACTTCAGGCCACCTTCGGGAGTTCCGGGCCAACGAAGGATGGCGTGTTCGGGCGTCAGGCGGTGGTTATGTGTTGCTTCGGCGGCGGCTGAGAGGGCCGGCCGGGCCTGGCCCAGAAGGCGGTCCGCCCTGTGGATCCCGTCCCGCTGACTCGGCTCCGAGCGTCCAGGCTCAGCCCAGCGCGTCGTCGTAATAGTCGGCGGCGCGCAGGATCAACGGTGATCCACTGCTGAAAAACAGGCCCCAGTAGCTGGACTTCGGGTGTGGTATTTCGCGCAGGGGGAGCCCAGCCTGCTGCGCCAGTGCACTGAGCAGGCCGGCGATCACGGCGCCTTGGCTGCACACGACGGCTGGACCACCAGGGCCCGCCGCGACATCGATCAACCTGCGCAGCGCGGTCGCGGGATCGGCCAGATATCCCTCGTCGGACAGCAGCGGTTCAGCGATGACCGGCGTGCCGAGATCCGTGGCGAGATCCTCGACGGTCTGGCGACACCGTAGCGGTGGTGCCGAGTGAACGCGCTGCGCGCCGAACAGCGGCAGCAGGTGCCGCAGGACCTCGGCCTGCGCCCGGCCTGCGGGGGTCAGCGGGCGCTGGTCGTCATCGCCGCCACTCCACTCCGAGCGCTCGCCCGCATCGGCGTGCCGGACCAGCAGCACGGTGGAAGTGAAGGCCGGCGCGCCGTTGAGGCCGGCCAGCAGCGTCCGGTCGTGCTCGTAGCTGATCAGGTCGGACGCCGCGGCAGTGGGCAGCCAGCGCAGCTCGTCGACCTCCTTGTTGGGGACGAAGCTGCCGCCGGTGGGGCGCGCCGCCCAGTAATGCGCCTCCTTGTCGCCGGCGGGCACCCGGTAGCGGGTGCTGCCCAACCTGGGGCCCAAGGCGACTGTGTGCCCGGTCTCCTCGACCACCTCGCGGAAAGCGGTGACTGGCAGACTCTCCCCGGCGTGCGGCTTGCCCTTGGGCAGCGACCAGTCGTCGTAGCGCGGCCGGTGCACGAGGGCCACCTCGACGTCGCCCGACGGCGAGGGTTGCCACACGACAGCGCCGGCGGCGACCAGAACGGGCACCTGCATCATGTCAGGACATTACCTCTGTAGGTGCCGGAGGATCTCCTGCACCTGATGGTCGCGGACGGTGGACCCGGCTGCAGGGGAAGGGCTCCACGAGCCGTCCGGCTCCAGCACCCAGCACCTCGTCGCCGGATCCAGGGTGGAGGCGAGCATCGCATCCAGCTCCGCGGTCACCGCCGGGTCGGCCACCCGCACCAGCACCTCCACCCGGCGATCCAGGTTGCGGTGCATCATGTCGGCGCTGCCGATCCAGTGCTCGTTCGCGCCGACGAAATGAAAGACCCGCGAATGTTCCAGGAAACGACCCAGTATCGAGCGCACCCGGATGTTCTCCGACAGTCCCGGGCGGCCGGGGATGAGCGCGCAGATGCCGCGAACAACCAGGTCAATGGGGACACCCGCCAGCGACGCCCGGTACAACGCGTCGATCACCTGCTCGTCCACCAGGGAGTTGCATTTGATCCGGATTCCCGCCGAGCGGCCTGCGCCGACGTGGGCGATCTCGTCCTCGATCCGCGCCACGATGCCGCGCCGGATTCCATACGGCGCCACCAGCAGGCTGCGGTAGGACGTCTGCCGGGCGTAGCCGGTCAGCGAGTTGAACAGCTCGGTGAGGTCGGCACCGACCGCGGGTTCGGCGGTGAACAATCCGATGTCCTCGTAGAGCCGCGCGGTCTTCTGGTTGTAGTTGCCGGTGCCGATGTGGCAGTACCTGCGGATCGTCGCGCCCTCCTGGCGGACCACCAGCAAGGTCTTGCAGTGCGTCTTGAGTCCCATCAGCCCGTAGACCACGTGCACCCCGGAGCGTTCCAGCGTCCGAGCCCACTTGATGTTGGCCTGCTCGTCGAACCGCGCCTTGAGCTCGACCAGCACGACGACCTGCTTGGCCGCCTCGGCGGCGTCGATCAGCGCGTCGACGATCGGGGAGTCACCGGAGGTGCGGTAGAGGGTCTGCTTGATCGCCAGCACGTGGGGATCCGCGGCGGCTTGTTCGATGAAGCGCTGCACGCTCGTCGAGAACGAGTCGTAGGGGTGGTGCACTAGCACGTCACCCTCGCGCACGGCGGCCAACACGTCCTTCGGCGTCTCACCCTCGCCGAAGGCGGGATGGGTGGCAGGGACGAACGGCTCGTCCTTCAGCTCCGCTGCGGGCAGCGCGTAGACCTGCCACATGCAGGACAGGTCGAGCGGGCCGGGCACCTCCACGACATCGTGCGGATCGACGTCGAGTTCACGCAGCAGCAGCTCCAGCACCTGGCCGTTCATCGTGTCAGCCACCTCGAGGCGCACCGGCGGACCGAAGCGGCGGCGTGCCAGCTCCCGCTCCAGCGCTAGCAGCAGGTCCTCGTCGCGGTCCTCTTCGACCTCCACATCGGCGTTGCGGGTGATCCGGAAGATGTGCCAGTCCACCACCTCCATACCGGCGAACAGCTCGCCGAGGTGCGCCCCGATCAGCTCCTCCAGCGGCAGGAACGTGGTCCGTAGCGACCCGTGCCGGTCGCTCTCCACTTGCACCAGGCGAGGCACGTTGTTGGGCACCTTGACCCGGGCGAAGTGCCTGGTGCGGCTAGCGGGGTCACGCACCGTCACAGCCAGGTTCAGCGACAGGCCGGAGATGTAGGGAAATGGGTGTGCTGCGTCCACCGCCAGAGGGGTGAGGACCGGAAAGATCTGTTCGGAGAAGTAGTCGGACAGCCGCAGTCGCTGCGGATCATCGAGGTCGGACCAGGTGAGGAACGTGACGTCGTGCTTGGCCAGCTGCGGGCGAACGTCGTCAAGGAATACCCGGGCGTGGCGCTCGGCGAGTTCACGGGTGCGCATCGCGATCCGGGCCAGCTGCTCTCGGGGGGTCAGCCCGTCAGCGCTGCGCACGGACAGCCCGGCCTCCTCCCGGCGCTTCAGCCCGGCGACCCGCACCAGGTAGAACTC
>DATDHI010000281.1:0-11568 GCA_036521655.1 Pseudonocardiaceae bacterium | reverse complement strand
CGGACAGAGGCTGTCGATAAGTAGCGAACGGACACCACCACCGACCAACGAGGTCAGCAGTTCGCTTATTTCCCGTGGAGTGTCGGCAGGTAGATTGAAGACATCGTGGCCGTGTCCGTTGGGTACGGCTTCTTCAAGTTGGCCATTACCAAGCAGGACGGCGTCGTGCATGAGTCGGAGGTTATGTGCGTCGGCCACTAGCTCAGGTGCTATGGGTCGGGCTGCTGTCGGCAACCCACCGACTGATTCATTAGCATTTACGGTATAGACCAGTGTGACAAACGGCCGTTTGTGTTCAAGCGCGACTAGCCATGGACCGAGTACGAGCCGGGTTTCGTCATCGAGCACGCCTACCTCAACCTCTAAACCGGCATTCCGTAAAGCCGCAGCGCCACCCTCGCCGCGAGATGTGGGGTCAATGACCGAGATGACGACCCGGGTGATACCGGCCTCGATTAGGGCTTGGCGGCAGGCTGGCGTGCGGCCGTGATGGTTGCACGGTTCCAGGGTGACGACAGCGGTCCCACCTCTGGCGTGTCACTCGCTGCCGCGAGTGCTTGGGCTTCGGCATGCGGTTCACCTTTGCGCTCGTGATATCCTTCACCGACAGGTCGGCCATCGGCAGCAAGGATGACGCAGCCAACCGGTGGATTGGGGCTGGTAGTGCCAAGCCCAAACGCCGAGAGTACGATGGCCCGCCGCATCGCGTCGTGTTCACGAACTGAGGCCACCTCTCACCCGGTTGTGCGAGTTGATCGAGCAACTGTGCGACGGAAGGCAGCTTGATGTGCGGTCGCAGCGAGCTTCCGACTATGCGAATACATTGCATTGTTCGGTCTGAGCCACAGCCGCGAGCGATGCCGAGCGCTTCGGACGTCACACTGGCGGCGCACTCAGGTTCGCCAGCGGCTACCAACGCGTTCCCGAACTGTGCCAGTCCATAGCCGCGATCCCGGTTGTAGGCAGCCGGAAGATTGGCTAGCACCCCTTCATAGGTTGCGACAGCACGCTGTGGTTGGCCCAGCTGGACCCAGCAGTCGGCGCGCTGGAGTTCGATGTAAGTGTAAGTAGCCGTACAGAAAGCGCCGTGCCCGCTACGGGCATCCCCGTGGAAATCCGGCTCCGGTGCGGCCCATTGCAGTGCTTGGTCAAACTTGTATTGGCAAGCGGCTTCGTTCCCGTCGAGTGCCAGGCTGTAGGACTCTTGCTGTATGAGGGCGGCCCGCATTTGATCCGGCAACCGTGAGTCCGTGTTCTGGGCGGCCTGTGCCAGCCCGATTGACAAGGCGATGTCGCCTTGTCGGGATACCTGCTGACTGCGACGGAACAGTGTCCAAGCGACGAGCCGATGATCGCTAGCGGCGTGGGACCACTCTAAGGCCCGGCTGGTCCAAAAAGTTGCCAGCTGGTCGCCAGCGTCTTCATGCAGCCAGGCGGCTGATTCCGCGTACTGGGCACCAAGTGATAGTAGCGGTGTACGAATGTCATCGCGGGCGTCGCGCAGCAGTAATTCTATGAGCTTGATTTGCTCATGCACCAGCCGCAGCGTATGAGCCGGCCCAAACAGGTTATCGGCCCGCACCAGCACATGCCATTGCTCCTTAAGATAAGCCATGGTTTCTTCCAGAGGAGCGCCAAGTAGCATTTCGAGGCTTGGCTGGCTGGGTGTCGTGTGTGGGTTGTTATCGGGGTCGCAGTCAGTGTCTGAGCTACTTGGTTGCAATGCCGCCTGCCGCGTCTTGCCCGGCAAATCAAACCACAGCAACCTGGCCGGAATCCCTAATGCGCGCGTCCAGTACACTAACGTATCGAGATCCCGGATGGGTGGGCCTGTTTCGATTCGACTGACCTGGGGCTGCTGGAGCCCCAGCCATTGGCCGAGTAGACCTTGAGAGATGCCACCGGGACCGTATACCGCTTGATGATACGGATGCAAGCGATAGGCGCGGGATACTTGGCCCATGTGCTGGGCGGCAAAGGCGTCCTTCAGGAGTTCGGCATGCCAGAACTCAGACGGCACTTGTGGCGGCGCAATGTATTTATCGCGGGAAGCACGCTGACAACGAGCACACTGTTGCTCGGGGTTATCCGTTGCTAAATGCGCGCCGCAACGGCAGTAGCGCTGTCGCGCCGGTCGCGATCCCATGGCGTTCCCTTCGATCCGTACCCGGGTCGGGGCCATTGTAACCGCCTGTCTTTGATCCTTGATCTACGGCCCACTGCTGAGGACTGCCTAATGGTTATGCATACGAATATACCTAGCTTGTCATGCGTGTGCGTGACCCAGTCGTGTTCAGTGATCTCCCTGGCCCCAGGGCCGGGCTGAACCCTCAAGCTGGTGCGCGCGTCCTCACCCTCCTGGACGCAGCCCCGCCAGTCCGACGTTCCCCGGTCCTGGGTGCCGTCCAAAGAGACGACCAGACAGCTTGGGAGCACGGGCACGGTGGGTGAGGCGACAGATCAGAAGTCGGGTAATGGCAGCCTTGACCAGAGCGTTTGTCCGGGGGTGGCCTGGCCTGAGACGGTGCTGGTTGCCCGCATGACGGGTGGCAGCTACTTCCTGATGGCCTATCCGCAGCGTGAACCAGCGGCCTTTGTGGCAAGACCTGACGCCGCTCTCCTGCATGACGCACTAGAGGCTGCGTTCGGGTATCCCACTGCCAAGGTTGCCAGGGAGAACGGTGACCCGGCCCCCGAGGACAGCGCTCTCCCTGGCAAGCGGGTGCAGCCATGATCCGGGAGTACCGCGAGCTGCTTGCCGATCTGGCCCGGCTGAATCGAGAGATGACCCCGCCCGGACGGGGCACGGGTGGCCACCGCCAGCTTCGACCAGACGGCGCGGGTGTTCGACGTGGACGCTGACCTGCTGCTCGACGCCGTTGAGCGACGGATCCCCCGGCCGCTCACTGACGCCGAGTGGGAACGATACGGCGGCCGCCCGATCGCTCAGCAGGACCCGGGAATCCTGCGTAGCACCGTGTCGATCGACGAGACGTTGTCAGCCACAGCTCGCCAGCGCGCTGTGCTCCGAGGTCAGACGCTCAGTCAGTTCGTCGAAGGCTCACTACGCCGCGAACTCGCGGCGATCGACGACGCCGGTGAGGAGCCTGCGACGGACGCCTAGTGGACCGGCTCCACGGTGAACGGGGAGGGGGAGAACTCGCCGTGAGTGGCGCCGAGGCGGAAGGAGGTCCACTCGGTGTCGTCGAAGACCAGGGCGTGGCCGGTGTCGAGGCTGCGCACGGTCCAGGCGTTGGGTGCGACGGTGACGGTGACCGCGCCGTTGGTGTTGGTGAGGTGGGCGGTGGTGACCTCGGTGAGCCAGGCCGTCCACTGCTCCGTGGTGAAGGCGATCACCGGGCTGCCGGCGATCTTGCTGTGCCTGATCTGCGCGCCCGCGCTGGTGAAGTCGACCTCGACGCAGCCATCGGCTTGGGCTGAGTAGCTCGACTTGCGCCACCCCGCGCGACGCTTCGCGGTGGCCATCGGTTCCTCCGGAGTTCAGCTCATTGCGGATAGACGCGACCGGATCGCCTCTGCGGTGCGCGCTGGCGACAGGGCGACCGCGCGGAGCCGGTTAACGATACGAGCGTACCCCGTCACTTGCAGTCGACCCTGCACGTAGACCGCGCCATCGACGATCTCCACATACACGATCGACTGGGCAGCGGCGAAGTCCAGCAGCGCGAACGGACCGACCAACCTATCATGGGCGCCGAGCGCGGTGGGCAGCACGAGTACCTCGACGTTGTCCTGCTCGGACATGGTGATCAGGTGTTCCAGCTGGGCCCGCATGGTGGCGGTGCTGCCGATCGGGCGGTCGAGTACGGACTCCTCGATCAACACCGTCAGGTTCAGTGGCTCGGTGTCGTCGAACAACCGGCTTTGTCGCTCCATCCGCAGGCTGACCGTGCGCTCGTGGTGGTCTGGCCGGGTGCGATGCGCGAGGCGTTGGTCTCCGTGTACCCGCCGCCCGCCGTCGAACCGACCAACAGAGGTCGACGAACGTCTCGTTACTCGTCGACGACCCCCAAGCTGCCGGGTGGGCAGGGCTGACGGACCACACCTTACCCACCCGGTGTCCACCCGCCCACGTCCGGTAGCCATATCGCAATTCGGCTCCGAATGGCGCTCTGCGACCGGCCGGAACCCGCCATTCGGCTCCGAATGGCGGCTCCCTACCCTCGAGCGGTGGTTGATTCCGTGGGGTGGGCTGCTGAGACGCCTGATCAGGTGCAGCCGTACCGGGAGTTGGGGCTTGCTGAGGACGAGTACGCGCGAATCCGGGAGATCCTCGGGCGCCGGCCGACCGAGGCGGAGCTGGCGATGTACTCGGTGATGTGGAGCGAGCACTGCTCCTACAAGTCCTCCAAGGTGCACCTGCGCTACTTCGGGGAGACCACGACGGCACAGATGCGGCAACGGATGCTGGCCGGAATCGGGGAGAACGCCGGTGTCGTCGAGGTCGGCGACGGCTGGGCGGTGACGTTCAAGATCGAGTCTCACAACCATCCGTCCTATGTGGAGCCCTACCAGGGCGCAGCGACCGGCGTCGGCGGGATCGTGCGCGACATCATGGCGATGGGTGCGCGGCCGATCGCGGTCGCCGACCCGTTACGCTTCGGCCCACCCGATGCCGCAGACACGAAACGGGTGCTCCCCGGTGTGGTCGCCGGGATCGGCGGGTACGGGAACTGCCTAGGTCTCCCCAACATCGGCGGCGAACTAGCCTTCGATGCCTCCTACGCAGGAAACCCGCTGGTCAACGCGCTCTGCGTGGGCGCGCTCAGGGTCGAGGACCTGCACCTGGCGCACGCCAGCGGCACCGGCAACAAGATCATTCTTTTCGGCGCGCGCACCGGGCTGGACGGCATCGGCGGGGTGAGCGTGCTGGCCAGTGAGACCTTCAGCGCCGAGACCGGCAGGAAGAAGCTGCCCAGCGTGCAGGTCGGCGATCCGTTCACCGAGAAGGTGCTCATCGAATGCTGCCTGGAGCTCTTCGCGGCCGGCCTGGTGGCCGGGATCCAGGACCTCGGCGGGGCCGGCCTATCCTGCGCGACGAGCGAGCTGGCCAGCGCCGGCGACGGAGGCATGCAGGTGGAGCTCGACGCCGTGCCGCTGCGGGCGCCAGACATGACCCCCGCCGAGATCCTCTCCAGCGAGTCCCAGGAGCGGATGTGCGCCGTCGTGCGTCCCTCCGATGTGGACGCTTTCATGGCGTTGTGCGCCAAGTGGGAGGTGACCGCCACGGTCATCGGCGAGGTGACCGACGGGGACCGGCTGGTGATCACCTGGCACGGCGACACAGTGGTGGACGTGCCGCCGCGCACCGTCGCGCACGAGGGTCCGGTCTACCACCGCCCGGTGCGCCGACCATCCACTCAGGATGCAATGCAGGCAGATACGCCAGGCGCGCTGCCCCGGCCGTCCACACCGGATGGCCTGAGAGCAACGCTGCTACGGATGGTGGCCAGTCCCGGGCTGTGCTCGCGGGCCTGGGTGACCGATCAGTACGACCGCTACGTGCGCGGCGGCACCGTGCTGGCGCAACCCAGCGACGCCGGCATGGTGCGCATCGACGACACCACGCAGCGCGGGGTTGCGGTGGCCACCGACTGCAACGGCCGGTACTGCGCGCTGGACCCCTACGCCGGTACCCAGCTCGCACTGGCCGAGGCCTACCGCAACGTCGCGGTCACCGGCGCCACCCCGCTTGCCGTGACGAACTGCCTCAACTTCGGCGCGCCCACCGACCCCGGCGTGATGTGGCAGTTCGAGCAGGCCGTCCGCGGCCTGGCCGACGGCTGCGCGCAACTCGGCATCCCGGTCACCGGGGGGAACGTCAGCTTCTACAACCAGACCGGGGACACCGCCATCCTGCCCACCCCGGTGGTCGGGGTGCTCGGCGTGATCGACGACGTGCGGCGGCGGATCCCCACCGGGTTCGGTGCGCCCGGCGACGCGATCTGGCTGCTCGGCGAGACCCGCGATGAGTTCGGCGGCAGCGAATGGGCGCACGAGGTGCACGGCCATCTCGGCGGTCGCCCGCCCGCAGTGGATCTGGCCGCCGAGCAGGCGATCGCCCAAGTACTGGCGGCCGCCGCCCGGGACGGTCTGGTGAGCGCCACGCACGACCTGTCCGAAGGCGGCCTGGCCCAAGCACTCGTGGAAGCGGCCCTGCTGAGCGGCCACGGCGCCCTGGTGAGCCTGCCCGCGCAGCTAGATCCGTTCGTCGCATTGTTCTCCGAGTCCTCCGCGCGCGTCCTCCTCGGCGTGTCGCGCTCACATGCACACCGTGTCGCGCAACTGTGCATGCAGCACAGCGTGCCCGTGACTCAACTGGGCGACGTCCAAGCCGCTCCCGCGCTAGAGATCGCTCAAGTAGCCACCCTCTCCCTACCCGAGCTCCGCAACGCCTGGCACCACACCCTGCCCTCCCTATTCAACGCCCGTTGACCGCGTTCTGGACTGCAGCGATGGGGGCGACGTGGAAGCGGGTAACGGCGGAGGAGTTGGGGAAGGCGCTGGGTGCAGTAAGTGGGTGGCTGGATGGGGAGGCGCCGCAGCCCGCGCGGGCTGAGCTGGCGCAGGCCGTGCGGCTCAGCCTTCGTACCCTCGCGCAGGTGGCTCCCGGTGGCACGGTGGAGGTGCGGGTGCCACCGTTCGCTGCGGTCCAGTGCGTCACCGGACCGCGGCATACCCGAGGTACCCCGCCCAACGTGGTGGAGACCGACCCGCGGACCTGGCTCCAACTCGCCACCGGGCGACTCGCCTGGGCCGCCGCGCTCACCGAGGGACACGTCGCGGCCTCTGGTTCCCGCGCCGATGTCTCGGCCTACCTCCCGCTGGTAGTGCACAGAAAGCCGACACACCGAGCACCAGAAGACGACACGCCGGGCACGGGAGGGCGACACGCCCGGGATGATGGGGGGATGACGGTGTCTCGATTTACTACCGCGCTGGGGGAGTTCGATCGGCGGGTGCGGGCCATTGCGCCCGGCCAGTGGCACGAGCCGACCCCGTGCACGGAGTGGGACGCGCGAGCCCTCGTTAACCACGTGACGACCGAGCAGCTTTGGGCGCCGTTGTTGCTCGACGGGGCGACCATGGACGATGTGGGCGACCGCTTCGACGGCGATCAGCTCGGCGACGACCCGGTGGCGGCCTGGGAGAATGCCGCAACCGCCGCCCGGGAGGCGTTCGCCGCGCCCAACGCACTGCGGCGGTCGGTGGAGCTGTCCTACGGACGCCGACCCGCCGGCGGGTATTGCCAGGAGATGACGCTGGACCTGGCGGTGCACGCCTGGGACCTGGCCCGGGGTATCGGAGCTGCTGAGCGGCTTGACGAGGAGCTGGTACGGGAGTTACTGGGATTTGTCGAGCCGCAGGTCAATCAGCTGGCCGGCACGAGTTTGTTCGCACCGCCTGTCGAGGTGGGTGAGGACGCCGACGTTCAGACCCGGCTGCTGGCCCTGCTCGGGCGCCACGGGTGAGTCGCGGCTACCGCCGGTGGGACGTTGACCCCCGGGTGGTGGCCCGCTCTGGCGGACCACCGGCGGGCACCGGGATGAGCTGCGGCGTCTGGCGGACCACCTCGGGTGCTACGGCCGCCCGGATGCGGGAGATCACCGGGATTGACCCGCGCTCCTTCGAGGGCAGGTAGGCGCCCACTGACAGTCGTGAGCCGGAGCGGATCCATGCGATCAGGGCAGTTGCAGGAGGTCCGGAGCCAGCCTTGCGGCGGCGATGCCGGGGAAGTGCGTTGGTCACTCGGGTTCTCCGTGGTCGTGATGGTGCTGGAGTACCCCCGAGTCCGCTAGTACCCAGTTCCCACCCCACCTAATCGCCGGCAGCGCAAACACCACTCTTTCAGCGTAGGGCGATCCGAGCCGCTGAGCAGGGGGCCAGACGCCAGCAGTAGACTTCACGTGGTTCGCGTCCCGTCGACAGGGAGTCGCAGGTGGGCAGCAAAGCGCACCAATCTGGCCTAGACGACGGACCGCACGAAGAGTGCGGTGTCTTCGGCGTCTGGGCCCCCGGCGATGAGGTCGCCAAGCTCGCCTACTTCGGGTTGTTCGCGCTGCAGCACCGCGGCCAGGAGGCCGCCGGTATCGCGGTGGCCGACGGCTCGCAGGTGCTGGTGTTCAAGGACCTCGGTCTGGTCAGCCAGGTGTTCGACGAGCAGGTGCTCTCCAGCCTGACCGGGCATATCGCGGTCGGGCACTGCCGTTACTCGACCACCGGTTCCACCACCTGGGAGAACGCCCAACCGACGTTTCGCACCACTGCCACCGGATCGGGTCTGGCGCTCGGGCACAACGGCAACCTGGTGAATACCGCCGAACTGCGCGACCAGGCCCACGAGGCCACCCGCCAGGGCTGCACGACCGACTCCGACCTGATCACAGGACTGCTCGCCGCCGCCGCGGCGGACACCGGTATCGAGGACGCTGCTCAGCGCCTGCTGCCGCAGCTGCGCGGCGCGTTCTCGCTGGTCTTCTGCGACGAGTCCACGCTTTACGCGGCGCGGGACCCGCACGGCGTCCGGCCGCTGGTGCTGGGCCGGCTGGAGCGCGGTTGGGTGATCGCCAGCGAGACCGCGGCGCTGGACATCGTCGGCGCCAGCTTCGTCCGCGAGGTCGAACCGGGCGAGCTGCTGGCCATCGACTCGGGCGGGTTGCGTAGCTCCCGCTTCGCCAACCCCGATCCCAAGGGCTGCGTGTTCGAGTACGTCTACCTGGCCCGTCCGGACAGCACGATCGCCGGGCGTGGGGTGCACGCGACCCGGGTGGAGATCGGCAGGCGGCTCGCGCAGGAACACCCGGCCGACGCCGACCTGGTCATCCCCGTGCCCGAGTCGGGTACCCCGGCGGCCATCGGCTACGCGCAGGGCTCAGGGATCCCGTACGGCTCGGGGCTGGTGAAGAACTCCTACGTGGGGCGCACCTTCATCCAGCCGTCGCAGACGATCCGCCAGCTCGGCATCCGGCTCAAGCTCAACCCGCTGCGCGACGTCATCCGCGGCAAGCGTCTCGTGGTGGTGGACGACTCCATAGTGCGCGGCAACACTCAGCGAGCCCTGGTCCGGATGCTGCGCGAGGCCGGTGCCGTCGAGGTGCACGTGCGGATCGCCAGCCCGCCCGTGCGCTGGCCGTGCTTCTACGGTATCGACTTCGCCTCCCGCACTGAGCTGCTCGCCAATGGTGCCGACGTCGACGGGGTTCGGCGTTCCATCGGCGCGGACAGCCTCGGCTACGTCAGCCTGGCGAACCTCGTCGCCGCCTCGGACCAACCGGCATCGCGGTTGTGCACCGCCTGCTTCGACGGTCGTTATCCCATCCCGCTGCCGCCCAGCGAGTCCCTCGGCAAGCACCTGCTCGAGGATCTCCGCGCGGTCGGGCGGGGTGTCGCCGGGGACAGCCAGCGGGCGTTGCAAGTGGGCTACGGTGCGCACGATGCGCTGGGCCATCCCTGAAAAGTGACTGCGCGTAGGGGCATCCCGCGGATGTACTCGGTCCCGCATGCCGTCGCCCAACCCACACCGTGTCCTGGAGCCCGCACGCCATGGCCGAGATCGACAGCCAGCACACCACCTACGCCGCCGCCGGGGTGAACATCGCAGCAGGCGAGCACGCCGTCGCCCAGCTGCGCCCGCACGCCGAGCGCGCCAGCCGTCCGGAGGTGCTCGGCGGGGTCGGTGGGTTCGCCGGCCTGTTCCAGCTCAAGCTCGACCGCTGGAACGAGCCCGTGCTGGCCAGCTCCACCGACGGCGTCGGCACCAAGGTCGCGGTGGCACAAGCGATGGACGTGCACGACACCGTCGGGATCGACCTGGTGGCGATGGTCGTCGACGACCTCGTGGTGTGCGGGGCCGAGCCGTTGTTCTTGCAGGACTACATCGCCGTCGGCAAGGTGGTGCCGGAGCGGATCGCAGAGCTGGTCCGAGGCATCGCGGACGGCTGCCTGCAGGCCGGCTGCGCCCTGCTGGGCGGGGAGACCGCCGAGCATCCCGGCATGATGACCGAGGGCGACTACGACCTGTCCGCGACCGGGGTGGGTGTGGTCGAGGCGGACGCCATCCTGGGGCCCGAACGGGTCCGGCCCGGTGACGTGGTGATGGCGATGGGCTCCTCAGGGCTGCACTCCAACGGGTACTCCCTGGCCCGGCACGTGCTCCTCGACATCGCGCGGATGCCGCTGGACGGGCAGGTGGAGGAGTTCGGCCGCACCCTGGGGGAGCAACTGCTCGAGCCCACCCGGATCTACGCCAAGGACTGCCTGGCGCTGGTTGCCGAGACCGAGGTGCGGACCTTCGCGCACATCACCGGCGGAGGCCTTCCGGCGAACCTGGCCCGGGTGATGCCCCGCGGGCTGGTCGCCGTGCTCGACCGCGGGAGCTGGACGCCGGCCGCGGAGTTCGCCCTGATCGCCCGCCTCGGCCGGGTGCAGCGCGCAGAGATGGAGCGCACGTTCAACATGGGCGTCGGCATGGTCGCCGTGGTCGACCCGGCTGACGTGGACCGCGCGCTGGCCGTCCTCACGGCCCGGCATGTACCGGCATGGGTGCTCGGCGACGTGCAGAAGTCCTGCGACGCCGGAGTTGACGGTGCGGCTAAGGACGCGGTCCGGGCCATCCTCCGCGGCGACCATCCGCGCTTCTGACCGGGTCAGCCGGGTGCGTCCTGCCGACGGTACTCGTCGTACTCCTCGTCGTGGGAGTCATCGGCGAGGTCGTTGTCGCCGTTGGTGCCACCGTTACCGCCCGACAGCTCTCGTTGTAGGGCCTCGTAATCCGTGGTGGGAGAGCTGTACTTGAGCTCCCGGGCCACCTTCGTCTGCTTGGCCTTGGCTCGGCCGCGCCCCATGGCTCGACCCCCTTGCGCGCAGGGACGGGGCGGCCGGGGGATTCGGCGGCCCCGTTGATCTCAGTAACGTGTCTTGGTACCACCGTACAGGGTTCCACCGGTCGGATGCGACGCGGCAGCCCGGCCGGGGTCAGTGATGTTCGTTGTCGCCGGGACCGGCGAGCCGGCGTTGCTCGGTGAGCAGGTCATCCACCGAGGCGGCCCCGCTGGCATACCTGGAACCGATCTCGGCGTTGAGGGCGTCCACCACGCGCTGAACCTCGCGGCGGCACCGGGACACCGACGCCTCCTCCCTGCAGTAGGCGTCCAGCGCATCGGCGAGCTGCTCGCCGGACAGGGATCCGACGTCGGAAAGGTCGACATCGGAGACCAGGGCCTCGATGTGACGGCGGTGTGCCTGTGCCCGCGAGGGTTCCAGCGTCTGGTGGCGGCCCGAGCCGACCGCCGGGCCGACGGCGTTGGTCGCCAGGATCCGGGCCAGCTCGGCCACCACCGAAGCGCTGCCGCCCTCGCTGCGGCGGCGTTGTTCGGCGCGCACGATGTCGATCCGGGCGTGCAGCAACCGGCGCAGGTAGGACAGGTCGGTCTCCTCCTGCGCCGCCTCGTCCCGCCGCGCGCGCACCAGATCCAACCCCAGCCCCCCCAACCCAACCACGTACCCCGGCCCCAACACCCGATCAATCCGCCGCACCCCTCCATCCTC
>DATDHI010000280.1:0-6302 GCA_036521655.1 Pseudonocardiaceae bacterium | reverse complement strand
GGATCGTGCAAACGCCTGAGCCAACCAAGAGATGTATACAACCTGGCGAAGCCAACGGGCCTGCCCGTTCCTATGAGGCCTCGACGTTCGCTTTAGCGAGCGGAGAGGAACCAAGCGAAGCGCGGTAGCCGAGCTGTCACGGCCACCGGAGGGTACGGCGGGGCCTAGTCGGGCGCTTCTTCCCTACCTGCCTCACTGACGCTTGAGTACGGTCTATGTTGATAACGCTCTGAGGGGGAGTTGTCTAGCAGGTCATCGCGCCCAGGTCTGGAGTTACCGCTCGCTGCTAGTTGTGGGGCTGTCCAGGACGCCGCTTACTCTGGGGCTCCAATCCGTATCGCCGTTACTTTAGGCTCACGTCATTACGCCCTTGCGCTATCTTCTGATGGCAGTGATGAGACCGAGCTATCGACATTGACCCGATACACCAGGCCCAAACCTCTTACCGAACTGGTGCAGCGGGCACTGTCGGTGAGCTTCTGATGCCTGTGGCGCCCACCAGCGGCCCAGCTGGCGACCGGGGCGCTGTCACTGTGGAGGCGGCACTCGCCCTGTGTTCGCTGGCGGTGGTGCTCGGGCTGGTGCTCGCCGCGGTCTCGGCGGTGGCGGCGCAGATGCGCTGCGTCGACGCCGCACGGGAGGCCGCCCGGCTCACCGCGCGGGGTGAGCGGGACCACGCAGAGGATCTCGCTCGGCGAATCGCGCCCCGCGGTGCCGTGGTTCACCTGAGTGTCCAGGGCGACGAGATCACGGCCCGGGTGTCAGCGGATCCGGTGGCCGGGTTGCTGCCCGGGATTGCGGTCGCGGCCGAAGCGGTGGCCTTGCTGGAACAGGGGAGCACGTCATGACGCCATCGACAGCAGGTGACGAAGGGGTGGCCACCCTGTGGGTGGCGGGGGCGATCGCAGTGCTGATGAGCGTGGCCGTGTTCGGGTTGCACCTGGGCGAGGCCATGGTGCTGCGCCACCAGACTGAGTCGGCGGCTGATATGGCCGCGCTGGCGGGGGCCACCACGGTGGTCGCGGGGGAGCAATACGCCTGTGCCCAAGCTCGCCGGGTGACCGACCGGATGCGGGTACGGATGGTGTCCTGCCAGGCCTGTGGATGGGACGTGTTGGTGGGCGTGGCTGCCCGACCTGCCGGGTGGCTAGGCCGTCTCGGGGACGCCACCGCCCAGGCCCGCGCAGGGCCAGCCGAACCCTGACGGCGCGGAGCTGCACGACCTCTGATATGGGGATGCGGCCCGGCTACCGCGACGAGCGGTTTCTACCACACGACGAACGTGCGATGGGTGGCCGCTCGGCGCAAGCGCGGCGGTATCCCCGTCTGGGTGCGCGGGGAACGTTCGACGCAGCAGAGCTGCCGACTAACGACATTCAGCAGATTTGTGATACCCGGACGGTCCTTGAGGCGTTTAGTTATTGAGGAACATTCGCAGCGTATGGAGACGACATGGACTGGACTGATACCTGGAGGGATGCGTTCCGCACCGAACTGCGGGCCGAGGCTATCGGCTTCGCCTGCCACGGCTGGCCGGTTGTCCCGGGCAGCTACCCCCGCGGTTCCAACTGGGTAGGGATGCCCCAGTCGCTCCGCTATGGAGCGGTGCCGCACGGCTCGGTGCCGGTGCATCCGGACTGGGCGCAACTCGCGGGTTGTGGTCCTGCGCGTGTCGCGGAGCTCTGGTCAGGCCACCCCTTCAGCGTGCTGCTGGCCACCGGGATGGGCCTGGATGCGCTCGACCTGCCTGCCGAGCTCGGCCGGGCGACCGCGGTCGGGCTGCGAGTCTCGGGCGTTCCGGTTCCTATTGCGGCCACGCCGGCGGGGCGGTGGCTGTTTCCGGTGCACGGCGGTGGCGCGCTGCACCGTGAGCTGGATGACCACCGCGGCGTTGTGCTGCATGCCGTCGGCGACTGGGTGCCGCTGCCGCCGTCACCGTGCTTGCCCGGTGTCGTGCACTGGCGGGTCAAGCCCGAGGTGTGTGGCTGGGAACTGCCCCGGTTGGACGAGGTGACTGACGCGCTGCTCGCGGCCATCGACGGGGCGCGGCCGCTGGCGACCCGCCGCTGACCGCAGCTGCGTTCGGGCCTTCAGCGAGGGTCGCGCACCTTCAGCGAGGCGAGCACTGCGTCGAGCACGATG
This sequence comes from Pseudonocardiaceae bacterium, assembly GCA_036521655.1. Classification (GTDB taxonomy): domain Bacteria; phylum Actinomycetota; class Actinomycetes; order Mycobacteriales; family Pseudonocardiaceae. Next base: position 4,160 of record DATDHI010000280.1, on the reverse strand, counting down.
ATCGCGCCGGTCTTATCCAGCGGGTCGTTGCCGTTACCGCATTTCGGCGACTGCACGCACGAGGGGCAGCCGGCCGGGCACTCGCAGGCGGCGATGGCGTCCCTGGTCGCAGTCAGCCACGGCCGGAGCGCGATGTGACCCCGGTCGGCGAACCCGGCTCCACCGGGATGCCCGTCATGCACGAATACCGTCGGCTCTCCGGTGTCCGGGTGGCGCGCAGTGGAAACACCACCGATGTCCCACCGATCGCAGGTTGCGACCAGCGGCAGCAGCCCGATCGCAGCGTGCTCGGCCGCGTGCAACGCTCCGGGCCACGCGGCCGGGGGCAGCCCAGCTGTGTCGAGCAGCTGTTCGGAGACCGTGTACCAGACCGCCCGGGTGCGCAGCGTCGATGGCGGCAACTCCAACCCGACAGCATCGAGGACCTGGCCCGACGGCAGCCGTCGCAGGTAGCCGACCACCTGCGAGGTCACCTCCACCTCGCCCAGTGCCACCGACACGCCGTCGGATCGTTGTTGTTCCAGTACCGATACAACCCGGATGTCCGTATCGGAGCGGGCTGTGGTGTTCCACTCGGGCTCCTCGGGATGCACCAGCGCCACGCCCGCGTCCAAGTCCAGCTCATCGACCAGGAACGAGTCCCCCCGGTGCAGATACACCGCGCCCGGGTGCACAGTCGAGCAGGCTGATCCGGCGTCCACCGTGCCGAGTAGGCGACCGGTATCGGCCTCCACGACCGCCACCGGTGCCCCGCCGCAGCCGCGAATGTCGACCTCGGCGTGCGGGCGTTGCCGGGGCGTGGCCCAGAACCAGCCGCCAGGCCGGTGGCGCAGAACACCGTCGGCTACCAAATCGGCGACCACCGCGCGGGCGCCCGAACCCCCCAGTTGGTCGAGACAAGCATCGGTCAGCGGCAGCTCGGCGGCGGCGCAGGCGAGCTGCGGTCGCAGCACGTAGGGGTTCGTCGGGTCCAGCACGGTTGCCTCGACCGGCGCGCCGAGCAGCGCTGCACCGTGGTGCACCAGGTAGGTGTCCAGCGGGTCGTCCCGGGCGACGAACACCACGAGCGATCCAGACCCGGCCCGCCCGGCTCGCCCGGCCTGCTGCCAGAACGACGCCCGGGTGCCGGGATAGCCGGCCAGCACCACCGCGTCGAGCCCGGCGATGTCCACCCCCAGCTCCAGCGCGTTCGTCGAGGCGACCCCGAGCAGCTCCCCGGAGTCCAGCGCGGCCTCCAGCGCCCGGCGTTCCTCGGGGAGGTAGCCCCCGCGGTAAGCAGCGATCCGGGAGGCGAGGTCGTCGGCGCCGGCGGCGGACAGCGCACGCTGGGCCCCCAGCGCGGTCAGCTCGGCACCCCGGCGGGACCGGACGAATGCCAAGGCACGGGCGCCGTCGGCGACCAGATCGGCCAGCAGCCGGGCTGCCTCGGCGCCCGCCGAGCGGCGCACTGGTGCGCCGTTCTCGCCCCTGAGCTCGGCGAGCAGCGGCGGCTCCCACAGCGCCACGGTGCGCTCGCCGCGGGGTGAGCTGTCCTCGGTGACCGCTACGGTGGGCAGGCCGGTGAGCCGGCATGCCGAGGCGCCTGGCTCGGCGACCGTGGCCGAGGCCAGCACGAACACCGGGTGGGCACCGTAGCGGGCCGCCACCCGCCGCAACCGGCGCAGCAGCACAGCGACGTGCGAGCCGAACACACCCCGGTAGGCGTGGCATTCATCGATCACCACGAAGCGCAGCCGCCGTAGCAGCCGTGCCCAGCGGGCGTGCCGGGCGAGCAGGCCATGGTGCAGCATGTCCGGGTTGGTGAACACCCACCGGGCGTGCGAGCGGATCCAGTCCCGCTCGGCCAGTGGCGTGTCGCCGTCATAACCTGACGGGCGCACCCCGTCCATGCCCAGCTCGGTCACCGCCCGGATCTGGTCGGCGCCCAGAGCTTTGGTGGGAGCGAGGTACAGTGCCGTGGCCTGCTGGTCGGCCAGTAACTCAGCGAGCACCGGCAGCTGATAGGCCAGTGACTTGCCCGATGCGGTGCCGGTGGCGATCACGACGTGGCTTCCCGCGCGAGCCAGCTCCGCGGCGGCGGCCTGGTGCGCCCACGGCGCTGCCACACCCGCCAGCCCAAGGGCCTCGCGCAGCGAGTCGGGTACCCAGCGGGGCCACGCCACCGTCGTCGCCGCCCGGGCCGGGATCGTCACAGCGTGCCGCAGCGGCGAGTCGTCCCCCGCGAGCAGCCGTTTCAGGAGGGCCTGGCCGCGCCCGGCACTGCGCTGCACCGCCGCCACCTCCTGCTCACCCGACATATCCCGTCCCACGCTAACCGTTGCGAGGGCAGCGCCTAGACTGTCGGGCCTTGCGGCCGTCTCACGAGGTGGCGCGGGACAGCCCTATCAGTGTCACGACGATGGAGGACGGATGTCCGGGTCAATCCTCGCCCAGCGCGAGGGTCTCGAGCTGAGTGGGGGTGACTACACGGTCGTCGGTGTGGTCGCTGCCGTGGCTCTCGCTGCTCTGGTCGTCGGCGCTGTACTGCTCCGGGAGGTGCTGGCCGCCGATCCGGGCACCCCGCGTATGCAGGAGATCGGCCGGGCGATCCAGGAGGGCGCCTCGGCTTACCTGAACCGGCAGTTCAAGACGCTCGCCCCGTTCGCCGTGATCGTCTTTCTGGTGCTGTTCACGTTGCCTGCCAACGGCCTCAGCGAGCGGATCGGTCGTTCGATCTTCTTCTTCGTCGGGGCGCTGTTCTCCGCGTCGATCGGCTATATGGGCATGTGGCTGGCCACCCGGGCCAACATCCGGGTCGCTGCCGCGTCCAACGAGTCAGGTGGCCGGGAGCTGGCGATGCGCATCGCGTTTCGCACCGGCGGCGTGGTCGGCATGATCACCGTCGGCTTGGGCCTGTTCGGTGCGTCGCTGGTGGTGATGGTGTATGCGGGTCAGGCGCCCCGGGTGCTGGAGGGTTTCGGTTTCGGTGCCGCGCTGCTCGCGATGTTCATGCGGGTTGGCGGCGGCATCTTCACCAAAGCCGCCGATGTCGGTGGTGACCTGGTCGGCAAGATCGAGGCAGGCATCCCGGAGGACGACCCGCGCAACGCCGCCACCATCGCAGACAATGTTGGTGACAACGTCGGCGACTGCGCAGGTATGGCCGCCGACCTGTTTGAATCCTATGCGGTGACGCTGGTCGCGGCGCTGATCCTGGGCACCGCGGCGTTCGGCCTGAAGGGTCTGCTGTTCCCGTTGATCGTGCCAGCGATCGGCGTGGTGACCGCGGTGATCGGCGTGTACATCACCCGGGCCCGGGCCGGCGAGCCCGGGTTGGTCGCGATCAACCGATCGTTCTACATCTCCGCGGCGATCTCCGCGGTGGCCTGCACCGTGGCCGCCTTCCTCTACCTACCCAGCAGCTTCAGCGCCCTCGGGCTCACGGACATCGACGGCAAGGCGATCGACCAGGTCGTCGGCAGCCCGGCGGTCATCGCAGCCGTAGCCGTGATCATCGGCATCGTTCTTGCGGGGGTCATCCTGTGGCTCACCGGCTACTTCACCGGCACTGAGCACCGCCCGGTCCGCAACGTCGGTACCAGCTCGCTGACCGGTGCCGCCACCGTCATCCTGTCCGGCATCTCGATCGGTCTCGAGTCCGCGGTGTACACCGCGGTGGTGATCGGCAGCGCGGTCTACGCAGCGTTCCTGCTGTCCGGGTCGGTCACGGTCTCGCTGTTCGCGATCGCGTTGGCCGGGACGGGGCTACTGACCACCGTCGGGGTCATCGTCGCGATGGACACCTTCGGCCCGGTCAGCGACAACGCCCAGGGCATCGCGGAGATGTCCGGGGACGTCAAGGGCGCGGGTGTGGGCATCCTCACCGAGCTCGACGCGGTGGGTAACACCACCAAGGCGATCACCAAGGGCATCGCGATCGCCACCGCGGTGCTCGCCGCGACCGCGCTGTTCGGCTCCTTCCGTGACGCCATCCGGTCCACAGCCGCGAGCATCAACCTGGACGCGGCGTTCAACGTGTCGGTGCCCAACGTCCTGGTCGGCCTGTCCATCGGCGCAGCCGTGGTGTTCATGTTCTCCGGGCTGGCGATCAACGCCGTGTCCCGAGCAGCCGGCGCGGTGGTCTACGAGGTGCGCAAGCAGTTCCGGGACAACCCCGGGAT
>DATDHI010000279.1:0-1778 GCA_036521655.1 Pseudonocardiaceae bacterium | reverse complement strand
GGCCTCGGGGCGAGGGCTGAGTAGTCGTCGATGGTGCGCTCGCGGCCACCGGTCAGGACGAGCATGCGCAGGTTCATCTCGGCGAACGCCGCGGGGCGGAATCTGTCAACCTGTATGAGGCACGGCCGGTCGGTATTTACTGAGCTTGGTCCTTTGTCTGGTCGGGTGGGTTGATCCAGGCGGTAGTCGGCAGCTTCGGTGGCTGGGGCGGCTGGCGCACGAACCGTTCGGGGTGCGCGGCGTACGCGGCGGCGAGGACGTCGGCGCGCTTGTCACGGATGGCTTCGGCGAGTCCGTAGTGGACGTCCGCGGCTGTGTTCAGGCCCAGGCCGGTATGGCGGTGCTCGTCGTTGTACCACGGGAAGAAGTGCTGGCAGTGCAGTCGGGCGGCCTGGATCGAGGTGAAATGGCCGGGGAAGTCGGGCCGGTACTTCAGCGTCTTGAAATGGGCCTCGCTGAACGGGTTGTCGTCGGAGACGTGCGGACGCGAATGTGACTGGGTAATGCCGAGATCGGCGAGCAGGAACGCGACCGGCTTGGAGGTCATCGAACTGCCACGGTCGGCGTGGATGGTCAGCTGGTCACGGCGGATGCCTTGCTTGGCCACGGTTTGCCGGATCAGCACCTCGGCCAGGGGTCCGGACTCGCGGCTGGCGACCATCCACCCGACTACGTACCGCGAGTAGATATCCATGATCACGTAGAGGTAGAACCACGACCACTTGGCCGGGCCGCGCAGCTTCGTGATGTCCCACGACCACACCTGGTTCGGCGCCGTAGCGACGAGCTCGGGCTTGATCTTTGCCGGATGGGTGGCCTGCCGCCGTCGTTCGCGTGTGCCGCTCGCGGTGCGCAGCAGCCGGTAGAACGTCGACAGGGAGCCGAGGTAGCGCCCCTCGTCCAGCAAGATGGCCCACACCTCCGTCGGCGAGATGTCGGCGAACCGGTCGGAGTGCAGCTCGGCGAGGATCTCCTTGCGCTCGCCATCGGTCAGTGCCCGGGGCTGCGCCCGGTCGCGGTGCGGCACCGGCGCCGGTCGCTGCGGCGCTGGGCTCTGCCGGTGCCGCCGATACCAGTTCGCCTGCGGCGCGCCGACCGCCGCGCAGGCGGCGCGCACGCCAACCACGGGCGCTAGTTCGGTGATCGCGGTGCCGGTCATGGCCTCGACTTCGGCTCGGTGTCCGCGCTCTCGGAGAGCGTCTCCAAGAGCGCGTGCAGTTTTGCCTGCGTGCCCACCACGAAGCGGGCCTTGGCCAGCTCCTGCTCCAGCCGCTTCTTCTCCGCCTCAAGTCGGGCGATTTCCGCGTCACGCTTGTCACGCGGCTTGCGGCCTCGCGGGGCCTTCAGCCCGGCCAGGGCGCCAGCGTCGCGGGCCCTGCGCCACTCGATGATGTGACTGGAATACAGGCCCTCGCGCCGCAGCACCGCACCCTTCTCGCCATCCGGTGCGGCGTCGTACTCGACCACGATGTCGAGCTTGTACTGCGCCGTGAACGTGCGCCGCTTGGCGCGCTCGGGCACCTCGGGGTCCGGTCGTCTCGCTGCAGCGCCATCCACCCGACCAGGGTTATCCACCCCGGTCGCTCGAAGCAACGGGCTCACTGTCGTTCTCATCTCGGGGATCTACTCCATCCCCGCCCTCGGGTCAGTAATAGTCAGCGGGCGGTGCCTCACCAGAGGTTGCCAGAGAGGGCATCGGTGAGCGGGCTGAGCAGATGGTAGGCCCGCACGGCAGCCCGGTTTCCTGCTCATCGGAGTCGAACGCGACTGAGACGCCC
>DATDHI010000278.1:0-6383 GCA_036521655.1 Pseudonocardiaceae bacterium | reverse complement strand
GTGCAGCGGCCCGGGGTGGCGTGGGCGGTGGCCGCGGCACACCTGCTGTGGTGGCTGGCCTACGGGATCACGCTGCGTCCCGAGCCGCTGATCGCGCTGGGCACGGCGGCGGTGATGGTGCTGGCCGAACTGGCCCGACGGCGGCGCTCGATCGGGGCGCTCACGGCCGCCATCGCCGTCGCCGCCCTCACCTGCACGGTCTCGCCCACCGGGCTGGTCGGCCTCGCGCCACTGGTGTTGTGCCTGCCATGGCTGTGGCAGTGGTGGCAGGCCGCCGACCGCACCAACCGGGTGGCCGCGGTGCTGCTGGCAGGCGCAGCCGCCTCGATCGTGATCCCGATCGGTTTCGCCGACGCCACGCTCGGCGACGTGCTGGAAGCCACTGCGGTGCACCGGTGGTACTACCGCCAGAACGCCTGGTACGAGGAGTACCTGCACTACGCGAGCCTGCTGGCCCCCGACGAACGGGGAGCCTGGGGCAAGCGGCTGCCGGTGCTGCTCCCACTGGGGGTTCTGCTCACCGTGGCCATCGGGTCCGGGCGGGTGGGACGCAGACCAGGCCCCGGTGGCCACCTGCTCAGCGGGGCCGCGGTGACGACCGCGCTAGGCCTGGCCGCGCTGACGCTGACCCCGACGAAGTGGGTGAACCACTTCGGGGCCATCGCCGCACCCGCCACGGTGCTGCTCGCCGCGGCAGTGCTGCGCTCCCCACTTCCGCGACGGGCGCCCGCCGCGGTCGTCGGCGTCGGCGCCGCGGTGCTGGTGGCGGCCGCGTCGGTCGGCTTCGCCGGCCCCAATCTGTGGCGCCCGCTGTCGGACTGGGGCCAGCCCTTCGGCTACCACGCCCTCCTGAACACCCCCTACGAGTTCAGCCTGCTCGCCCCGTCGCTGGGCCCGCTGATGCTGCGCAATCCGGTGCTCTGGGTCGCCGTCGCAGGCCTGGGCTGGTGGTGGGCGCGACGGCGGGGTTGGCCCGGCCCGGATCGGGCCGTGCTGGTCACCGCGACCGCCCTCGGGGTGGGGCTGATGCTGGTGGTATTCACCGTCGCGCCGCTGCGCCAGTATCCCGGCACGTCGGTGGCGCTGATGAACCTGCGTGCGCTGGGCGGGCAACCCTGCGGGCTGGCCACATCGGTCGCAGTGCTCGCCGACGCGCAGCCCGGCCTTGGACTACCCACCGGCGCCGCCGAGCTCACCGGGGACATGCGCGAGGCGCCGATGCCGAAACCGCCGCCACTGAGCCTTCCGGGAATCGCCGTCTGGCAGGACGACGTGTCCGGCGGGGCAGGCACCGGTAGCGTCCAGACCCCCTGGTACCCGCTGCCGGGTGCGGTCCGCGACGGCCGGGTGATCGTGCCGCTGCGGGGCGACTTCACCAAGGGCCAGCAGCTCGCCGTGCAGGTGGCAGCCGGGCCGGGCCGGGTCCATACCGTCGCGATTGACCCGGTTGGGGAGAAGTCCGACTGGACTGAGATCGCCGTCGCGCTGGCCGATGCCGGGCTGGACACCCCGACCGCGGTGCGAGTGGTGGCGCAGGACCGCCTCGCCGGTCCCGGCAGCTGGATGGCCATCGCGGCGCCGCGGCTGGCCGTGCCGCGACCGATCACCGACCTCATCGCGACCCGGCCGGTATTCGCCGACCAGGTATCCGCCGCGCTCTGGCCCTGCGAGCATCAGATCGTCGTGCGAGACGGTCTCGTGCAGGCCCCTGAGGTGCGGTTGCGGGCCGCCGACGGGCTGGAGGACTCGATCACCAAGAACTCGACCTTCGCGGACAACGGCGCCACGCTGCTGCAAGTCGACCGCACCGCACAATTCATCGAGCGCCCCTCCCAGCTCCTCGCACCAGGTATGCCGACGCTGGGGTGGGGCCACGTTGACGAGGTGATCTACTCCCACCCCGTCGGCCAGGTCGATCTGCACGTCGCCCACGTGCGCCGCGCCGGCTGGACCCGCCTACCCACCCTCACCGGCGAGCGCTACACCGGCCGCGCCTACATCGGCTGAACTCGGCGTGAGCGACCTGAGAGGGGACCTTCGAACATCGCCCGCGTCGAGTTCACCGACAGTGCGCCGGGTCTGAAACCCGGAGCCCTCGTGACGCCACTAGTACGGTGCGGGCTCAGCGGATCGTGCCCGGGTCGTGATATTGCCAGCCGGTGCCAGTGCCGCGGTACTGCTCGACGGGAATGGGTTGCACGCCTGGGCGGAGGTGGTCTCGGCACAGGATCCCGTGCAGGTGGTCGATCTCGTGTGCAACCAGCCGCGCGACTCCCCGCTCGAAGATGGTGATGCGGCGGTCGCCGGTAATGTCCTGGATGCTCGACGTGGATGACGGTCGCGCGCCCGACGAGGCAGCGGACGTCGAAGAAGCTGAGGCACCGTTCAATGAAAGGTGACGTTCTGTCCCGCTCATTGAGCCACCGCCTCGCGGTGGTGGCGTTGAGTCCTGCCGGACTCTTCCCGTGGCGGTGCGACTGCCGGTCGTGCAAGCACGACCGGTCTAACATCGCTTCCATCGGGCAGCTCCCGCACCAACTGTGCGGTGTCGGCCGCCAGGGCGGCCAGGTTCCGGGCTGCGTTCTCGTCCCGGTCAAGAACGATCCCGCAAGCCAGGCAGCCATACGTTCGCTCGGAAAGCATCAGCTTGGCTTTCGCTGTGCCGCATCCCGAGCAGGTCTTCGAGCTGGCGAACCAACGGTCCGCCACGATCAGTTGCACACCAGCACGCTGAGCCTTGTAGGTGAGCTGGCGCCGGATCTCCGCCCAGCTCGCACCGGCGATGTGGCGGGCCAGACGCCGGTTGCGCAACATCCCGGCGACGTGCAGATCCTCGATCGCGATGGAGTCGAAGTCGCGGACGAGGCGGCTGGTGAGCTGGTGGGTGTCGTTGCGCCGCAGGTTCGCCACGCGGGTGTGAATGGCGTCGGCGCGGGCGCGGGCCTTGCGCCACCGGTTCGAGGGCTCAGCACGGATGCGCCGCTGCGGGCCGCGTCGTCGTGCGCAGCTGCGCTGGACGCGGCGCAGGTTGCGCAGCGCTCGGTCCAGACGCCGAGTGTTGGGTACGTGCTCGCCGGTGGACAGGGTGGCGAGGTCGGTGATGCCGAGATCCATACCGACGACACGGCCGCCCTCACGCGTCCCCGCAGCGGTTTCGTCGACTTCGACGGAGAACGACACGTGCCACCGACCCCGCTGGTAGGACAGGGTTGCCGAGCGGATCCGCGCTTGGCCGGACTCGACCTTGCGGGCCAACTTGCGGGTCGACTCGTGCGTGCGGATGGTGCCGATGATGGGCAGCTTGACGTGGCGCCGATCGGCGCCGAGCCCGACTGCGCCAGTGGTGAACCGGCAGGTCAGGCGGCTGCGGTGCTTCGACTTGAACCGAGGCATCCGGGTGCGTCCAGCGTTGCGGTTACTCAACGCGGTCGACAGGTTCGCGCAACCGTAGGCGTATGCCTCCTTGCTGTTCTCCGCCCACCACGGCGCCACGATGTCCTTCGCGGCGTTCCATGCCTTGCGCAGGCTGTAGGCCGAGGTGTTGATCCACGGGGTGAGCTGGTCGTCGGTGAGGCCGTAAGTCTGCTCGGCCGCACGCTGCGCCCAGTTCGCGATCACCTGGGCCAGGCACCAGTTGTAGGCCACTCGCTGCGCGCCGCAATGCGAGCGCATCGCCTCGGCTTGCGCGTCGGTCGGGTCCAGAGCGAACAGGTAGGCGCGGATCACGACGGGCCTGCGGGCTCGTCGTCGGGCTCGTTCTGGATCGCGACGACGGCAGCCGCCGCCCGCCGAGAGGCGCAACGGCGGCCGTACAGGCGGGCGCACATGGAGGTCAGGACCTCGGTGAGGTCGCGAGCCAGGTCGTCGGGCAGCTCCGCATCGTCGAGGACGACCACCGTGCGGCCGTGTGCAGACAAGGCCGCTTCCAGATACTCGACTCCGAAGCGGGCCAGCCGGTCGCGGTGCTCGACAATGATCGCGGACACCGTCGGGTCGCCGAGCAGTTTGCGCAGCTTAGTCCGGCGACCGCCCAGCCCGGACCCGATCTCGGTGACCGTGCGGTCGATACGGATGCCGCGATCCGAGCACATCGTCAGCACCCGCCCGGCCTGCCGTTCCAGATCCGCCTTCTGGTCATGGGAGCAGACCCGGCAGTACGCCACGGTCACGCCGGTCTCCCGCACCCGCGGGTCCACCAGGATCGTGCCGGTCGGGAGCTGTCGGGCGGGCACCGGCAGCGTCCCCGCGTGGAACCAGTTCAGGGCGGTCCGGTACGAGATGCCCTGCTCCTTCGCCCACGCACTCAGCTTCACGCATCTATTATCGCACAGACTGACGTGTTGCTACACGTTTCCGCGAACAGCTCACAACCCTCAGCGCGAGCTTGTCGAGCTGAGCTGTTTCGACTCCGAAGCCGGGAATGCCAACGCTCATGGCACCACGATGGCAGCGACCACCGACAACGGTGGAGTGATCCCTGCCTGTTGCCTGTGATCACCGGTCGCCATGCCGGCACACTCGCACAGCGCGCAGCAGAGATCGGCGCGCAGGCGCTCCGCTGCGACGGCACCAAGCCCGACGACATTGCTCTGCTAGCGCGCGAGCTCGGGGATCGCGTGGACGTGGTCGTCAACATGGCTGGCGGCAACACCGATCTCGACCACTCCACCGGTGACGACATGTCTCTGGAGGACGTCGCCGCGGCCTGGCGGGCGAATCTCGATCAGCAACAAGACCTGCCCTCTCACGCAATGTCCGCTGGTCGGCACAGCGCGACTGGCGGCTCGATTCATGCTGCGATGATTCGGGAGAGGTCGAACGGCATCGTGGGGCGTGGTCTGGGGTCGGGGTCCAGCCAGCAGTCTGTGTCATCGGCGGAGCTCTGGTAGTGCCAGGCGGCACCGTTCTTGGCAATCGCAGCTACGGCGTCGACCAGCCACGTGATGTCTTCGATGGTGGTGCCCAGACCGATGCTGAGCCGCACCGCTCCGGGCACTGCGGCGGGCAGGCCGCTTCGCCGGTTTTCGCCGATCTCGCGGGCGCGGGCGTCGTTGATGCCGAGCAGATGGGTCATCAGCGGGTGCGCGCAGAAACAGCCGTGACGTACGCCGATGCCGTACTCGGCGCTGAGGACCGCCGCTAGCTTGGCGTAGGAAACGCCACGCAGGTTGAACGGCAATACACCGATGCGCGGGTGCTCGGTGGGCCACAGCTGGTAGGACTGCGCACCGGAAACGGCGGTGAGACCGGCTCGGGCCACGTCGAGCAGGGCGGACTCCGCGAGAGCGAGCCCGTCCATTCCTGCTGCCTGCAGAGTGCGGCAGGCCACCCCGAGCGCGACAGCGCCGATCACATTCGGCGAGCCGGCCTCCTGCCGGTCAGGTAGCTCGGCCCACAGCACGTCATCCACCCGCACGTAGTCGACTGCACCGCCTCCGGCTAGAAACGGTTCACCAGAGCGCAGCCAGTCAGGCCGTCCGACCAGCGCACCGGCGCCGAACGGGGCGTAGAGCTTGTGTCCCGAGATTGCGACGTAGTCGATCTCGGAGCCGGTCACGTCGATCGGATGGTGCGGGGCCAGCTGCGCAGCGTCGAGTAGGACCCGCGCGCCGTGCCAATGTGCAAGCCGAGCGATCTCGGCGTAAGGCCAGATCTCGCCGGTGACGTTGGACGCCCCGGTCACCGCGACCAGCCGCGCATCAGCCCGGATCCAGCGCAGCGCCTGATCGAGACGCTCGAGCGCCTCCTCGGGGCTGTGCGGTATCGGTAAGAATGTGACGTCGCGCCGGCGCCACGGCAGCAGGTTGGCGTGGTGCTCAGAGGCGAAGGCCACCACCGCGGCGGACGGGGGCAGTGCCGATGCCAGCAGGTTGATCGCGTCGGTGGTGTTGCGGGTGAACAGCACGCAATCATCCGGGCGAGCCTGGACGAAGGAGCGCACAGCGACTCTGGCCCCCTCGTAGGCCTCGGTGGCTAGCTGTGACTTGAACCCAGCCCCCCGGTGCACGCTGGAGTACCAGGGCAACAGCGCGTCGACCGCCTGCTTAACCGCCACCAAGCAGGGGGTACTGGCGGCATAGTCGAGATTGATGTAGCGCCGAAGACCGCCAATCGCCAGCGGTACTTCGACGTCAGCACCAACCAGCGCCGTGCTGGCCGCCGCCTCGCGACAGATCCCGGATAGCGCGATCAACGGAGTTCCATCGCGGGCGTCTCAACCCTGAACGTCGCCGGCCTCGCCGCTAAGTAAGGCGTTAGCACTGTCTGCATGTGGATAAGAGGCCACGAAGCGGCGTCCTGATACCGGACTGCCACATGGATGCTTGTCGCTGCCGGGAGGGCATCTGGGACAGCGACATGGATGCTTGACGCGGTAAGGCGTG
>DATDHI010000277.1:0-14403 GCA_036521655.1 Pseudonocardiaceae bacterium | reverse complement strand
CTCGCCGCATTCGCTCTGCCGGGCGAACCGCCGGACCCGGAGTTTCGCCGCCGGCAGATCCGGCGCACCCTGGAGCGGGCCGCCCGGGTGCCGGCCGAGATCGCCGAGGCGGCCAGTGGCATCGCGGTCGAGGCAGTAGAGCTCGCCGAGCAGGGCAATCCGAACCTGCGTGGCGACGCCTTCACCGCCGCCACCCTGGCCGCCGCCGCAGCACGGGCAGCCGCCGAACTCGTCCGGCTCAACGTCGAACTCGGTGAGCTCGGCGGCGATCTAGCCACCCGAGCCGCGCACGCTGCCGCCGATGCTGCTAGTGCGGTGGCCGTGCTCAGCGGTCCGTGACAGCAGGGCGGTGCACCGACCCCCAACCGGCGTGTCCTGCCCAGGTGCCCGGTCAAAGCCCTGATCTCTGCGCAGGCAAGGTCGGCGGGTTCTCCGCCAACGGTGGCACGGCCACAAAACTGCGGTTGCTGTCGATCGAGCTGGAACGTGCAAAAGGTTCCATCTGGCGCCTCGCAGGGCCGGGAAACGTGCAATAGGTTCCACTTGGCAGCTCGCGAGTGCCCGACCCGGCGGCTAGCGCACTGGGGCGAGCGGGACACGCAGGCGCACTACGGTGCCGCGGCCGGGGGTGCTGTCGGCGGTGAGCTGCCCGCCCAGGAGCTCAGCCCGCTGCTGCATGCCGGGCAGGCCGTAACCCACCGGTCCGGATCGCTTGGCTGTGACGGCCGGATCGAAGCCGGTGCCGTCATCGGAGACCTCGAGCAAGACCGTCCCGGCGGTCACCGAGAGCCGGAGCTGGACGTGAACAGCGCTGGCGTGCTTCGCCACGTTCTGCAGCGCTTCTTGGGCGATCCGGTAGACGGCCGTCTCCACATGCTCGGGCAGGTTGGTCGACACCGTGTCCACCTTGACGTTGGCCAGCGGGGTGGACCGCGCGAGGCTCTCCAGGCTGGCAGCCAGCCCGAGGTCGTCCAGCACGGGCGGGCGCAGCCCCGCGATGGCGTGCCGGGTCTCCTCCAGCGCCGCGGCCGCGAGCTCCTGCGCGTGGGCGATCTGGTCGGCGGCGCCAGCCGGGTCGGCGGCAACCGCGTCCGCCGCCGCCGAGAGGTGGAAGGACAGGCTGACGATGCGCTGGCTGATCCCATCGTGGATCTCGCCGGCGAGCCGGCGCCGCTCGGTCTCCTGGAGCAGCACGATCTGCTCGGCGAAGCGCTCCATCGCCTCCTCCCGCTCGGCGATCCTGCTGTGCAGGCTGGCGTTCTCGATGGCTCCGGCCATCAGGCCCGCTACTGAGCCCAGCAACTCGACGTCGGCCTCGGTGAACTCCCGGCGGTCCCTGGTGTGCACGTTGAGCACCCCGACGAGGTCACCGGGGCGGGTCACCATCGGCACCGAGGCCATCGAGATGAACTCCTCCCCGCGGAGCTCGGGGATGTAGCGGTAGCGGGGATCCGCGCGCTTGTTGTCGGTGATCACTACCGGCTCGCCGTGCGCGGCGACCCATCCTGACACCCCCTCGCCGACCGGCAGCTCGATCTGCCGGGCGAGGCGATCGAACGGTGGTGTGGCGCCACGCAGCTGCAGCCGCCCGCGGGGCACGTCCAGCAGGTGCACGAAGCAGACGTCGGTGGAGGTGGTCTCGGTGATCAGGTCAGCCACCCGCTGGACGACCCGGTCAAGGTCCAGGCCGGCCGACAGGATCTCGATCACTCGGAACAGCAGCTGGGCATCGGAGTTCACGTCTCCCAGCCCCAGCCGGGAACGGATCACTGGAACACCCCTTCGCGCAGCGCTGCCGCGACTGCACCGGAGCGGTCCCGGACATCGAGCTTGCGGTAGATCCCGCGGGCGTGGGTCTTGACGGTCTCCTCGCTGACCGTGAGCCGGCCGGCGATGGCGCGATTGGACAGCCCGGCCACCATGAGCGCGAGCACCTCACTCTCGCGCTGCGTGAGCCCCAGGTGGGCGCCCGGCCAGAACTCCTCGCCGCGCAGGTGGGCCACCGACATCGCGACCTTCGTCGCCAGGCTGGGATCGATGAGGATCTGGCCCTGGTGGATCCGCTGCAGGTGGTCGACCAGCTCGGCGCCGCGCACTCGCTTGAGCAGAAATCCGGCGGCACCGAGCCGTAGCGCCTGGTAGAGATACTGCTCGTCGTCGTAGACGGTCAGGAACACGACCTTGCAGCCGGGTTGCCGTTTGCGGATCCCCGCGCACAGATCGAGCCCGCTGGATCCTCGCAAGCGGACGTCGAGCAAGGTGATATCGGGCTCGTGCTCGACGATGATCTTCATTGCGAGCTCGGGTTCGGTCGCCTCACCGACGATCTCGACCTGATCGGAATAGGTGGCCAGCATCGCGCGCAGCCCGTCGAGCACCATCTGGTGGTCATCCACGACGATGACGCGGAGCGGACCGTCGGTGCGCCTGCTCATGACGGCAGCCTACGCACCGCTCGTCCCACCTCCCGTCGCCGCCGCGCCGACATCTCGCTGAACCGGCAGCATATAGATGCAGAAACGGAGGCCCAGGTGCATGAACTCCTGGTGGCGGACGAAACCGGTGCGCTCATACAGAGCCTGCGCGGCCACCATCATCTCTGCGGTATGCAGACCCGCCGCGGCCGCGTGATCCGCCCGGGCCAGGGCTAGGCAGTCCTGCGTGAGGGCGCGGGCGACGCCGCGACCGCGCAGCGCCGGGTCGACTGCGAGCACCCGGATGACCGCCCAGTCCGGCGGCACTCGCTGGTAATCCTTGGGGCCGGGTGGCAGGTAGGTGACGGTGCCGGCCGGCTGGCCGTTGAGCTGTGCCACCCGTAGCCGGCCCGGTGCGCCGGCCTCTACGACCTTGGCGATGTTGCTCGTCATCCGAGTCCAGTTTGTCGCGGTCAGCCACGGTTCGAACTCCGCATACGCCGCGCTCACGATCCGGTGCACGGCCGGCATGTCCTGCGCTACGGCGGGCCGGACCTCGACCACCTGCCGTGACCTCTGTTCAGTGGTCACAGGGTCTGTGGTCACGGCTTCTGTTGTCACGGGAGTAACTCCTCGGGCGGGTACACTGGGTTAATCGTTCCTCATCAGGGTTGGTCATGGTGCCCCAGAGACCCGAGACAGCCGGTGACGACGTCGTAGCCAACGGTACGGCTGAGTCATCTCAGCTGGGCGAGAGCGGCCGCGAGCGGGTGATGTGGGCGGCGTATGACCTGTTCAGCCGCCAGGGCACCCGCACCGTCGGGGTGGACGCAGTGATCGGTGAGGCGGGCGGCGCGAAGATGACCCTGTACCGGACTTCGCCTCCAAGGATGATCTCATCCTCGCCTTCCTTGAGCGTCGCGAGGCGCTCTGGATTCACGGCTGGGTGCAGGCCGAATCCCGCCGCCGGGGCGACACCCCGGCGCAGCGCCTGCTGGCCATCTTCGAGATCTTCGGTGAGTGGTTCGCGCAGCCGGATTCGAGGGCTGTTCCTTCGTGACCACGCTGCTCGAAGTGAGCAACCGGGACAGTCTGGTCCGGCAGGCCAGCGTGCAGCACCTGGCGAACATCCGCCACTACCTGAACTAGCTTGCCGCCGAAGCCGGTGTGACGGACCCTGACTCATTCGTCCGCCAGTGGCACATCTTGATGAAGGGTTCGATCATCGCTGCCGCCGAGGGGGATACCCAGGCGGCCTCCCGGGCCCGGGAACTCGGCATCCTCCTACTCGATCATCACGGCATCGCCCGGTAGGGGTCGTGAGTGCGTAACACTGTTCTAACACTGTTACGCACTCACGCCGGGTGACGACCGGCGAGGATGCTACGGCGCATACGAACCGGCGGCAGGGTCGGCTTCGGCGACCATCCGCGCGTATCGGGTGCCGGCAGTGAGTAGTACCAGGCCGGCGCCTAGGAATGCTGCCACCCGCGCGACGCCGTCCAGTGCACTGAGGTCGAACAACACCAGTTTGGCGACCGCCGCACCCACCAGGCCCAGCCCGGCGGCCCGGATCGGCATCGAGCGCAGCCCTCTGGCGAGCAACACCAGCGCAGCCATCGTCCAGGACACCGTGACCACGACGTGCCCGGTGACGAACCCGGTCCGATTAGGCAGCACCAGCAGCGCGACCGCCACCGTGCTCGCGGTCGCTCCGTAGAGCACGCCGAGTCCGGCCACCACCCAGAGCGAAGCGTGCTGCCTGCTGGCCCGCAACACATCGAGGCGGTGCGCCGCCCACGGCCCGGCCAGCGCCATCCCGGCCAGCAGCAATCCCACGCCGACCCCGATGACCAGTGCACCGACGTCTGCCTGCGCCCCGACCATGAACGGCCACGCCGGAAAGGTCAACACGGCTGGCGGCGGTACCGCGTAGACCAATGCGACGAGCCAGCCGACCACGCCGAACGCGGTGGCCACCCCGAGGATCGCCCGGCTGCGCACCACAGCTGCGACCCCGGCCAGCACGATCGCTTCCCCGAGCAGGGTCGCCGCCCACGGTGCGCCGTCCAGTGCCAGCGCGGTGGCCTCGAACGCGGCCAGCACACCAAGCCCGCCGGCTACCGCCCCAGTGGCCGGTGGCAGTAGGTCGATGCGCCAACGCGGGGCGACCCACAGTGCGAGCAGCACCGCGGCCAGCCCCCCGACGGCCAGCGCACCCGGGATCGGACGCAGCGACGGTGCCAGCAGCAGCAGCGGCAGCGCCGACCCGGCCAGGATGACCAGCGGTGCGGGGGCCGCCGGGCTCCGGCGCCGCGTCCACCAGGACCCGAGCAGGGCCACTGCGAGGGCGACCACGGTCACCGCGGGAACCATCACCACGATGCCCACGCTCACACTGTCGAACGCCGCCGTCCCGTCCAAGGCCAGCGCCGCGAGCAACGGGGGCACCGCGGCGGCGATCGGCAGCACCGTCCAGCCCCGGCGCAGCTGCACCGGGGCGGCAGCCACCTGCAGCACCAGCAGGAACCCGACCAGCGGCACCGGGTCTCGCCCGGTGAGCACCGGACCGAGCACGGCAGCTCCGGCCACCACCGCGACCGCCAGTGGCTCGGCCTGCCAGCGGTCGGCCAACGCCAAGCCGGCCGCCGCTACCAGCAGCCCGACCGCGAGGCCAACCCCGGTGGGTAGGTAGCCGTACAGCACCGTGGCAGCGACCGTGTCCAGGTAGAGCGCGGTGATCCCGGTCGCCGCCAGTACCACGCCACCGACCTGCCCGGCCGGTCTGCGGTGCACCGTGGCGCCAGCCCCGATCAGTGCCACCGCCAGCGCGGCCCCACCGAGTACCCGGGGCAGCGGGCCGAGCCAGCCGCGCTGTACGGCAAGCGCCAGCAGGAGCAGCACCCCGAGCAGGGTGACGGCTCCCCCAACCCAGGCCAGCAGCCGGCTGCCGGCCCCCTCCCGCTCCAGCAGCCCGGGCCCGCGCGGCACCGGTAGCGCGGATGCCACCGGTGGCACCGGTGACGCCAGCGGCGCGGTGGGCGGCGGTGCCGGGGCGGTCGGGTAGGTGTGTGCTGCGGCGTCCACCCGCCGCAGCTCGGTCCCGATCCAGGCCAGCCGCTGGCCCACCGCGGTGAGCTCGTCGGCCAGCCGGGACAGCGATGGTTCAGGGGTACCCGATCCGGTCATGCCTCGCATGTTCGGCCATCCCGGTCCCAGAGGGAATGAGTAGCCCTACTCAGCTGCGACCGCCATTCGGAGGCGAAAGCGGCACCGAGAGCCGTCGCTCAGCGGCGGGGGTGCCGGAGTGAGCTGATCACCAGCAGCAGGCCGACTACGAGGGCTAGCGCGGCCAGGACCCACCGGGTGTCCGGGGTGGGCAGCCAGGCGATGCCGCTGAGCAGCGCGGTGCCTGCGACGCCTAGCGCACCCAGCCCGGCGGCCAGGGTGAGCAGGTCCGGCGCGCGCGGTGGGCCTGCCTGAGGTGCCTGAGGTGTCAGAGGTACTGAGTCAGCCATCGCCGGGTCCGTTCCGCTCACGATTCGCGCTCCACGTGGATGTTGCCGGCACCCGAGCGCACGTTCAGCACCAGCTTGCCGCCGCCGGGGCCGTCGGGTCCGTTGTCGGTTGCGTTCGCCCGGGCCGGGCTGCCCTCGCCGGCCACGCCGAGGCAGTGGACCTCCCCGAGCTGCGCCTGGCAGCTCACCTGCACATCGACGTTCGGCGGCACGATCACATGAGTCTGCCCGACCCCCACCGCGACGCCGGTGACCACCGGATGTCCCTCGGGGAACGTCAGCCCGGTGAGGTCCAGGTGGGCGTTGCCGAGGGTGACCTCGTAGCGGGGCTGCACATCGGCGGCCGTGACCGGACTCCACCGTTGCGTCCCAACATTGAAGCCGGACACCGGGGCGGCCTGCAGCACCATGGTGAGCAGAGCCAGCGGAACAGCGACGGCGATCAGGCCCCGGCCGCTGTGCACCAGCGAGCCCACCACCAGCCCGAGCCCGACCACCCCGAGCACCAGCGCGACGAGGTGCCCGACCGGCAGCGCAGGCCAGAAGGCCGAGGCGATGCCGCCGGCGAGCAGCGCGAGCCCGAGAGTGATCGGGGTGACCTTGGATCGGGCACTCCACGGCAGCGGGTCTGCCGGTGCCGGAGCAGGCGAGGGTTCCGGTAGGTCCCAGGCGAACGGCGCCGCGCCGAGCGGATCCCACGCCGGGGGAGTCGGTCGGTCGGTCGTTGTGGTCGTACCCGGCACGTCCTGCGCTGCAGGCCGCACCGGATCGCCATTAGCAGAGACCGGTACCTCTCCCAGCGCGGATCGGGAGCGGTGCAGCAACACCATCGCTGCCCCAGCCAGAACGAGCCCGAACAGGCCGGACACGCCCCGGCCGAGCACCGCCCCGGACGCCGGAATCAGCAGCACACCGAGCACCAGGGTGAGCACTGGCGACATCGAGCTGCGCCCGCGTCCGAGCAGGCTCTCCGCGGCGGACACTTCGTCGCCCTCGGCGGGTAGCAGCAGCCAGCCGAGCAGATACAGCAGCACCCCCACTCCGCTGATCAGCGTGACCACCACGAAGGCCACCCGCACCAGCACCGGGTCGATGCCATACCGGCGCCCGATCGCCGCCGCGACGCCGCCGACCTTGCGATCATCGGCCCGCCGGCGCGGTCGGGTTGCCCAGAAGTCCCGCGCCGTGTGCTCCACGTTGATCCCGTTCACGCCGTCGAGCCTGGCCCGGACGGACGGCGCGCACCATCGGGGGTCACCCTGATCCGTCCCCGGGTCGGGGGAATCCGGGGTGGACCCTGATACCCCCTGGTCCCCGGACGTGTGACGATGGTGACTGTGAGCACACCGGCAGAGCACGCGGCCGGGACGCCGCGGTTGCGCCGGCATCGTGCAGGGCGGGTCATCGGCGGGGTGTCCAGCGGGATCGCCGAGCATCTCGGGGTGCCGGTGCTGTGGGTGCGGGTCACCTTCGCGGTGCTGGCCGGTCTGGGCGGGGCGGGGCTGGTCGGATACGCACTGCTGTGGGTGTTCGTACCGGCCGCCGACGCCGGCGAACCCGGCGCGGGGCAACCGAGCACTGCGCGAGAGCAGCAGCAGGCGGTCGGTCTGGTCGCGCTGGGCGCGGGCCTGGCGCTGACCGGCGCCGCGCTGGGCACCGCGTGGGGCGGCTGGGTGACCGGACCGTTGGGGATAGCCCTGGTCGGCGCGGGTGTGGTGTGGCGGGAGGCTGATACAGGTCAGCGGACCCGCTGGCGCAGCGGCGCGGGCGTGGTGCTGGGCGGCGGCCGGATGGCGCTGCTCCGGGTGCTGGCCGGGATCGCCCTGGTGACCAGCGGGATCGCGGTGTTCCTGCTCAACCAGGGCAACCTGGGCCAGCTGCGATTCGCGTTGCTCGCCGCAGCTGCCACCCTGGTCGGAGTAGCGGTGCTGACCGTGCCGTGGTGGTTGCGGTTGATGCGCGCACTGGGCGAGGAACGCCGCGCCCGGATCCGCACCGAGGAGCGGGCCGAGATCGCCGCGCACCTGCACGACTCAGTACTGCAGACCCTGGCGTTGATCCAGCAGCAGTCCGATTCGGGCCGGGAGGTCCGCCGGCTGGCCCGGGGGCAGGAGCGGGAGCTCCGGTCCTGGCTCTACGGACCGCAGGGCTACGGGCTGGCGGCACGCAACGGCGCTGGCGGCGACACTGCGACAGCGTCGTTCGCCGCGACGTTGCACAGCGCCGCCGGCGAGGTGGAGGACACCTACGCGGTGAGCGTCCAGGTCGTCGTGGTCGGCGACTGCGCCCTCGAGGTAGCGCTGCCCGCGCTGGTGCAGGCCAGCCGGGAGGCGATGGTCAATGCGGCCAAGCACGCCGGGGTCGCCGAGGTCAGCGTGTATGCCGAGGTCGAGCCCGGGCAGGTGCACGTCTTCGTCCGGGACCGGGGTTCTGGATTCGACCCGGCGGCCGTCGCAGGCGACCGCCACGGGCTGGCCGAGTCGATCCGGGGCAGGATGGAACGGCACGGCGGCACGGCGACGCTGCGCACCGCGCCCGGCGCGGGCACCGAAGTCCAGCTGGCCATGACGCGCCGGACGAGCGGGGAGGAAACGTGAGCATCCGGGTTTTCCTGGTGGACGACCACGCACTGTTCCGGACCGGGGTGAAGGCGGAGCTCGCCAGGGCTGGTTCGGCGGAACCGGACGTGGCGCCGGTCGTCGTGGTCGGCGAAGGCGGATCCGTGGAGGAGGCCGTCACCGGCATCGGGCACCTGCGTCCCGATGTCGTGCTGCTGGACGTGCACATGCCCGACGGCGGCGGTGCGGAGGTGCTGCGCCGGGTCCGTTCCGGGCAGCCGGAGGTGGTGTTCCTGGCGCTGTCGGTGTCCGATGCCGCCGAAGACGTCATCGCCGTCATCCGGGGTGGGGCCCGTGGTTACGTGACCAAGACGATCTCCGGCCGGGAGCTGGTGAACGCGGTGCGCCGGGTGCACGCCGGTGACCCGGTTTTCTCCCCACGGCTGGCGGGTTTCGTACTCGACGCCTTCGCCCACCGGCCCGGGGGGACGCCGGTGGGTGATCCGGAACTTGACCTGCTCACGCCCCGGGAGCGCGATGTGCTGCGCCTGCTGGCCCGCGGCTACGCCTACAAGGAGATCGCTTCGGAGCTGTTCATCTCCATCAAGACGGTGGAGACCCACGTGTCGTCGGTGCTGCGCAAGACCCAGCTGTCCAACCGCTACGAGCTGTCCCGCTGGGCGTCCGACCGCCGCCTGGTGTAGCCCCCACCTCCCGGCGTGTCGTGCTTTCGTGCCCGGTGTGTCCGGCTCTCGTGCACGGCTCCGTTGTCATCCGCCAGCGGTACCGATCATTTTGGCGGACTCGATCAGGACCCGGCCGTCGGGTGCGGTGCCCATGGTGAGCTGGTAACGCTCGAAGGTCGGCCCGCGGTTGCGTGGCTCGAACTGCAGGTTCACCAGCACGGTGTCGCCCTGCACGGTGACCGGTCCGGAGATGCTGACCCGCTCGATCCCACTCCAGAAGTCGTTGTAGGCCGCAAAGCTGCCCGTCTTGGCACGCTCGGGGGTGCCGAGGTACTGCCACCCGGTGGTGGTGTCACCGGGTACCAGGTCGTAGTACGCGCGGACGGCCTGCTCCAGCTGCACGGGTCCGGGCTTCCCGGGCTGGACCGGTGGCGCGGCGTTCACGCCGGGTGCCGGTGGTGCTGCTGAGGGGGTCACAGGCAGCGGGCCGCGGCCGCCCACCACGGCGAAGGCCAGTGCCCCGAGCAGGAGCACAACGCAGGCGGCCGACCCGAACAGCACTGCTGGCCGCCGCCACCGCGGGGTGTGGTGCTGCGTGGGGCCCTGCCAGCCCGGGGTGCCCGGGGGTAGGGGCAGCGGTAGGTCCACCGCGGTCTGCGTGGCAGGGGTGCGCTGACCGGTTCGCCGGGGACGTGGGGTTCGCTTAGCGCGCGGAGAGGGTAATGCCGACGGACGTGGTGACGCGATTGGCGGGACGGCCGCGGTTTCAACCGCCCCGAGCGCCACGACCGCGTCGGGCATCGGGAGGCGCTGCACCGGATCGTCCCGCAGCATCTGCATCAGCACCGCGGCCAGCGGTCCGGCCTGCTGCGGGGGCCGCACGTGACCTTCGGCGACGGCCCGCAGCAGCGCCAGAGTGTTGTCGTCCAGCCCGAATGGCGGTTCGCCCTCTACAGCGGCATAAAGGGTGGCGCCCAGCGAGAACACGTCGCCCGCCGGGCCGGGCAGCTCGCCGCGGGCCACCTCCGGAGCGAAGTAGGCGGGCGTGCCCGCCAGTACGCCGGTGCGGGTCACGGTGGCATCCCACGTCGCTCGGGATATTCCGAAGTCGGTGATCTTGACGGTGCCGTCCTCGCCGAGCAGGACGTTGCCTGGCTTGACGTCGCGGTGCACGATCCCGGCTCGGTGGGCCGCGGCGAGCGCGGCGGCTATCTGCCGGCCGACCCTGGCCGCCTCGCGCGGTGGCAGCGTCCCCTGCTCGGCGAGCACCGCCGCCAGGCTGCGCGACGGCAGATACTCCATGACCAGCCATGGCACCACCCGGCCCCCGGCACCATCGTCATCCAGGGCCACGTCGTACACGCAGATCGCGTGCGGATGCTGCAGCCGAGCCGCGATACGGCCCTCGCGCATCGCCCGGGCCTTGGCGGTCTCCGCCTCCGCGTCCGCCAGACCGGGCTGCATCAGCAGCTCCTTGAGGGCCACCGTACGGTCCAGTCGCACGTCGTGGGCTTGCCAGACCACACCCATCGCGCCAGCGCCGATCCGCCGGTCCAGGCGGTAGCGATCGGCGACGAGCCGGGTCCCGGCATTCACCTGTTGCGTTCCTCGCTCACCTACTCAGGTTAAGGCTCTCGACGCCGGGAATCCTGCCGACGTTGGTGTCGGTTTGAGACGCCGACAACAGTCGCGCGCCGGTGATCGGAGACTGCGCACCGGGGGTCACCACAATGCGTTCCAGAGTGCGCAGCGCGCTGCCGTCCTGCCGGACCAGGGTCACGGTCACCAGCGCGGCGTCCGGACCGTCCGGGTGGATGTCGTCTACGGTCGCCCGCTTGATGCCGGCCCAGGCTTGCAGGACGAAGCAACTCGGTCACGAGTATCTGATCGGTGTCGGTGGCTCGGGACGGCGGCAACAGAGCGGGCCTGGCGAGGCCGCCGTCTGCTGCTGTGGTCCCGTCCTTCGGCACCCGTACCCTCCCGCTCGCGTTACTGACGGCGGTGAGACCTACCCCATCGGTGGACGGAAGTCCAGCGTGCGGGAGGTCGCTTTCGAGGTGCGTCGGTTTCCGGTAAGTCTGGTGGGGCAGGCGGTTGCCGGCCGCACCGGTTTCAGCCGCCGCTTCGGTACCGTGCCCGGGTCCCCTGCAGGGCCTGGTAGCCCACCACCCCGCTACCCACACCGGCCACGATCGCGAGGACGTCGGCAACCGAGCCGCCGGTGGTGAGCAGCAGAGCGAACAGCGCCACGCCGACGGTCGCGGCGGCCACTGGCACGCGGCTGCGGACGTATGCGCTGACCGGTTCCCCACCGGCCCGCTGGTTCGCCGCCGACTTCAGCATCCAGAGGTATCCGCCGTGAGCCAGGGCAGCCAGCAACCCGGCGAGTGCGGCGAGCACAGCAATGAGTTCGAGCATGCCCTCCAGTGTGCACCTCCACGTGAGTGCCCAGGCGCTATTGCGCACTCACGAGCGCCCCAACCGGCCGCGCCCCATGCGCAGCAGCAGCATCGCCAGCTCGTGGCCCTCGCTGCCCAACTCGCGGTAGCGGCTCAGCACAGCCATCTCGCGGCCGTGAACCACTCGGGGACCGCCGGCCGCCCTGCGGGCGCGACCGATCTCCTGGGACACCTCGGTGCGGCGCCGCACCAGCCGCAGGATCTCGGCGTCGAGGTAGTCGATCTCGGTGCGCAGCTCGCCGAGGTCTGTAATCGCTTGCTCGGGCATTTCGGTGTCTCCAGATGTCTGGCCCAGGGCCCGCGTTTCCCGGGCAGCAACAACGCCCCGGGTCCGTGGACTCCGGGGCGTCGCGGTGGTCTGTCGTGCGTCAGGCCATCACGGGCACCGGGATCCGGTACCCGAAAAAAAGCGGTGGCAACTCTGCACGCGCCTGAGTCTGCCATGCCGCGCGGGGCGGCGTCCACCGGTTCGCCAGGGTGGCGGCCTCTCAGTGGACGCGGTCTGTCGGTTCCCCCCGGTACCGTGGTCGCCACCATGAGTACCTCCGTTGTCAGTTCTTCTGCCGCTGCCCTGCTCGCTGGACTCAACACCCAGCAACGTGCGGCGGTGGAGCATGCCGGCTCCCCGCTGCTCATCGTTGCGGGAGCCGGGTCCGGCAAGACCCGGGTGCTCGCCCACCGCATCGCCTACCTCCTCGCTCAGCGCGAAGTACAGCCCGGCCAGGTGCTGGCGATCACCTTCACGAACAAGGCCGCGGCCGAGATGCGGGAACGCGTCACCGCGCTGGTCGGCAGGCGCGCCGCCGTGATGTGGGTGTCGACGTTTCACTCGATGTGCGTGCGGATCCTGCGGCGGGAGGCCACCAAGCTGGCCGGGCTGACGTCGAACTTCTCCGTCTACGATGCCGACGACACCCGACGCCTGGTCGCCATGGTGGCTCGCGACCTTGATCTGGATCCCAAGAGGTACACGGCTCGTGCCCTGGCGGCAAAGATCTCGAACCTGAAGAACGAACTGATCGACCCCGGCAGCGCGGCGGCTGCGGCGGGTGATGACTTCGATCGCCGGGTTGCCGAGGTTTACGCCGGTTACCAGTTCCGGCTGGGGAGCTCCAATGCGCTGGACTTCGATGACCTCATCATGCGCACCGTCGAGCTCCTGCAGACCCTGCCTGACGTCGCCGAGCACTACCGGCGCCGGTTCCGCCACATCCTGGTCGACGAGTACCAGGACACCAACCACGCGCAGTACGTGCTGATCCGGGAACTCGTGGGGCCCGCCGGAGAGGGTGACGAGCCGGGCGAGCTGTGCGTGGTAGGCGATGCAGACCAATCCATCTACGCCTTCCGGGGCGCCACGATCCGCAACATCGAGGAGTTCGAGCGGGACTTCCCGGACGCCCGGACGATCCTGCTGGAGCAGAACTACCGCTCCACCCAGACGATCCTGTCGGCAGCGAACGCGGTGATCGCACGCAACTCCGCCCGCCGGGACAAGCGGCTGTGGTCGGCCGCAGGCGACGGCGATCCGATCATCGGTTACGTCGCCGACAATGAGCACGACGAGGCCGCGTTCGTCGCCTCGGAGATCGACCGGCTGGTCGACGGCGGCCAGGCCCGGTTCGGCGACGTGGCGGTGTTCTACCGGACCAACAACTCCTCCCGGGTGTTCGAGGAGGTGTTCATCCGGCTCGGGTTGCCCTACAAGGTGGTCGGCGGGGTGCGCTTCTACGAACGCCGCGAAGTCCGGGATGCGCT
This sequence comes from Pseudonocardiaceae bacterium, assembly GCA_036521655.1. GTDB lineage: Bacteria > Actinomycetota > Actinomycetes > Mycobacteriales > Pseudonocardiaceae. Next base: position 1,010 of record DATDHI010000277.1, on the reverse strand, counting down.
GGCCTACTTGCGGGTGTTGGACAACCCTGAGGACACCGTGTCGCTGCGCCGGATCCTCAACACGCCGCGCCGGGGGATCGGAGACCGCGCAGAGGCCGTGCTGGCAGCGCACGCCGATCGGGAGCGGATCTCCTTCGCCGCGGCACTGCAGGCCGCCGCGGCCGGCCAGGAGATTCCGCTGCTCAACCCCAGATCCCGCAACGCGATCACGGCATTCGTGGTGCTGATGGACGAGTTCCGAGCGAAGGTGACGGCGGGCGAGGAGGTCGCGGAGGTTCTGGAGGCGGTCCTGGCGCGCACCGGTTACCGGGCCGAGCTGGAGGAGTCGGAGGACCCGCAGGATGCCTCCCGGCTGGACAACCTCACCGAACTGGTGACCGTGGCACGCGAGTTCGCTGGCGAACCGGGCCCTCCGGTGGAGGACGGGGGCGTGGAGGCCGGGTCGCTGGCGGCATTCCTGGAGCGGGTTGCGCTGGTCTCCGACTCCGACCAGATCCCGGACGACGATGGGTCTTCGGGCGGGGTGGTCACCCTGATGACGCTGCACACGGCCAAGGGCCTGGAGTTTCCGGTGGTGTTCCTCACCGGCTGGGAGGACGGGTTGTTCCCACACCTGCGCGCGCTGGGTGACCCGGCCGAGCTCGCCGAGGAGCGCAGGCTGGCCTACGTCGGGCTGACCAGGGCACAGCAGCGGCTCTACCTGTCCCGGGCGATCACCCGGTCCGCCTGGGGACAGCCGATGACCAACCCGCCGTCGCGCTTCCTGGCTGATGTGCCCGAGGCCCTGGTGCAGTGGCGCCGCGAGGAGCCCGATCGCGCCGGCCCGGTGGCGCGGACGGTGTTCGGGCGTCGCGGTGCTGATGTCACCGGCGGCGATTCCGCGCAGGCCGGCGTGGCGGCCCGTGGCCTGCGCTCAACCCCGTTCCGGGGCTGGCAGAACACCCCGGCGCTGTCGTTGGACGTCGGGGACCGGGTCACGCACGACAAGTACGGCCTGGGCACCGTGGTGG
>DATDHI010000276.1:0-1840 GCA_036521655.1 Pseudonocardiaceae bacterium | reverse complement strand
CGCTCTGATCTGCCTCGCCCGCCGCCGCGTCGACGTCATCTACGCCATGCTCCGCGACCACAAGCCCTACCAACAACCGGTCCCGGCCCAGCCCGGATCGAGCCCCGCAGCGGCTTGACAAGTTCATAGAGACACCCCCCGTCCTCGAGGAGCTGGCTCCGGGTGCCTGGCATGTCACCGAGCGCTACGCCAACAACCGGGTCGAAGCCGACCACGGCAGGCTCAAGGCCCGGCTGCGGCCGATGCGCGGCCTCACACGGCTCCGCTCGGCCCGGGTCATCATTGCCGGGCACGCGTTCGTGCGGAACATCCGCCGCGGCCACTACGAACTCGGGACCGAGGAACCAGTGAACCTCCGGGTCCTGGCCGCCTTCGACGAGCTGACCCTGGCGATCTGACCAACCCCGATCAACGATCCCGCCTGCCCTGGCCTCGCGGGGAATGCAACAGCGCCTCTCGAAGTGCTACGGGCTTGATCCTGGGACACGTCACGGTGGGAAATTCAGCGGAAGATCGCAATGGGGTGCACGATCAGCTTACGGGTGTTGGGGTCCCAGTTCTCGACGCGGCCGAGGCAGCGGGCCGGGAACGAGCCGACGGGGACTGCGGTGCGGCGCAGGCCGGACTCTGTGCAGGTGAGGTGGACCTGCGGGCCGTCAGCGGGGTTGGCGGGGTCGCCGTAGGGAGCCTCGAACGTCGTGGTCGCGCGAGTTTGGTCTGTCGCGCGGAACCGGCCGCGGATCGACACGCACGGTCTTGCCGTCCACCGCGATCGCGACCAGCGCTGATGGGTCCGTATCGGACTCGTGTGCGGCGGATTGTCGGGCCAGCCAGGCGCCGATCACCGCGTCCACCGCCGCGGCGTCGGCGCCGGTGACCACCCTCCAGATGGTGGCCTTCGACGGTGCCTGCGCGCACTGGCCGTAGAGCTGGGTCAGCAGCTCTGCGGGGACATCGGCGACCCAGCCGGCGATCGCAGTGAACGACCGCATGCCCGCCACGACCGCGGCAGCGCACAGCGCGAGCACCACCGCGACCGGGTGGACCCGGCCCTGGTCGCGGCGGCCATCGGAGACCTCGCAGAACCGTTGCAGCAGCTCAGGACACATCACCCCCACGTCTGGAAGATCGCCACTCGGGGCCGGACACGAACTCAGCGCCCCGAGCGCGGCGAAACCCGAATCGGCGATGGCACAATGAAGCGGCAACGGAGCTCCGGCGGCGAGAAGTCTGTGAGAGGGCTCCTCGTGCTACCGGAGCTCCGGCGCTCTTCCCGGCGCGACACGCCGAAGATCACCAAACCGGCATGTTAACGCTCACATCCGAGCACCCCAAACCTGCCCGCAAGCACACTTATCGATCTTGAAACGACCGTGGGTTACGCGGTGCCCTGTGACGGGCTCATCACGCCGTTGACCTGCGACAACAGGCGATGTGACGGGTGTGACGGATTGGTACGCAACCCGTCACACCCTCACTAAAGGGCCGCGACGACGTATCATCGGCGGAACTCATCCGAGGCCCGGAGTGCCCCCCGGGTTGGGACGGTAATCACACCGCCGAGAAGATCGCATCACCTCACTGAACTAGTGTAGTGTCTCATTATTGATTTTCTACTTGTTGGAGAGCGACTCGTCCGCGGGCGACTTTGGCGAGGATTTGCTCGGCGGTGGCGGTCCAGATGAATGGCTTTGGGTTATCGTTGCTGGCTTTCAGGTAGTCCTCGATCGCGGTGATGAGGTCATTGACGCTGTGGAACACTCCCCGGCGGATGGCCTTGTCGGTCAGTTCCCGGAACCACCGTTCGACCAAATTGAGCCACGAGGAGGAGGTGGGAGTG
>DATDHI010000275.1:0-15951 GCA_036521655.1 Pseudonocardiaceae bacterium | reverse complement strand
CATGACGCGAAGTGCGTATGTGCAGGTCAGGTGCGCTGTCGTTGCGCTGTGGTGCGAGCGCCATCCACGCTACGCCCGTCAGATCTGACCCGCGAGCACCAAACTTGACTCGATCTTACCGACTTTGCCGGACCTAGCCTTGCCGGACCTAGCCTTCTAGCTCGCCCCCAGGGGGCGCCGTAGAGGGGTCGGGGGCGGGAACGCCGAGGGCGGTCTACCCCCCGTTACCGTGCAGGTCACGGCCCATTACCCGAGGGATCTACCGGAGTAGAGGGCCCCCTCTACCCACTGAGGCAGAGAGAGCCCCCGCGTCAGGGGAGCCGCCGACTGTTCCAGCAAGCGAGTACAGCTCTCGAACTACGGCAGGGAGCAGAACGTTCCAGCGCGACTGTGGGTTGTGCTGAGCTCGGGGGACTGCCGTCCGAGTTCACGTCTTGCCAGGTCACAACGTGGTACATGAACGCCGCTTGACTGCGGCGATGCGCCGGATCCCACCAGCCACGCACCCGGGGGTGGTCGCCCAAGCCGAAGAGACCCTGGCGCACGCGGCGCGCCGGTTCGACCCCACCGCGCTGAGCCGCATCGCTGAGCGCCTGCTCGCGCACCTGGACCCCGACGGGCAAGCCCCCTCCGAGGAGCCCGAAACACAGCGGGAACTGCGGGTCCGCACCCGACCCGACGGCACCGTGAGCCTGGCCGGCAAACTCGATCCCGAGGGCGGTGCCCGGGTGTTGGAAGTCCTCGGTTCCCTCAACGGCCGCCGACCCCGATCAACCGGGTCCCCGACACCCGCTCCCCAGCGCGGCGCGACGCCGACGCCCTGGTGGAGGCGATGACCCGACTGCTGGACGAGGCGCAGCTGCCCACCCGCGGGGGCCACCGCCCACACCCGGTCCTCACTATGACCCTCAACCACCTCGTCGACGGCCTCGGCAGCGCCCTGCTCGACACCGGCGGGTGCCTGTCCGCCGCCGAAGCCCGCCGGTTGGCCTGCGACGTCGAGCTGATCCCCATGGTGCTCGGTGCCGACTCGATGCCCCTGGACGTCGGGCGCCAACAACGCCTGGCCACCGCCGCGCTACGCGACGCCCTCGGGGAACGCGACCAAGGGTGCTCGTTTCCCGCGTGCCGCCGCCCACCCCGCTACTGCCACGCCCACCACATTCGGAGCTGGCTCGACGGCGGCGACACCGCCCTGCACAACATGTGCCTATTGTGTGAATACCACCACGTCATCGTGCACCGGCAAGGATGGCACATCCGGATCGACGGCCGAGGCCGACCGGAATTCATTCCCCCGAAGACTGTGGATCCCACGAGAACACCACTCCACGACCCACTCCGGCAGCGAGCGCCGCTCGGTCGGTAAATCTGGCGGTGGTCAGGAACGAGTAGCAAACCTGATCGTGAGAGGCCGCCACGCGACACGTACGGCTATGCCGCCACGTACACCCCACGGGCTGCCCTCACCGCCGCACCGGCATCACGTGGATGGCGGGCGCTCGGCGGCGATCGCGGCGGGCCGATTGGTCGGACCTCTCGACACTCGAACCAGGGAACAGCCGTCGAATCGGCGCCGGAGTCGTCGGCGCTGGCGGAGTCGGAGTCTGGGTGGCTGACATCGGTAGTGTTGGCGACGTCGTCAGCGTTGGAGGCGGCGTGGCCGATGTCGGTGGCGTTGGCGCCGTGAGTCACGTCGCCAGCGTGGCCCTAGCGCGGAGCGCCTCGCCGGCCGACGCCGCGGACTTCGAAGCCGACCCGGCGTAGCACGTCGGCGTCGAGCAGGTTACGGGTGTCGACCACGACGCGGCACTCGACCAGCTCGGCCAGCCGACCCCAGTCCAGGACCCGGAACTCGGGCCATTCGGTGAGCACCACCAAGGCGGCAGCGCCGGAGGCGACCTTGACCGGGTCGTCGGTGACCTGTAGGTCGTCGGTCAGGCCGGGCACCGCGGCGGGTACCCCGGGGTCGTAGCCGATCAGCTCGGCACCCTCGGCGGCCAGCAGACCGGCCACTGTCAGGGCGGGGGAGTCGCGCAGATCGTCGGTGCCCGCTTTGAAGGTCAGCCCGAGCAACCCGATCCGCTGCCCGGCCAACGACCCGCCGACGGCGTCGCGGACCTTGTCGACCATCCGGTGCTGCTGGCGGGTGTTGGTGTCCAGGCTGGCCCGCAGCAGCCCGAAGTCGAAATCCACCCCGGCGCAGACCTGCAGCAACGCGTGGGTGTCCTTGGGCAGGCACGAACCGCCCCAACCCGGGCCTGGCTGCAGGAAGGCCTGCCCGATCCGCCGGTCGTAGCCGATGCCCTCGGTGACGTCCAGCACGTCGGCCCCGAAGCGCTCGCAGAGCTCAGCGACGGCGTTGACGTAGGACAGTTTCATCGCCAGGAAGCAGTTCGCCGCATACTTGACCATCTCTGCGCTGGCCGCGTCGGTCAGCACCGTCGGAGCGCCCAGCCGGGCATACAGTGCAGCCACCCGCTCGGCGGCGTCCTGGGCGTCGCAGCCCACCACGATACGGTCGGGGTTGAGGAAGTCCTCCACCGCCGAGCCCTCCCGCAGGAACTCGGGGTTGCTGACCACCGCCACGTCCGGGCGGTCCAGCCACTGGGCGGTGCGCGCCGCGGTGCCCACCGGCACGGTGGACTTGTTGACCACCACGCAGCCCGACGGCAACAGCGCCCGCACCTCAGAAGCTACCGACTCCACCGCCGAGAGGTCCGCCGCGCCACCGGCACCCATCGGTGTCGGCACGCACAGGAACACCACCTCGGTGTCCGCGACGGCGGTAGCGGCACCCACCACGAACTGCAGCCGGCCGGCGGCCAGACCCTGCGCCACCAGCTCGGGCAGCCCCGGCTCCAGGATCGGCACCTCCCCCCGCGACAGCCGGGCCACCTTGCGCTCGTCCACATCGGCGCACACCACCCGATGCCCCAACGACGCCAAGCACGCCCCGGTGGTCAATCCCACATACCCAGAGCCGATCACCGCGATCCGGCGGACGAACATGTGCGCTCCCATCACGCTGTGTTGACCTTTAACGCTGTGTTGACCTTCAACTCTGTGTTGACCTTCAACTCTGTGTGGACAATCCCATCGTGGCACACCGTGAGCGCTGTGAGGTCGCCTGCGTACGGCACGTCGCACACCCGCTCGGAGCTCATCCAGTGCCGCAGCGCATGCGTGGCGCGGACGTCGTCGGCGTTGTAGGTGAGCAGCCGCTCGCGCTGGACGGGATCCGGGGCCCCGCCGCCCATGCCGACCGCGTCCCGGTACCAGCGCATCGAGTTCTCCCCGCTGGCCTCCGGATCGCGCCAGGAGAACCCGGCCGCCGGGGCGATCGTCTTGAGCCCCTTGCCCTGCGCGCAGAGAAACTCGGTGCTGACCACCTGGTACAGGTCCACCCACTGGCCGGAGGAGATGAACTCCTGCACCTCCTCGGCGGTCGGCACGCCGCGGGCGCCGGCAAAGCGGGCCGCGGACGCGAGCATCCAGCGGTTCTCGGCCTGCTCGTTGTAGCAGTAGGCGCGCAAGCTCAACCCTCGCTCCGCCGCGCGGGAGCGAACATCGGCCAGCCAGCCCCAGAACTCGGCGAAGGACCGCGCCTCGTCGGGCGTGGGCACCGGCTCCCAGGTGGCGAAGGCCCGGTAGCCGTGGGGCAACCCGACGTCGGAGCCGGACAGCAGGCATCCCCACAGGTAGGCCCCGGCGTCGTCGAAGCTCTCCATGTCCACGTCGAGCTCGACGTCGGCGCGCGGCACCGCGGTGCGCCGGTTACGCCGGACCAGCGTGAGGTCCCGCTGCCACGCTCGGGCCAGCAGCACCGCGTCGCGCACGGACATCCCGACCACCGGTACCGGCGGGTCGCCCGCCGGATCCAGAGAGGCGAGGGCGTCGACGGTGCACACCCCGGCGGCCCGCACTGCCGCCACGTCCTCCCCGCGCAGCACCATGCTGACGTCCCGGGCGGCTCGCAGCGCCGGGCCACAGGTGGGCCACCACGGGCAGGAGCGGCATTCAGTGACCCGTGACGGCTGGGCCAGCGGCTCCGCTCTGGTGGCCGCGGCCCGGGCGACGGCCAGCCGATCGGCGAACCGGGCGTCGTATTCAGCCATCGCGGTGCGCCCCCCTGGCCAGGTGGGGGCATCGAGGTCGTGCCAGACCACGACGTCGGCCTCGAGCCCGACCACTCCACCGGTCGCTCGACCGCGCGCCGCCAGCCCGGCCCCCTGCAGCAGCCGGAGGGCATGCGCCAGGCGCAGCTGGTCCCGGGACTGCGCCCGCACCTTGCGCGTCGGGTCGATGCTGGCCGCGGCCAGGACGGGTTGCGCCAGCGGGCTGGTCCGCGCGCCGGAGCCCGGGTCGGTGATCTTGTGCCGTACGACGATCACGGGCAGGTAGCCGCCGCGGTGGTGGCGCACCAGCAGTTCCACGCTGCCGCGTCGCCCGCTGGGGACGTCCGCCGGCAGCAGCCCGCCCCAGACGAACGGTGCACCCTCGCGGAGCAGGGCCAGGGTGGCGGCGCGGCGCTGCTCGGCGGGCAGGCCGGGCGGTACCTCCATCCAGTCCGTAGTGCGCTGCCGGGCCAGCGTGTCAGCGACCGCTCGGCGGTGCGCGACGGCGTCGGCCACCCTCCGCTCGGTGGTGAGGTCCGGGGCTGCCCGCGGGGCGTCGACGGCTGCCGGGTCGTGTTCCAGGTGCACCCGGCGACGGCACCGGGTGACGACACCCGCGTCAAGCAGCATGGGAAGCTCCACGGCGTCAGACTAGGTGCAGGGACCGACAGTTGCGCGCAGCCCCAATCGCCCGCCTGACACCTTCAGTCGATCCGGTTCATGACAGCGCTCCGTTCACCAAGCACCGCGTGCACCATGCACTGCCCTGATTCTCGTCCCCTGATGACCATCGTCGCAGCGAAACGCGACGTTAGCCGGGCACCGACAGCCGCATCACCGGGAACGCAGGCGGGCAGCGGCCAGCAGGTGCGGATCCACCCGCCGCCTGCCACCGGCGGCGACGGTCCGGCTGCCGGGCACCATCAGCAACGGCTGCGCCTCGCCGATGAGGTCGGAATAGACCGGGAGGAAGCCGCGGTGGTCCAGGCTCACCACAAATTCGGCGCAGAGTAGCCCCCGGCCGTCGAGGCACCCCGTGCCGTGCCACGGCAGCAAGGCCGAGCCGCCCAGGTAGGAGAAACCACAGCAACCTTGCCGAGAGGCGACGGTGGCCAGCCGGACGTGCGGCGGATAGTGCTCGACGACCCCGGCGGCGGCGTCAGCGATGCAGGCAGCGAGGTAGTTCACCGTGTCCTGCCACGCTGATGCAACCACCTCCCGCCGCGCCGAGGCGAGGTCCGGCGACAAGTCCGGTTCGAAATATCGGTCGGGCCAGGCCAGCACCTCACAGGCCCACTGCCGCGGGTCTGCCCCCGCCGGCACTGGTACCGGCACGGAGTAGACCAGCGAGGACAGGATGTCCCGGAAGGTCGGTACACCGGCCAGCAATGTGACGGGCAGCGCCTCAGCCAGCCGCTGGTCTGCCCTGCGCGCGCCGGCCAATGACCGAGGGCTGGCGGCCAGCAATGAGATCAACTCACGGAACGTCCGACGGTACCGTTCTCGCCGGTCCCAGCCCTGCGGGCCGAGCAGCACGGCGACGAAGTGGGACTGGTCTTGGAAGCGGACCGAGTCGCCCAGCCCGACCAGCTGGGCATAGCGCTGCAGCTGCCGCCGGTACCGCAGCATCTCCTCGGAGCCGCGCGGTCGCAGGTATCCGCCGTCATTGAGCACCACCACACGCAGGCCGGGCGGGTACAGCGCCGCGAAGGCGTCCTGCAGCTCCTTGAGCCGCAGCAGCGCACCAAGCTCGGCCAGATCCGGCCAGGGTCCCGCGGCCTTGAGACCGTTGTCGTGTTGCTTGAACGGGAAACCGCTGAGCAGAATCGTGATCGGCCGCCGAGATCGGACGAACGGCGTACACCGCGTCACCGCGGTTTCCACCGGGAAATAGGACCGCGAACCCTTGAGGAACCGGGACCTGGTCAGGATCCGGTGCAAGGCCACCACCACGTCCCGCGCCTCGTGGTGTGACCAGCGACCCGTCGCGGTCGCCAGATAAGCCATGGCATTGTCGGCGAGCCGGGCCGAAGCGGCCTGTGAGCTGGCCCGCAGGTTTCTCAGCAGGATGCGAGTCTCGCCGAGGTCCATGCGCACCGTCGGCTGATCGCCCGAGGCACCCAGCAGATCCAGCGGGAGCGCCCGCAGCGATCGAGCATGCGAGATCGCATCGCGCGGCTGCGATCGGGTGAGGCCTGACATCGCTGCTGGTAGCGGCGCTAGCGACAGCCTCGCACTAGGCAAGGACGGGGCAACAGTGCCCGCGACCTGCGTCAAGGTGTGCCCACCACCCAGTACCGTCCCCTCATGCGCACGGCAGCCGGTGGGGCCGTCGGCACAGGGATCGACACTAGACGCCTCGGTAGGCCGACGCACCCCCTAGTTTCACGGCGGCCCAGTTCAGGGCACGGCTACCGCCGGACGGTCTGCCAGCGCTCCCACAGCCGCCCGGCCCGCAGGCTGGCCATCCGGCGGTCGAACTCCGCCTGCACGGCCGGCGGAGACCCGGGCCGGGGGAACACCCCGGCGATCAACTTGAGGTCTCGGATGCCGTGCAGTACCTCGAAGCCATCCCACTCCCGCACGTCGAACCCGTAGGTCTCGATGAAGTCCTGCAGGTGGACGGCGGGCCTGGTGAACCGGACGTCGGCCACCGACACCGGCGTCAGGTCCCACTCAGGTGGCCCGACGGCGCACGAGTCGAAGTCGCACAGCACGGGGCCCCCTGGTCCGGCAATGACATTGCCCAGGTGCGCATCGCCGTGCAGCACTGCCGCCGGGAGCGCGAAGCGCAGTCCGGCTACCGCGACGGCCAGCTCGGCGCTGCGGCGTAGCAGGAAGTCGCGGTCGGCTGGGGCCATCGTGGTGGTGTGGCGCATCCGATTGTCGAAATCTGTGAGTGGATCCCAGTCCGGCAGTGCCCGGCAGGGCGCCGGCACTGCGTGCACGGCTCGCAGCAGGCGAGCCAAATCGGCACCGCCGGGCTGCGGGCCGATCGGTGGTACCGCGTGCCATACGGTGGCGACGTGCTCCCCCGCCCACACGGGCTGCGCAACGCCGGGCAGTAACCGGATCGCCGGCACGTCGTGCTCGGCGAAAACCCTGGCGGCGGTGACCGCCAACTCGGCGCGCGGGATGTAGGAGGGCAAGGTCACCAACCGGACCACCACCGGGTCCCCGGACAGCTGGAAAACCGCGTTGTTCACGTTGCGCAGCAACCGGGCCCCAGAGGAGTCCAGGCCCAGTTCGGCGCATATCGCCAGGAGCCCGGCGGCCAGCCCCTCGTCGCAGGGAGCTGTTCGAAGCGCCGTCACGGCTGCCCTCACACGATTTTCGTCCCGGCGCGGTACTGCCGGATCAGCTGGGAGAGGTCGCGGGCGTCCGAACTGCCGGACCGCTGGGCCGCCGCGAGCTCCAAGGGCTGCAGCCGGTCGGCCACGCGCTTCGACTTCAATCCGCTCGCCAGCACGAGGGCATCCCGGCCGACCCGGATGCCATGATCAACGTCGCCCTGCCGCAGGTGGTTGGTGGCCAACATGGTCAGGTTGAAGGCCCGGCTGCGGCTCATCGCGTCGTCATAGAGGTTCAGGGCCTGGTTGAGCGCCGGGATCGCGATGGCCGCGTGCCGGACGTCAGCCGCCGACAGCTCCGTGTGCACCGTGCCGATCATCGCGTGCATGTCGGTCTGGTTGTAGAACTTGGCCCAGTCGGGCGCTTCGGCCAGATCGGCCCGGGCGAGCTCGTCCCGGGATCGGCCGAGCATCTTCTTCGCCTGCACGTCCTCGCCCAACATCGCATACGCCCAAGCCTCGTTGGCGCACAGCACCGCGACGGCCAGCTCCGACCCGGAGTCCTGGGCGGCGATCTGGCCCAGCTGGAACCACTTGAGCGCGTCGTTGGCCGATTGGTCGTGCAGGTAGACCCGACCGATCCGGTACATGATGTTGGCCAGCAGGCTGGAGTCGCCGGACTGTTTGGCGAACTCCAAGGCGGTGGCGAAATGGTTGCGGGAGGAGTCCAGCAACCCCACGTCGAACGTGGTCCACCCGGCCAGATTCTGCAGGTCGGCCAGCGCCCGGAACAACCGCAGCCGCACCACGTCCCGACCCGACGCGGCCAGCAGGCGCTGCGCCCAGGACAGCTGAGCGACCACCGCGTCACGACATGCACCACCACCGAACTGGTAGTCCAGGGCACGCATGGCCCTGGTGGCGGCTTCTACCTGCTTGACATCAGTCATACCAATGTTGCTCGGTGCCGGCGTCTGAGTCGCGCTGGGCTGCCACTCCCCTTTGTCGGCCCCGAACACGGCGGTGCCGAACAACACTGCAGCCCCGTGGGCCAGCAGCTTCCGGCGCTTCACCGACTCGTCCTCCTCAGCCTTGCCATCGTCAGGCGGTCCGACGACGCTCTGCGCTGTCGCCGCGTCGTAGGCGAGACCCATGTACCCCCGCGGGATACCCAGACCGTCCGAGATCCGCGCAAGCACGTCGTAGGCCATGACCTGGCGGCCCTTGAGGATCTCTGAGACCTCAGACTGCGACTGACCGGTCAAGGCGGCGATCTGGCGTTGCGAGATGCCTACCCTCCGGAGCAGGCGGTAAACGGAGCTGACATCCCGGTCCACCAGCGCCCGCTTCATCTCCGGTTCGTCCCATGCTTCAGGAGAAACCGGATGATCCTGCGCGCCGGCCACGTTCATCCTTGGCCCCCTTGCCTGCCGCCGACGGGCGACGTGTGCAGCGTAAGCATGCTGCTGGTAGATGGTGAAGAGGACTTCGGCAAAGCTGATCGGCGCTACCGATCAGGCCCTACCGTTCACCGTCATAGCACGCCCGATCGGCGCAGCGCACTCCCATATCAGGTGGAACCACTCCACTCTTGTAACACAGAGGTCGCGCTGCGAGGAGCCCGTAAGGCGGATATTCCCGGAACGCGACCCACGGCAGGAAGGCTAGCGACGTGGACCAGATCCTGGGCCAGATCCTCCGGCAAGCGGTGTGGGAACGGCTGGACATGCTCGATGAGTTGGCGGGCAGCGCCGACGGCGGGTCACTGCTGTCGGTGGCGCGCACCGAGCTACCCCGGCTGACCGGCGGATGGCGCGCGCTGCTGACCACCCACGCGCCGGATTCCCGGGGTCGCTGCCCGGAGTGCTCCAGTCGCTGGCGCCCACGCGCAGCGCCGTGCAGCGTGTGGCGCGCCGCGCACGAGCATTTGGTCTCCACCGACTCCGTGCCCCAGGCGCGGTCCCCCGAGCATGGCTTCCGTCAGCGCAGCGGCGCGCTGAGATTGCCCACCTTAACGCCCTAACCTCAACTCCACAGAGCTGGCGGCCTCGCCGCCTTAGCGGGCCTCCCCCCACCCGCTTGGGCTGAGCAGCCGCCACGTGGCCGGTGATCCTGCGGACGTCCGTGCCCCCCGACCGAGATGTCAAGGGATCACCGGCCACACCAAAAACCAAAACTACGGTCACATCAAACTCCATAGCCGAAACCACCCCGCTCCCCCCGAGTGGAGTGCCGCGCCGGTGGCATCGTCGTTGCCTGAGCGACCGCCACCGTGAAACGTTGGTCCGTTGACTGCCGGATCCCACTGCCCGGTGCCCCTGGTTCGAATCGATGCCCGTCGAATCGATGCCCAGCGCGCCGTAGGCCCGGGGAACCCCCGTCCGGCGCCGGACACGCGAAACGCTGGCACCCGCGAATGGGGCGGGGCCGTTCGAGAGGAACGGCCCCGCCCCACAATTCTTCTGCGAGCTCACCTGGGACTCGCCCAGGCGAATACCCACAGTAAGCTGATGACTCATTTCGGTCATCGGCCTGCTCCGTGCGGTGAGCGGGACACCCGATCGAGTCACGTCATGAGCTGGGCACCCCCGATGCAGTGGCCGGAGCGCGCTGGACAGCGGTAGTAGCGTCGGCATCGGCGGCGCGGCCCGCCGCCTCACGCTAGGAGGCACGCCATGGCGAAGATCCTGATCATCACCGGAGACGCCGCGGAGTCACTTGAGGTGATGTACCCCTACCAGCGGCTTCGCGAAGAGGGTTACGAGGTGCACATCGCGGCGCCGTCGCGTAAGAAGCTCCAGTTCGTCGTGCACGACTTCGAGGCGGGCTTCGACACCTACACCGAGAAGCCTGGTTACACCTGGGACGCCGACGTGGCGTTCGCCGACGTCGACCCGGCCGACTATGTCGCCCTGGTGATCCCGGGCGGTCGGGCCCCGGAGTACATCCGCAACGATGCCGACTGCAAGCGCATCGTCCAGCACTTCTTCACCGCCGACAAGCCGGTCGCGCAGCTATGCCATGCAGCGCTGATCTTGACCGCGGCGGGGGTCCTGGATGGCCGGAGGACGGCGGCCTACCCGGCCCTGGAGCCGGACGTGACGGCGGCCGGCGCTGAGTTCGTGGACGGTGCCGGGATCGTGGACGGCGTGATGGTCTCCGCCCGGGCCTGGCCCGACCATCCCGAGTGGATGCGCGAGTTCATCCAGATCGTGCGCGCCAAGTCACCCTCTGGCTGAGCGCAGTGCCCACACGCTCGGGCGACGCAGCTCGTGCTAGGGGCCGGGGTAGCCCGCAGCCGTCCAGCCGGGACGCCCTGGCCTGATGCTCGCGCAGAGCTACTGCAGGAGCCGGTCGTAGATCAGTTCGTGCACCCACCGGCTTGTCGAGGTGGGGGGTGTGGTCAGGACGGGGCCGGGGCGCCCGGGATGCACGATGTCGACGGCGTCCGGGTCAACGTCGTAGGGGCCTGCGGCGGCCAACACCGCTGGGCCGTAGTCCTCAGCGTGGCGGAGGCATTCGACGTTCCGAGCGATATGCGCGGGCAGCAGGAGGGCGGTGGGGCACAGGGCAGCGAACGGAGCAGCCCCGGTGAGTCCGGTCCGCCAGTGCCGGGCCGGCGCGATCACACCACACAGCGTCACCGCACGCGGCGGCACGAGGTGCTGCATCTCGGGCCAGTTCCAGGTGGACACCGACACCCGGTCGGTCACCGGGCCCCAGCCAGCGGCGCTCCGCTGCTCGTGCACCTCACCGATGAGGTTGGCGACGACCACCACCCGGCGGCCGAGCAGCACGGTCGGGGGCAGCACCACGCCGTCCCAGCCCAACGCACTGACGGCGGTGCGGGCCAAGTGGTCCGGTGCGGAGAGCACCTCGACCGCGTCGGTGAAGCTGATCTGGCGACCGTGCCAGGTCCCGGGGGCCTGGACCAGTGATTCGTGTGCCACGGGGCACGATCTCCCATCATGTCTGGAGGGCGAAAGCCGTCGCGGACCCGTGGTAGACAGGGGCGCGGCGTGCACTAAGGATTACCAGCAGCTCGCCCTCCGGCAGCTGTAATCACGCCGGTCCGGCGTCCGGCGGCGGGTCCCGCGCGGTGACTGGTCGGCCGACTTCCGCTCGTCGATGCTGCTAATCGAGTGGTCGCTCCGACCGGCGGGCTCGGTGTGCCGCCGGGCGCAGTCGTCACTCTCCGCGGTAGGTGGACATGGAATCTACTCGACGGTAGCGTTACCGGCGGTAACCCGCCCGGATCAGGAGCGCCATGACCGGCAAGACCCACCACCACGTCATCGTCGTCGGCACTGGCTTCGCGGGGCTGGGGATGGCCATCCGGCTGCGACAGCAGGGAGTAACCGACTTCGTAGTGCTGGAACGGGCCGCAGACGTGGGTGGCACCTGGCGGGACAACAACTATCCGGGTTGTGCCTGTGACATTCCCTCGCACCTGTACTCGTTCTCCTTCGAGCTCAACCCATCCTGGAGCCGCAGCTTCTCTGGCCAGCAGGAGATCTGGGACTACTTGCGGCACTGCACCGACCGCTACGGGGTGCGCCCGCACCTCCGGTTTCACCACGATCTACTCGACGCCGGCTGGGATCACGCTCAGCGGCGCTGGCGGGTCCGCACCACGTGCGGTGAGCTGACCTCCGATGTGCTGGTCACCGGGACCGGCGCGCTCTCGGATCCGTCCATCCCCGAGGTCCCCGGGCTGGACTGCTTCCAGGGCAAGGTGTTCCACTCCGCGCGCTGGGACCTCGACTATGATCTGCGGGGGCGGCGGGTAGCCGTAGTCGGCACCGGCGCTTCAGCCATCCAGTTCGTCCCGGAAATCCAGCCCGACGTCGCCTCCTTGACCCTCTTCCAGCGCACCCCGCCCTGGATCATCCCGCGCAACGACCGGGACTACCGGGACGTTGAACGCATTCTGTACGCGGCGATGCCCGGCCTGCAGCGGCTGGTGCGGGCCGGGATCTACTGGAGCCGGGAGCTCGCCGTGCTCGGCTTCGCCAGCAAACCGCGGCTGTTGACACTCCTTGAATCGAGGTCCCGCGCGCATCTGCGCCGGCAGGTCGCCGACCCCGGGCTGCGCGCGAGGCTCACGCCTGCCTACACCATCGGCTGCAAGCGCATCCTGCTGTCCGACGACTATCTCCCCGCGCTGACCAGGCCCAATGTGGACCTTGTCAGCTCGGGAGTCGTCCAGGCCGGCCCAGACTGGGTGCAGGCGGCGGACGGGACCCGCAAGCAGGTCGACGCCATCATCTTCGGCACCGGGTTCCACGTGACCGACCTGCCGGTGGCCGCGCGGATCCGGGGCCGGCAGGGCCGCACCCTGGCCGAAGTCTGGTCCGATGGAGCGCAGGCGCACCGCGGTACGACCGTGGCCGGGTTCCCCAACCTGTTCATGCTGGTCGGCCCGAACACCGGGCTCGGACACAGCTCGATGCTCTACATGATCGAGAGCCAGCTGGCCTACACCATCGACGCGCTGGGCTACCTACGACGCACTGGGGCCGCCGCGGTGGAGGTCCGGCCGCAGGCGCAGGCCGCGTACAACGCCACCATCCAGCGCCGGATGAACCGCACGGTGTGGACCACGGGCGGCTGCGCGAGCTGGTACCTCGACGCGCAGGGCCGCAACACCACGCTCTGGCCGACGTTCACCTGGCGGTTCCGCCGGGCTACCCGCAGGTTCCAGCCGGCCGAGTACGTGACCCACGCGCCGGTCGCCCAGCCAGTAGCAGTGTGACGGTGCGGCTGTTCGTGGCCCTGACGCCACCGGATGAGGTCGTCGATGAGTTGCGGGCCATCACAGCAGCGCTGCCCGAGCTCGCGCCGGGCCTGCGGTGGACCCGGCCCGAGCAGTGGCACGTCACCATGGCCTTCCTCGGCGAGGTAGCCGACGAGATCATCGACGAGCTGGCTCGCAGGCTGAACCGCGCTGCCGCGCGGCATCCACCACTGGACCTGGCTTTCGGCGGTGGCGGCCGGTTCGGGGACCACGTGCTGTGGACCGGGGTGCACGGGGATCGCGAGGGGCTACGCAGGCTGGCCGGCTCGGCGCAGGCCGCCGGCCGACGCATCGGGCTGCCGATCCAGCGGCGCCCGTACCGTCCACACCTCACGCTCGCCCGGTCCGACGGCGTGGCCGACCTGCGGCCGCTGGTCGAGCGACTCGGGCCGTGGGAAGGGCTACCGTGGATCGCCACCCGGATGTCCTTGATCCGAAGCCGCCTCGGCGCCGGATTGGACGGCTCCACCCGCTACGAGCCGATTGCCAGCTGGCCGCTCGACCGGTAAACGATCTACTTAGCACGGTCAGAGCCGGCCAAGTAGGTAGTCCCTATGCCACACCTTCTCGGGATGGGGCATCGAAGAATTGCTACCGCTGCGTTATCGTAGGTCACCGCTACGTAGTCAAATCGCTTGCGCACTAGGTAGTCATCGCCAGTGAGGCTACGTAGCACGCCACTGGCTCCTTGAGAAAACTGCGCATGTGTAGTCCTGCCTGGCGCGGTGCGCACCGCGCCGTAGGCGGCGTTGTGCTACCTACAGGAACTACCAGCATGGCGCTCACCACCAACGATACCGATACTGCGGCAGCTGAGCGAGCCCCGCCGAATGTGCACCGTAGGTACTCGTTTTTCCGGAATCTCCGTAGCTGTGCACGGCTGACTAGGTAGCCGAAAGGTCGGCTTGGCAAATAGGTGGCGGCGCACAGATTTTACGTGGCGAATGTATGTTGCCATATGATCCCAGCTTCTCCATGGTGTACGTACGCCGATTCGGTAAAACATCGATGAGGTATCTGTTATCGGCCCAGTGGGGGCCTCCTGAGGAGGATCTGGATGTCTGACGCAATGAGCTTTGTCGAGATCGACGGCCAGCACATCGAGCTGCTGCCGGCCCGTACCGTCATGTCCCTGGTCAGCGCTGGCCGTGGCGGCAACGGCGGCTACGGCGGCGCCGGCGGCAAGGGCGCCGGCGGCATCGGCGTTAACCTGCTGAACATCGACGTGCTGGGCGACCAGACCAACAGCGCAGCTGACGGCGTCGGCGGCCACGGCGGCAACGCTAACGGCGGCAACGCCTGAACGAGCTGCAGCTGAATATCGCAAATTTCCGCGGCCCGTTGAGGGCCCCCCAAGGAGGATTCATGTCTGACGCAATGAGCTTTGTCGAGATCGATGGCCAGCACGTCGAGCTGCTGCCCGCCCGTACCGTCCTGTCCCTGTTCGCCGCCGGCGGCGGTGGTGGCAGGGGCGGCGACGGTGGCGTCGGTGGCGCCGGTGGCAAGGGCGCCGGCGGGATCGGCCTGAACGTCCTGAACATCGACGTGCTGGGCGACCAGGTCAACAGCGCAGCTGACGGCTTCGGCGGCGCCGGCGGCAACGCTAACGGCGGCAACGCCTGACAGCTAAGTGGTCATGCGTCGTGAACTCGACGCTACCGGTATCTCCGTCCACGGCGAACGCCGGTGGTGTCGAGTTCACGACTCGCACCGTGGCGTGAGGTTTTCATAAGGAGGATTCATGTCTGACGCAATGAGCTTTGTTGAGATCGAGGGCCAGCACGTCGAGCTGCTGCCGGCCCGTACCGTCATGTCCCTGCTCAGCACCGGCCGCGGTGGCGACGGGGGCCGCGGTGGCGCCGGCGGCAAGGGCGCCGGCGGGATCGGCCTGAACATCCTGAACATCGACGTGCTGGGCGACCAGACCAACAGCGCAGCTGACGGCTTCGGCGGCGCCGGCGGCAACGCTAACGGCGGCGAGGGCTGAACCAGCGGCAGCTGAGCATCGAGTCGTCCGAGATCGCGTGCGGTGCCGTTGGCTAGGGAACGGCACCGGCGCCGCCAGCGGCAACGTTCATAGCGGCGCCGTTTGGCTAGGGAGGGCGGTCGGCATGGGCCGCCCCTCCCGAAGTACTCCCTACTGTTCCTGAACTCATGTAGAGCTGCCCCGAGGCAGAACAGCGCCGGTGTTGAGTCCCACGTTGTCCTACGACGTGGTCGACCTGCCGGCGCCTGAAGGGTGTTCCGCGGAACACCCTTCAGTGGCGAGCTGCAGGAATTGGTTCAGATGTGGGCGAGGGGGGAGTTGAACCCCCACGTCCTTACGGACACCCGGACCTGAACCGTGCGCGTCTGCCATTCCGCCACTCGCCCAAGTGGGTCGCGGCAGCCTAGCACGCACCCGGGCTGCGCCCAGAAGCACATCCGCCCCCCTCGCCCGCCCCGATACGATCGGGGTAACGCCGGCAAGCAGGACGCCGGGAGAACCTGGGAAGGGGGTCGCCGTGGGGAAGGTGCAGAGGTTCGAGCGTCGGTTGCAGGGTATGGTCGGCGATGCCTTCGCTCGGGTCTTCGGCGGTAGCGTGGTACCGCAGGAGGTGGCCCAGGCACTCCAGCGTGAAGCCGACGACAACGCGCGTCCGCTCGCGGGGGGGCGGGTGCTCGCACCGAACCGCTATACGGTGACGCTCGGCGCCGCTGACCACGACCGGCTCGCAGGCGACGAGCAGCGGGTGATCCGGATGCT
>DATDHI010000274.1:0-2370 GCA_036521655.1 Pseudonocardiaceae bacterium | reverse complement strand
GTCGACGATGGTGGGGTCCGGTGGTGCGTCAGAGGTCACGCCAGCCATTCCCTTCCCTCCCACGGTGGAGCATCCATGCTAGGCGCCCCCTCGCTACTGTCATCCTGCCACCGCTGACAGAGGATGCCCCGTGATCCTGATCTGCCGCTTCGTCATCGACCCTGCCGCGACGGAGGAGTTCCTGACCAGGTCACGCCGGGCGCTGGGCCTGCTGACCGCGCAGCCGGGCTGCCTGGGCGGGGCACTGGGCCGGTCCCCGGATGACACCACCCGGTGGTTGCTGTCGGTCAGGTTCGAGTCGGTGGTCGCCTACCGGCGCGCGCTGTCCCCGTTCGAGGTTCGCGAGCATGTCGTGCCGCTGCTGTCCGAGGCGCTCACCGGCGAGCCGGGCAGCTACGAGGTGCTCGCCGCCGCCGAGGGTGGCGCGGTGACCGACCACGGCAGCCTGCTGGCGCCCGACATCCAGCATGGGTCCGGTGCTCGCTAATGTTGGACTGACCGCCTTAATCGCCACTGAACGTCACCAGGAGTTGCCCAGTGTCCGCGGATCGCATCGAGACCGTCGTCAGCCTGTGCAAGCGCCGCGGCTTCGTGTACCCGAGCGGGGAGATCTACGGCGGGACCCGCTCGGCCTGGGACTATGGCCCGCTGGGCGTGGAGCTCAAGGAGAACGTCAAGCGCCAGTGGTGGCGCGCGATGGTCACCGGCCGCGATGATGTCGTCGGCTTGGACTCGTCGGTGATCCTGCCGCGGCAGGTGTGGGTCGCCTCCGGTCACGTGCAGGCCTTCCACGACCCGCTGGTCGAGTGCCAAAGCTGCCACAAGCGATTCCGGGCCGACCAGCTGGCTGAGGACTACGCCGAACGCACCGGCAAGGCTGTCCTGGAGGGCGATCCCGATCTGTCCGACGTCCCCTGCCCGAACTGTGGCACCCGTGGCGAATACACGCAGCCACGTGAGTTCAACATGATGCTCAAGACCTATCTCGGGCCGGTGGAGTCCGAGGAGGGGCTGCATTACCTGCGCCCGGAGACCGCGCAGGGCATCTTCGTCAACTTCCAGAACGTCATGATGTCCTCGCGCAAGAAGCCGCCCTTCGGTATCGGGCAGATCGGCAAGAGCTTCCGCAACGAGATTACCCCCGGCAACTTCATCTTCCGCACCCGCGAGTTCGAGCAGATGGAGATGGAGTTCTTCGTCGAGCCGGGCACTGACGAACAGTGGCACCAGTACTGGATCGACACCCGGACCGACTGGTACGTGGACCTGGGTATCAACCGCGACAACCTGCGACTCTACGAGCATCCCAAGGAGAAGCTCTCGCACTACTCCAAGCGGACGGTGGACGTCGAGTACCGGTTCGGCTTCTCCTCCGGACAGCAGTGGGGCGAGCTGGAGGGCATCGCCAACCGCACCGACTTCGACCTCACGACACACTCCAACCACTCCGGGGTGGACCTGTCCTATTACGACCAGGCCACCGACTCCCGCTACCGGCCGTATGTGATCGAGCCCGCCGCCGGCGTGGCCCGTTCGATGATGACCTTCCTGCTCGAGGCGTACGCCGAGGACGAGGCGCCCAACGCCAAGGGCGGCGTGGACCGGCGGGTGGTGCTGCGGTTGGACCGGCGGCTGGCGCCGGTGAAGGCTGCGGTGCTGCCGCTGTCACGCAACGCCGACCTCACGCCCCAGGCTCGGGACCTCGCGGCGACGCTACGCCGGAGCTGGAACGTCGACTTCGACGACGCGGGCGCCATCGGCCGCCGGTACCGCAGGCAGGATGAGATCGGCACCCCGTTCTGCGTGACGGTGGACTTCGACTCGCTCACCGACCACGCGGTGACGGTGCGCGAGCGGGACACGATGGCCCAGGAACGGGTCGCGATGGACCAGGTCGAGGCCTACCTGGCGGCCCACCTGACCGGGTGTTGAGCTTCCTTAACCGCGGACCACTGATCGCGCGCCGTCTGGGAACATCATGAGCATGGACACCATGAGCACCGAGGAACCGCGTCGCCGCCGGCAAGCCGGTGACGCATTGCGCAGCTGGGCCGAGCAGGGACGCCCCTCCGGGGTGGTTCGGGTACTCGAGCGGTACGGGTTCGGCACCGTTGCCACCGGCCAGCTCCTGGCTGGCACCGCTGACGGTGACCGGGCCGGCGCCCTGTTCGAGGGCACCATGGATACCGTCGCGCTGCCGTTGCTGAGTTCCGCGGTATCGACGCCCGGCACCGCGAAAGGGCACGTCACCGAGACGAACGCGGTGGACGCGGGCCTCGCGTGCGCAGGCGGCGCGCAGCTGCTCGGCCACCCGCTGCCGGTGCAGGCTGCCGCGGTGCTGGGGGCCGCGCTCGCGACGGGGGTTCCCTC
>DATDHI010000273.1:0-1694 GCA_036521655.1 Pseudonocardiaceae bacterium | reverse complement strand
TCGCGGTTGTCGCGGCCTTTTACTCAATGGCACCCACGTTCCGCTGGGTCACCATCGAGTCAAGGGACTACATCTGCCATGAGTGCCGCTATTCCTGGCGCCGGTTCGTCCGGTGTCTTTTCGATCCGGGACACCGCGTGGATTCTCGGTGTGGATAGGTCTGAGGTATTCCGGTTGATCCGCGTGGGTGTGCTGCCCACGACTCGTCGCCGGTCCCGGCTGGTCGTGCCCGCGCATGCGGTGGCGCGGCTGCTCCCCTCCCCTGGCCAGGGGAGGGCGCGATGAACGACGAGGAGTTTTTCGAGGAGGTCGCAGCCAGGCTGGATGACCTGGAAGGCGTGCCGATCGGGACGTTGTTCGACCTGGTGACGCGCGAGGGCGCGTGCATGTGGATCCACGTCGGCACCGAACAGCCGACGTGGACGGGCGACAAGGCGACCGACCGCGAGTTGGCCGCGAACATCTGCGCGGGCTGCCCCGTGGCCGACGAGTGTCTGGAACTGGAGTTCCGCACGGCCGGGTGCAGCACACTCGGGGTGTGGGGTGCGCTGGCCGAAGATGACCGGCGGGCCGTCTACCTGGCGTGGTTGCAGCGTCGGGACGGGGGTCGGCGATGACCGTCTCGCAGGTTGATCCGGTGCTGGTTGTGGTGGTGGCGCTTGCCGGGCTGGGTGTGCTGGCGGCGTTTCGCAGCGGGGCCCGTAGCGCCTACCGGGTCGCTCGGCACACCCAGGAAGTCACCCGCATGGGCGGCAACATAGGTCGAGCCCTGGGGGCCACCACGGTCATTGTCGGGATCCAGTGGTTAGTGGTGAGTTTCACCACCGACCCCCGCGCCTGGGGCGTCGCGCTCGGCGTGCCCGCATTGTTCGCCGGGGCTGCGGTCGCGCGGATGTTCTCCGTCACCGAAGTCCTGCGCACCACCGATCACAAGGGGGGTCGGCGATGAGCGACGCCCAGTCCCCACCCGACGACAACGTGATCCGGTTCCCGACACAGGCCGCTACCCAGGTGGAACCGGCGCCGGAGGTGCTGGTTACCGAGCAGGACGCGGCAGCTGTTGTCGGCCTACTGTCCGGGTCAGCCGCCATTGTGAGGCTGGTACCGAGAGTGGCCAGGTCCCCGCGGGTGGCGCAGGCCGGGGCGGTGGTGGGATATCGGCTGCGCAAGGCACCCCGCGATGTGGCCCGGCTGTGCTGGTTTTTCCTGCGGGGGCACGGGCGGTGGATCGCCAAGGGCTGGACGTGGGCCACTCACGGGCACCTGCGGGCCGACGCCCGGGCGGCTTGGCTGGCCGGGGACTCCGAGGCTCGCCGGGCCGCTCAGGAGTTGATCCGCTCTGATGCCCGGGCCCGCTGGGCCAAGATCGGGATAGCTGCGTACCGCATCGCGGCGGGTGGACTGCTGGTCGCCTTTCTCGGTGCGGTCCTGGCACTGATCGACTCCCAGGTGTCCCGGGCGCAGATGTGGCCCTGGCTGGCCAGTGTGTACGTGGTGTTGGGCGTGCTCGGGGTAGTGGGCCCGTGGTTGCTTAAGGCGGTGCCGCTCGGCTGGTTCGTCGCCGCTGTCTGGGAAGGCCGCGACCGTAGTCCCGGCGCGGGCTGGCTGGTCCGACCGTCCCGCGAGGACGCCGACTCCTGGATTGACGAGCGGATGATCTCCCGAGCCCTGGCGCATCTGGGAGTGGCCCCGCT
>DATDHI010000272.1:0-2112 GCA_036521655.1 Pseudonocardiaceae bacterium | reverse complement strand
GACTCCCATTGGTTCTCAACGGGCCGCGGTGAGCGCATCGGCGATCTCGACGGTCTGCGCCGGGTCATGATCGCGCCCGTTTCCAGGTTGACATGGAATGACAGCTCGCCTCTGCCATTGACGCGCCGAATGATCACTGTGTACATACCCAGCCACTCTGGGACGGCCGGCCACCGGGAACCCGGGGAGCATGACGGGCGCAGGTCCGCGTCCCCGTCAAAACTGGCCTCATTGAAGCCTGCAGCTCCGCCGAACTGCGCCTGTGGGTGCCGAACTGGTCATCCGCAGTATTGACCTGCGATATCGCTGGGCAGTGGTTATCAGTCATGATCGCCCGCTGTGGCACTGCGACTGCTGTATCTGATCTTCCGGCAGCTCATCGCCTGGCTCGGCCTGCTGGCCCGCAGCTCGCGATCAAAAAACGCGGAGATCCTGGTGCTGCGCCACGAGGTCGCCGTGCTCCGTCGCCAGGTGAGCAGACCGCGGCTGTCCTGGGCCGACCGGGCAGTATTCGCGGCCCTGATCCGGTTGCTATCCCAGGCTGGCCGAGTGCATCGGATCGTTACCCCCGCCACGGTCTTGCGGTGGCACCGGGATCTGGTGACCCGACGCTGGACCCAGCCCCGACTGCGCCGCACCGGCGGCCGTTCCACGCCATCCGAGCTGCGCCAGTTGGTGCTGCGACTTGCCTCGAGAACCCGACCTGGGGGTACCGGAGGATCCACGGGGAACTCGCCGGGCTCGGCTACCGGCTTGCGCCCAGCACCGTGTGGTTAATCTTGAAGCGAGCCGACATCGACCCCGCGCCTCGCCGCAGCGGCCCCACCTGGCGTCAGTTTCTGCGCGCCCAAGCCAACGGCATTCTCGCCACCGACTTCTTCTGCGTTGATACCGTGCTGCTGCACCGGTTGTACGTGCTGTTCGTCGTGGAGCATGCCACCCGCCGTGTCCGTCTCCTCGGCGTCACGGCGAATCCGTGCGGTGCCTGGGTCGCTCAGCAGGCGCGCAACTTCCTGATGGACCTCGGCGACCCCGCGGCTCAGTTCACGTTCTTGATCCGGGATCGCGACAGCACGTTCACCACTATGTTCGATGCCGTGTTCACCAGCGAGAGTATTCGCATCCTGCGCACGCCGGTGCAGGCCAATACCGGTAACTTAGGTCATGATCCGGTAGGGTGCGGGGTGCCGAGAGCTGGTCAGGTCAAGTCCCGGTTGGGCGACCGGTTGACGGATCGGGTGGGGGTCGGGGTGTTGACCCGGTCGTTCCCGCCGCGGGTGGTGGATGAGGTCGTCGCTGGTGGGGGGGTGTACCGAGCAGCGGTCGCGGTTGTTGCCGGCTGCCCGATACTGGGCCGACCGGCGACGTAAGCGAAAACCCCCACAACTGGCCCCGTCCTGGCAACACGCCTTGCGCAACCAGCACGGACAATGCCCGCTATGTGGGGAGCCGCTGCTGTTCACCGACCGCCTACCAGACTCCCTCCACCAGTGGGAAACCTGGTTCGCGGCCGTCCGAAAGGCGATGACCCGCCAGGTCATCACCGAACACAGCGACCGGACGACACACCGCCTCGTACACGCCCACTGCGGCCGACGTCACCCAGACGACACACCGCAAAGCCCGGACCAGTAGAACAGATGCCTGCCCTCCCACGCGGGGCTGCTTGAGCCGTGTGCCGCGACGAGTGGCCCGCACGGTTCTGAGGGGGCCCCGGCGCAGTAATGCGCCGCGCCTACCCGACAACCGGCTGCACTGGATCCGCGACGTCACCTACGCCGAAGACCACTCCCAAATCCGCACCGGCACCGGACCCGCCGCAATGGCCACCCTGCGCACCCTCGCGGTCAGCATCCACCGACTCACCGGCGCGACCAACATAGCCGCCGCCTGCCGCCACGTCAGCAGGCACCCGAACCGCGCCCTGGCCCTACTCACATAACGGGCAGATCAACAATGCCGAGGCCCTGCGGCCTCCCCCAGCCGACCGTTGGGATGGCGGGACACCGGCGGTGGCTAACGAGCCAGCCCCTGAGGCGCTGATGGACCCTACCGTTCTTGGGGCGGCGCGGACGGGCCCCGTGTTCTCAGTGCGCCGGAGAAGGGTTTCCT
>DATDHI010000271.1:0-3837 GCA_036521655.1 Pseudonocardiaceae bacterium | reverse complement strand
GGGTTCGTCAGCTGCCGATCGTGGCCGCCTGACAACCCTGCGTACGCCGAGTTCGACAGTGGAGTTGCCCGGGCGCAGTCGGACAGCTCTGGTGTCGAACTCGGCGACAGCAGCGCGGGTGGTGTCACGAGCTGCCAGGCTCGGGACGCCTCCGGCGACGGCGTCGGCACCGGCGACGCCGAACGCTTGCACGACGTCCTGGTGCCAACCGGCATCCTCGGGGTCACGAGAAGATCTCATAGCCCGGTGTGAGGACATTGCCCGGGTCGTACTTCTGCTTGGCGTCGCTGAGTTGCGTGAAGGCCGGGCCGAAGTGCTCGCGCCAGTCGTCGCGGGACATCGGGAAGGCGCTGACCGGGTACAGCGTCCCGCCCGCGGCGCGGACTCGGTTGTAGACCGCGCGGTTGGCCGTCATGAGCCTGTTGGCTTCTGCGACGCTGTCCGTTGTCGGGAGCCGTACCAGGTTGAACGCGTAGCACACGTCGTCTGACGGCAGTGGGAGCAAGGGGAGCGCAGCGCCTTCTCCAGCGTCGCGAGTTGGGTGAGAGAGTCGCGGTAGGGGATCGTGCTCGGCTGTGCCTGCGACCGGTCATCCGACAGGCCGGTGAGCAGCGCGTTGTCGTCTGGTGGGTCCCCGGAGAACTCCTTCACGGCGTCGAGCCTGAACGTCCAGCCGCCGGTCGGTGCGGCGAGCACGGCGCCCTGCACGCCGTTGAACCTATTGTCACCGGCCAGCCGTCGTTCGTCCTGCAGCATCGTCCTCAGGTCGGGTAGGACAGCACGAACCGACGGACCTGTCGCGGTGCCGGGACGAGCCGGTTGGTGAGCACGGGCGGGGTGAGACCGCGTGGCAGGGTCGCGGCGAGCACCTCGCTCCAGGTCGCCCCGGCGGCGACCACGACTCGGTCGTCCTGGACACGGTGGACGGTTCGGAGCCGCCCCATGTCGATCACGATGCCGCCGTGGACCTGCGCGGCCGTAAACCGAGTGGCGCTGCCCCTGGGGCGCAACCTAGCGGCCTCGCCCGGCCGCCCAGCGGATCGTTGTGGCCACGTCCTGACCGGATGCCGGCAGCAGGACGCCCTCCGGTGTCCGATGGACGATGTGCCCGAAGTCATCCGCCGCGGCGGCTCGCGTCTGCTCCTCGGAGCGGATCTCACCATCCAGCGGCGGCGTTGGACTTCCCCTGGCTGGCATGCGGTTACGTCCTTCGGCGCGGCGGTGCCCCTCTTGTTCGCTGTCGTGCTCGTCTGCATTGTGGAGGTCCCGTCACGTTCTGGCCGTCCAAGCCTTCCGACGAACCAGCGAGACGCTAGACACGAGTTGCTCGAGCAGTCTCGAACAGGTCCGCGATGAGATCCTGACAGCCACGCTGAGTCGGCCGCCGGCTGAGTTGGGCATTACCCATTGGTCGAGCCGGCTGCTCGCCGATTGGCTACGCCGCTCGGAAGATGATCTATCAGACTGTTACACTCTGGCGGCTGATGGTGTGCAGGACGCGGTGTGCTTACCCTAGGTGAACTCATGATGGCTCAAGAAGATCGTGTCCCGTACCGCGGTCCGATACCGGCCCAGTGGCACGGCAAGCCGACCATGCTGCGTATCGCGTTGGGTAGCAGGCTGCGTCAGCTGCGTGAGGCGAGCCGAGTCACTCGTGAGGCTGCTGGATATGCCATCCGTGGATCCAGCAGCAAGATCAGCAGGATGGAACTGGGGCGGGTCAGCTTCAAGGAACGTGACGTAGCTGATCTGCTCACGCTCTACGGCGTCACTGACGAGCAGGAACGTGCGGCCCTCCTTGGGCTGGTCCGCCAGGCCAACGCACCCGGCTGGTGGCACGACTACGGCGATGTTTTGCCGAGCTGGTTTGAAAATTATGTCGGTCTGGAGCAGGCCGCCTCGGTCATTCGGGTCTACGAGCCTGCGCTTGTGCCCGGCCTGCTGCAGACCGAGGACTACGCCCGCACCGTCATCCAGCTGCGTCACCTGCAGGCCTCCGCCAATGACGTCGAACGCCGCGTGGCGTTGCGGATGGCCCGTCAAGAGTTCCTCACCCAGCCCGGAGCACCCGACCTCTGGTTAGCGCTGGACGAGGCAGCCGTCTGCCGGCCGATGGGCAGCCGGACGGTTCAGCGTGGGCAGCTGCGGCACCTGATGGAGATGGCGCAGCGACCGAACATCACGCTGCAGGTGGTGCCGTTGGATGTCGGTGGTCCTGCAGCGGTGGGTGGCCCGTTCACCATCCTGCGGTTTGCTGAGCCCGGCTTGCCGGATGTCGTCTACCTCGAACACCTCGCCAGTGCCTGCTACCTGGATAAGGAGCGCGAGACGGTAGGCTACCTGGCGCTCATGGATAGCCTGTGTGTTGAGGCGGCATCACATGAGATGTCTATAGGCTTTCTGCGCAGGATTATCGAGGATCCCAGCAACCCTGACATAGGAGCTGCAACGTGGCCGACGATCGGTCCCCCGACCCGCACTCCACGCTGACCGCCAAGATCAATTTTGATGTGCCGCACTCGGCGCGGATTTGGAATTACTGGATGGGGGGCAAGGACAACTACGAGGTCGACCGCGCCGCCGGTGACGCCTGGATCGCGGTGCACCCGGACATCGTCACCATGGCCAAGCAGTCCCGACAGTTCCTCATCCGCGTGGTACGTTTCCTGGCCGGTGAGGTCGGGATGCGCCAGTTTCTCGATATCGGCACTGGTCTGCCCACGATGCAGAACACCCACGAGGTTGCCCAGCAGATCGCGTCCGAGTCCCGGATCGTCTATGTCGATAACGACCCGCTGGTGCTGATGCATGCCCGCGCCCTGCTGCGCAACACCACTCCTGAGGGGGTGACCACCTACGTGGACGCCGACCTCCACGACCCGGATTTGATCATCTCCGATGCCCGCAACCTGCTGAACTTCAACCAGCCAGTCGCGGTCATGTTCATGGGCAGCCTCGGCCACGTTGCCACCTTCGACGAGGTGCGCTCCATCGTGACGCGGGTGATGGCCGCCGTCCCATCCGGTAGCTACCTCGCGATATACGACAGCACCGATACGAGTGAAGCCATACGCGACGCCCAAGCGAAATACGATGAAACTGGAGCTGTGCCCTACGCTCTGCGCAGCCCCGAGCAGATTGGCCAGTGTTTCGAGGGCCTGGTGATGGTGGATCCCGGCTTGGTGTCGATCACACAGTGGCGGCCGGGCCCCGTCGAGGTCGGCACCGTCGAGCCGATTGACGACTACGGAGCCGTAGCGCGCAAGCCATGACAGGAGAAGCCTCTGCCAGCGTGACGGCATCACCGGCACTGCGCTGCGATGTCCAACGCAATGCCTCGGCCACCCACAGCGTGAGCATCTGGCCTACGCCGAGCGGGAGCTCGTCGAGACCGAGCCCACGACGGTGCTCGGGATGGACGCCGCTCGGTTCGGCTGGCCGCGGTGGTTGCCCGACGGGATGCACGAGGACGGCCGGATCCGGTGGCGGCGCACCGACCGTGGGTGACCGGGTTCGTCGACCTCACCAACCGTCGGCTGCTCCGCTGCCGCGAGCGACTGCCGCGGGCCGCGCTGGTGATGCCGACATCCCCGAGCTGACCACGCTGGCCGAGGCGATCGTGACCTGGTGGGCCGCCGTCGAGGTGCTCCTCGCCACCGGACTCACCAACGCCGCACCGAGGGCACCAACCGACTGATCAAGCAGGTGAACGCGCCGCGTGCGGGTTCAGGAACCGGGACAACCACCGCCGCCGAGTACGGTTGCACTGCACCCGGCGAACCAGCCGATTGTCAGCGAGGAAACCGACGGTGCCCGTCTAAGATCGAAGAGCCGGTA
>DATDHI010000270.1:0-13624 GCA_036521655.1 Pseudonocardiaceae bacterium | reverse complement strand
CGCGGGGGGGAGGGGGAGGGGGTTAGTAGGTGATGGCGAGGGCGGGGTCGGCGAGGAGGGCGGCTAGGTTGGCTAGGAATTGGGAGCCTTGCTGGCCGTCGACGATTCGGTGGTCGAAGGACAGGGCGAGCTGGCAGATCTTGCGCGGTACCACGGCGCCGTCCACCACCCACGGCATGTCGCGGATCGCGCCGAGGGCGAGGATCGCCGACTCGCCGGGGTAGAGAATCGGGGTGCCGGTGTCCACCCCGTAGACCCCGACGTTGGTAATGGTGATCGTGCCGCCGGTCATGTCGCCCGGCGGGGTGCGACCCTCCCGCGCAGTCGTCGTGAGGTCCTCCAAGGCCACGGCGATGTCGCGCAGGGACATCCGGTCGGCATCCCGGATCTTGGGTACCACCAGCCCGCGGGGCGTGGCGGCGGCGATCCCGAGATGAATGTAGTCGAAGTAGACGATCTCGCCGGCGGCCTCGTCCCAGCGGGCGTTGGCCTCCGGTGTCCGCCGCACCGCCAGGCACAGCGCCCGGCCGGCGAATGCCAGCGGGGTCAGCTTGACGTCGCGGAACGGCGGCTGCTGCTTGAGCTTGGCCCGCAGCTCCATCATGGGCGTGACGTCCACCGTGACGAACTCAGTGACGTGCGGCGCGGTGAACGCCGAGGCGACCATGGCGGCCGCGGTGGCCTTGCGCACCCCGCGGATCGGCTCCCGCCGCTCCCGCCGCTCCCGCCCTGCGCCGTCCTCGACGGCCCCGGCGCCGTTGCCGGCGGGCTCGGCGGCGCGCTGCACGTCCTCCCGGGTGATCACCCCACCGGGGCCCGAGCCGAGCACCGTCCGAAGGTCGATGCCCAGTTCCCTGGCCAGCTTGCGCACCGGCGGCTTGGCCTGCGGCACCAGTTCCTGCGCGACTGCCGGGGCCGGGTCGGAAGGGCCCGGGTCGGCAGCCGGTGAGGGGCCTTTGCGCGGCCGGCGGGTGACCGCGCCGGAGCGCGGGCCGTAGCCGACCAGGGTGGCGATCCGCCCACCCGGCCCCTCCTCCCCGATCTTGCCCGTGGGCTCCGGCGGGGCCGGCGCCGCAGCTGCCCCGCTCGGGTCGAGGTCGATCGCGATGAGTGGGCTACCCACCTGCACGGTCGCCCCAGGGACCGCGAACAGCTCGCGGACCACGCCGGCATAGGGGCAGGGCAGCTCGACGGCCGCCTTAGCCGTCTCGATCTCGACGAAGATCTGGTTGACGGCGACGGTGTCCCCGGGCGCCACGTGCCAGGTGAGGACTTCTGCCTCGGTGAGTCCCTCCCCGACGTCGGGCATCGGGAACTGTTTGATGCGGCTCATGATTCAGTACGCCAGCACGCGGTCGACAGCGTCGAGCACCCGGTCCAGGTCTGGCAAGTAGTCCTCCTCGCATTTCGACGGCGGGTACGGGGTGTCGAACCCGGTCACTCTCAGCACTGGCGCCTCCAGTGAGTAGAAGCACTCCTGCGATACCCGGGCGGCCACTTCGGCGGTCAGGGAAGCCTCGCTGGGCGCCTCGGACACGCAGATCAGCCGCCCGGTGCGCCGCACCGAGTCGAACACGGGCGCGAGGTCCAGCGGGGACAGCGTGCGCAGGTCGATCACCTCAAGCTGGCAGCCGTCCTGCTCAGCGGCCGCGGCGGCGTCCAGCACGGTGCGCACCATCGGCCCGTAGGTCGCGATTGTCGCCGTCGTGCCGGTGCGCAACACCCGCGAGGTGAACAGCGGCGGCGGCGACACGGTGGGGTCGAGCTCAGCCTTCTCCCAGTACCGTCGCTTGGGCTCGAAGAAGATCACCGGATCGTCGCAGGCAATCGCCTGCTGGATCATCCAATAGGCGTCGACCGGGTTGGCGCAGGCCACGACCTTGAGTCCCGGGGTGTGTGCGAAGTAGGACTCTGGTGACTCCGAGTGATGCTCGACGGCGCCGATGCCGCCGCCGTTGGGGATGCGCACCACCACCGGCATCAGCAGCTTGCCCTGCGACCGGTAGTGCAGCTTGGCGAGCTGGGAGACGATCTGGTCGAAACCGGGGAAGACAAAGCCATCGAATTGGATCTCGCAGACCGGGCGGTAGCCCCGCACCGCGAGCCCGACCGCGGTGCCAATGATCCCGGACTCCGACAGCGGCGTGTCGAACACCCGCTGCTCGCCGAAGTCCTTCTGCAGGCCGTCGGTGATCCGGAATACCCCGCCGAGCTTGCCGACATCCTCCCCCATCACGATGACCTTGGGGTCGGCCTCCATCGCGGCCCGCAAGCCCTGGTTGAGGCCCTTGGCCATGGTGATCTTCTGAGTGGGGCTCGTGTCGGCCGTCATCGGTGGTCACCTCCCTGATCGGCGAAGGACGCGTGGTAGGCGAGGTAGTCGTCACGCTGAGCGTCGACCTGGGGTGAGGCCTCCGCGTAGACCTCGGAGAAGATCCGCTCCGGGCCAGGAGCGGGCATCGAGTTGCAGTAGTCGCGCAGCCGGACGGCCAGCTCGTCGGCCTCGGCAGCCACGCCCTGGAAGAACTCCGGCTTCGCCAACCCTTCCCGCACCAGATGCACCCGGACCCGCTCGACGGGATCCTTGAGCTTCCACTCCTCCAGTTCGGTGTCGAGCCGGTATCGGGTCGGGTCGTCGGAGGTGGTGTGCGCGTCCATCCGGTAGGTCAACGCCTCGACCAGCACCGGGCCGTTACCGGTGCGGCACTCGCGCAGCGCCCAGCGGGTGACGGCCAGGGTCGCCAAGACGTCGTTGCCGTCCACCCGGATCCCGGGGAAACCGTAGCCCTGGGATCGGCGATACAGCGGCACCCGGGTCTGGCGGTCCAGCCCGGCCGAGATGGCCCACTGGTTGTTCTGGCAGAAGAACACCAGTGGCGCGTCGTAAACCGCGGCCCAGACGAAGGCCTCATGCATGTCACCTTGTGAGGTGGCACCGTCGCCGAAGAAGCAGATCGTCGCCTCGCCGGTCTCCGCATCGCCGATCTTGCCGTCCAGCCGCTGCCCCATCGCGTAGCCGGTGGCATGCAGGCACTGGTTCGCGATCACGATGGTGTACAGCGCGAACCGGGTACTGATCGGGTCCCACGAGCCATGGTCGATGCCGCGGAAGATGCCGAGCAGCTCGGTGGGATCCACCCCCAGGCACCATGCGACGCCGTGCTCGCGGTAGGAGGGGAAGGCCATGTCCTGCGGGCCCATCGCGCGACCGGCACCGATCTGCGCGGCCTCCTGGCCCAGCAGCGGGACCCAGAGACCGAGCTGGCCCTGCCGCTGTAGGGCGTTGGCCTCCCGGTCAGCCCGGCGGACGAGCACCATGTCGCGATACAGCGACTGGAGCTCCGCTGGGGAGATCTCCAGATCGAACTGCGGATGCGAGACTCGCTCACCCTCGGGAGTGAGCAGCTGGAACAGATCCTCACCCTCGCCGGTGGCGCGCAGCCCGGCGATCACCTGCTGCGGGCTGGGCTGGGCGTCAACCCCCATCACGGTGTGTGCCGCAGCGGGGCTTGAGCGGGACGAGGGTATGTCAGGGGACGGCATGGGGCATCTCCTTGCTGTTGCGCCTCGCTCCACTCGTGATGGATACGCGGCGGCGCCGCCGCGCAGCGTGGCTCCGGGATGTGGGTCGCGCTGCCACCGTCGACGCTGACAAATTCACTCCACCCGCAATCCTTGCACCTCCCGGTCTCTATGGGGTCCTTCCATTCACGGTACGGGCCGAGTGAGAGTCCTGCGCGCCGTTCGTTGCCGGGGCGGCGAACAGGCTGTCCAGTACGTTCTTCGCGCGGTAGAGGTCGGCGGTGATCGCATCCTGCAACCCGGACAGTCGCTGCAGCTCCTGCATGCTCACCTGGTCCCGCTGCTCGGCGGCCTCAGTCGCCGCGGTGAACAATCGGTCCGCCTCCAGACGGGCCTGTGCGACGACCTGGGCAGCCTCGGCGCGGGCCGCTTTGCACATCTGGTCCGCCTCCCGAGCGGCCTGCTGGCGTATCTGGACCACCGCTCGTGCGGCCGCCTCGCGTACCTGGCCGGCCTCCCGAGCAGCCGCCTCGCGGGTCTGGTCGGCCTCCCGAGCAGCCGCCTCGCGTACCTGGCCGGCCTGCGACTTCGCCTGGTCGACCAGATCCCTGGCTGCTGCGTGGGCCTGGCCGCGGATCTCGCGGGCCTCTTCCTCGGCCAGCACGAGGATCTCCTCGACCCGCTCGCCGAAGTTCGACCCCACCGTGGGTGAGCCGCGATCGGACCGCGAGCGCTCCTGATTCACTGTGACCTCCAGCGTCGCTACCCGCGCCTGGGCCGCCCACAGCGCGTTCTCCGCGGCGGCCAGCTCGGAGCCGAGGAAGTGTAGTCGCCCGTCCACTTGTCGCTTGTCGTAACCTCGCAGGGCGACGTCGAATGCGGCACACCTCAGACGGTCCACGGGTCCTCCCTAGGCCAGGCGTGAGCTGGCGGGGCCCGCCAGCCGGGACCCCTGCACAGCTATCCTCGGTCAAGCGCCCGGGGGGGACCAGTCCGCAGGAGGCGAACGGTGACTGACCAGGGGCCGCCCCGGCGCGGCCGTCCCCCCGGTTCGACCGGCCCCGGTTCGGCTGGGCGAGTGCCGGGGCAGCCGGGTGACTATCTGCCCCCCATCGCCCAACGCAGGCCGACCCAGCACTGGCCGGCCGCGAGCCCGCCACCGCCAGGACTGCGCCGGCCCGCGCCGCCACCAGGCGCATATCGGGCCCCCCTGCCGCCACCGGGGGCACGTCGGCCGCCACCGGGCGCATATCGCCCCGCGCCGCCACCAGCAGGTACATATCGCCCGCCGCCGCCAGGAGGCACGTATCGGCCGGCACCTCCGCGGCGTCGCCTACGTCTCGCTCGCGTGCTGGGCGCGGTCCTGGGCATACTGTTGCTGCTGGTCATCGGCCTGGCCGTGTACGTTGATCACTCGCTGAACCGGGTGGACGCGCTGGCCGACTACCCCGGGCGGATCGGTGACACCGCTGGCACCAACTGGTTGATCGTCGGATCGGACAGCCGCGCAGGTCTGACCCCGGAACAAGCCGCCAAACTGGCAACGGGCGATGCGGCGGGGGTGGCGGGCCAGCGTCCTGACACGATCATGTTGATGCACATCCCCGGATCCACTAGCGGCAATTCGCCGACGCTGGTGAGCCTGCCGCGGGACTCCTCGGTGCCGATCCCCGGCCATGGCCACCTCAAGATCAACGCGGCGGTGGCGATCGGTGGACCCACCTTGCTGGTGCAGACCGTGGAGAAGGTCACCGGGGTGCACGTGGATCACTATGTCGAGATCGGGTTCGCCGGGTTCGCCGGCCTCGTCGACGACGTTGGCGGTGTGCAGGTCTGCCCCCGTGAGCCGTTGTCCGACCCGCTGGCCGGCCTCAACATCCCGGCCGGCTGCCAGGTGCTCGACGGGCCGCAGGCGCTCGGTTACGTCCGCACCCGGGAATTCCCGAACGGCGATCTGGAGCGGGTGGTCCACCAGCGCGAATTCCTCAGTGCGCTGGTCGCCCGGGCGAGCAGCCCAGCAGTCCTGCTCAACCCGTTTCGCGCCGTCCCGCTCGCAGCCGACACGCCCGGCACGATCACCGTCGACAACGGCGACCGCGTCTGGGACCTGGCCAGGCTCGGTTGGGCGATGCACTCACTGGCCGGCGGCAACGCGGTGACCACGACGGTGCCGATCGCTGGCTTCGGCCAAGTCGACGACGGCTCGACGGGGGTGCTCTGGAACCGCGAGCAAGCCCTGCGGCTGTTCGACGCACTCGCCCAAGATGAGCCCGTGCCGGGCGCGTGAGTGATCAGCAGTGGTCGATGAAGTGTGGGTGGCCGGCCGGGCAGGTGCCGGAGTAGTACTGGAAGCCCCAGTCGAAGGTGGCTCTCAGGTTCCAGTGCTCAGCGCAAAACGACCGGTCGCAGGAGTGGCAGTAGAACGGAGCCCAGGCCCGGTCCAGGGCGTGCAGCGCGGCAGCGTCGAGGGCCCGCACCGCACCGGCGGTGGCCGCGTGGTCGGACACTTGGGTGGCGAAGCTCGTGTACTGCAGGAAACCGATGGTGCGGATCGTGCCCTGCGCGCCGGGAAAGACCCGGTAAATGATGTCCTGCTCATCGTTGATGAACAGCTGACCACGCCGGGTCACCTCGACCATCGCCGCTGGGCGCAGGCAGCCGTCGTGCTGACACGGAAAGGCGACCCGGAGCCGTAGCGGATCGTCCATAGGATCCAGTGTCGCAAGGGATCGGCCGGGTCTGCAGTGCGATGACGCTGCTCAGAGCCCCTGACCGGGCGACGTCACAGGTCGGCGAGCAGCGTTGGTAGTTGATGGGGCCGCACGGGTGGGCCGAAATGAGCCCCCCAGGCGGTGTCGGCCCCGCCGTCGCGCCACCACTGCGCCTGCTCCACGGTGTCCACCCCGGGGACGATCACCGTCGCGCCAGCACTGCGCACCAGCGGGATGGCGTCTCGGACCGCGCGGGCGACCACCGAGTCGTCCCCAGGCCGCCGGGCAATCCGGGCGACGATGTCCGCAGCGACCTGCACCGCTCCCACCGGAAGGTCCTCCAGGTAGGCCAGGTACCCGGGACCGGCCGCGGCGCCGAGCAGCACCACTTCCACACCCAGATCAGCCAACGTGCCCACGTTGTCCACCACGTCGCCGCGACCGCGGGCCAATCCCTCCACCGGCACCCCTACCCGGAGTTGGTCGGCCCGCAGCCCGGTGGCGGACAGCGCGTCGTTCACCACCGCGACGAGATCGGGATCCTGGCTCAGCGCAGAGGTGAGGTCGACCCGTAGCCGTGGCGCCCTTTCCTGCCGGCAATTCGACACCTGGATCTGCACCTCGCAGGCCGTGCGCACCATCCAGCGGCCGAGGGACACCACCAGCCCGGTCTGCTCGGCGAGCTCGAGGCACTCGGAATGATCCACTACCGTCCCGTCGGGGCGGTCCCAGCGCAGCAACGCCTGCAGCGCGACGATCCGCCCGTCCTCCAGCCGGCGCACCGGCTGGAACTGCAGCTCGATCTCACCGCTCTCCCAGGCCCCCGGGATCTCGGCGGCCAGTTGGTAGCGCTCCCGCTGCCGGGCGTCGTGCTCCCCGTCATATAGACCCCACTGGCCCCGACCGCCGCGCTTGACCCGGTGCAAGGTGGCGTCCGCGGCGCGGATCAGCTCGCCCGGCGAGATCCGGCCGGCGTGCCGGCGCACGACGCCCACACCGGCCGAGACCGCGATTCCCCGATCATCGACGTAGACTGGCTCGGCGAGCTTGTCATTGATACTGGCGGCGAATGCGCTGATGTCACGCTTGTCCGTCTCGTCCTCGATCAGGATCGCGAAATCGTCGGTGCCCATCCGAGCCACCATCGCCCGCTGGCCGCTGACCAGGCCCTGGAGCCGCCCGGCGACCGAACGCAGCAGTTGTTCGCCCGTCGCCCGGCCGATCCCGTCGTTGATCACTGCGAAGCTGTCCAGGTTCACCCGGCACAGCGTGATCTGTGCGGACGGGTCGGTGCCCTCGAGCACATGCTGGAGATGGGACATGAAGTAATGCTCGTTGGGCAGTCCGGTCAACCTGTCGTGTAGCGCCTGATCGGACAGCTCTTGCTGCAGGAGCTGCAGTTCGGTGATGTCCTCCACGATGGTCATGTGGTGGGTGGGCTTGCCGTCGGCGTCGTGCAGCAGCGTTCCGACGAGGTAGGTCCAGGCGAGCTCGCCGCTGGCGGCGGTGAACGGGTGGCGGTGCCGGAAGCTGGCCAGCTCCCTGGTGACGAGTTTCCGGTAGAACTCGCCCAACGTCGGGTCGGCGTCGGCCTGCAACAGTTCCGGTAGCCGCATGCCGACGAGGTCTTGCGGGGCACGACCTACGATGTCGGCGAACGCAGGGTTGACGTCGACCAGCGCGCCGTCCAGGTCGCTGATCGCAATCCCGACAGCCGACCGGAAGAAGATCCCCCGGAACCGTGCTTGGCAGACCAGCAGCCTGCGCTCGGCGTCCTGCTTGGCACGCAGCAGCGCCTGGTTGAGCAATTCCTGTTCGTCGAAGGTGCGTTGCCGCAGCGCCTCGGCATACCCGTTGGCCAGTGCCCCCACTACCCGCAAGACGGCGGCATCGCGCTGATAAACGCCCTGGCACTCCGCCAGCCGCGGCAGGCCGTCCCCGAGGATCTCGATACTGCGGTCGATGCTGCGACGCCCGGTGAGATCGTGCGCAACCAGCTCGGCGGCCACCTCGATCCCCGCCGGCTCCGCGCTGTGCGGGGCAGCGATCGCCGCCACCAGGCGGTTGATCAGCCGCCTCAGCAGCCGCTCGATCTCCTCTCCGGACATCGGCAGGTAGGTGGTCTGGCTTGCCACTTCAGCCCACGACCGGGCCAGCTCGTCGACAGTGAGACGGCCGGGCGACTCGAGCCCGCCCATTCCGGGCGGAGGTGTGGCACTCATGACGTCAGCGCTTGATACCGACCCCGGCGAGGATCTGGTCCCGCTCGGGCGAGCCGCCGCCGTCCCCCGCCGAACGAGGTCGCCAGTCGGCCACACTGACCACGCCGGGCTCCACGACGTCGAACCCGGTGAACATCTCGGTGATCTGCGCCCTGCTGCGCGGGCGGATCGGGTCCTTGCTGCCGCGCATCACCTCCACCAGAGCTGCCATCTCGACGGGCGCGGAGTCGGCGGTCAGATGGGACAGCGCCAGGTAGCTACCCGGGGCAAGCGCCTCACGGAAGCGGCTGAGCAAGCCGATCGGGTCCGCATCGTCGGGGATGAAGTGCAACACGCAGACCATGAGCAGCCCGAGGGGCTGGTTCAGGTCAAGCAACTTGAGGGTGAGCGGGGACGTCAGGATGCTGTCCGGGTCGCGCAGGTCGGCCTGCACAACCGCGGCCCGGTCGTTGTCCTGCAGGATCAGCTCGGAGTGCGCAACGGCAACCGGCTCGTGGTCCACATACACGACCCGGGCCTGCGGGTAGGCCTGCTGAGCGACCTCATGCACGTTACCGACAGTCGGGATACCCGATCCGATATCCAGGAACTGCCGTACCCCGGTGTCGATCAACTCCAGCACCACCCGGCGCAGGAAAGCGCGGTTGAGCCGCGCGATGTCGTAGCAGCCCGGGTGCACCGCGCTGACCCGGGCGGCCAGCTGCCGGTCGGCATCGAAGTTGTGTCCGCCGCCCAGCAGGTAGTCATACATCCGCGCGGCGCTGGGCCGGGAGAAGTCCAAGCCGTCCGGTACCCAGCTAGTCACCTGACTCACAACGGCCCCTCTCACCAGGACCCCCACGCTACTGAACTGGACATCGAAACGGGCTCCGGCATCAGAGTGGAACGCTCCGTGACTGACCTCCTCCGCATTCAGCGAGCTCAGCGGGGTAATACGACCGTCGGTAACCCCGCTGAGCCCGCTGGATGCGCTCGCTGGACCAACGGCGCGAAGCGGACGCCCGGTGCTGTTCACGCTGGGTGCGGGGCTAACGTCGGGCAGCCACCGGAACCTTCTGGAGGTGGGATGTGGGTGTTTTGCGCGTGTCCGGGAGCCTGCAACAGGTGCTGAGCGACGGCATCGACAAGGCCATCAAGATCCAGCATGCGGTCGTGGCCAATCACGTACAACGGGTACGCCGGCGACGTCCCGATGCCGACTCGGCGGAGATCATCGCTGCGCTCGAGAAGCACTACTTGGCCACGCTGACCGGCACCGGAGCGGCCGTAGGTGCAGCCGCTGCCGTGCCCGGAGTGGGAGCCGTGGCCGCGCTCGCGCTCATCGCGGCGGACACGGCCGCCTCCTCGAGACCACCGCGCTGTTCACGCTGGCGGTCGCCGAGATCCGCGGCGTAGCGGTGGAGAACATTGAACGGCGGCGGATGCTGCTGCTGGCGATCCTCCTCGGAAAGGGCCGGATCGCGCTGGCAGACCGGACATCCACCAGGCTCCGCCGGTGGATGATCACAAGGTATCACGCCAAGCGCTGGATTCTGGCGATCGGCAAGGTCTTGCCGTTGGGCCTCGGCGCGGCGATCGGTGCAGCGGGCAACCGCGCCTACGGCCGTACCGTGGTGGCCACCAGCCGGCAGGTGTTTTCTCCGACGGTCACCCCAGAGCCGACGGTCGTCCCGGAGATCTCGACGGTGCACGACCAGCCGGCAACGCAGGTCGTCGACGACCGGTTAGTAACCAGCGCCGTCGATGACCCGCCGGCGATCGAGCCTCCCGCCGCTGTTCCGGATAACGGGCCTCAGGCCGCTGCTGTGGTGCTAGTGACCGGCAAGTACCGGCCACTGTTCGACTATCTGGCCGCCAATGCCACTGATCACGTCGAGATCAGCTTCTTCGAGATCGACCAGCTGGTGACCGGAGGCCTCCCGAAGTCGGCGTCGGCGCAGCGAGGCTGGTGGGGCAACTCGCCCGGCCGCGTGCAGGCAAAGGCGTGGCTGGCAGCCGGTTTCCAGGTCGCCGACGTCGATCTGGCAGCCACCACGGTGCGCTTCGAAAGACGCTCGTGAGTGCTCGGCGTCCAGTCGAGCCGAGCAGCGCACGCGCTGCGACGATCCTCCCCCCTCCTCCCCCCATTCAGCGGGCTGAGCGGGGTAATTCGGCCCTCGGTAACCCCGCTGAGCCCGCTGAATGCGCACGCTGGCGGGTTATCGTGGGATGGTGGGGTGGTTTGGCGGGCGGGATCAGCCGCGGAAACGGGCGGCCTTCCACGAGGGCCGGGCACGCCGCTGCGCGGGCCACTGCTGAGCGTGTCGATCGACCAACATGGAAATGGCTTGACCAGCGCCAGACGCAGCAGGTGGATCGGGCCGGACCTGATGAGTAAGCGTAGCGGCAATCTGCGCTTCTTGATCGCCGGGCCGCTGGTGGAGGCCCGGTACAACCGTCTGACGCTCGAGCAGGCCATCCGCGAGGCCGGATCGGGTCCTGGATCGGATGGGGCGGAGATCGACAAACTGCTGCAGGATGACGCATTGGACAAATGGGCCGGTAAGACCAAGTGGCTGCTTTTGGGACACAGCAAGGGAATCAAAGACCTCGCCGAGGCCCTGCTTGATTGCGGGATCGTCACGGGGGATGAGGCTCACCGGATCCTGCACGGCAAGCGGTGACCGCCCATCAAGAGTTGGTCAGCCGCGCTTCGAGACCACCAGGGGTGATCACTCTGGGCGCTTGCGTTGGAGCGGAGGCCCCGGGGTGCCTCCGACGAACCGAGCGACCTCCACCACCGGACAGCGCGGGGCCGGCGCCCGCGCAAGTCGACGGTCCGCCGTCACCAGGCTCGTTTCCAGGGACTCCGCAGTCATGCCCCGCGCGCCGGAGCTCGCCGGCAGCACCTGATTCGCCCACTCGCGGGCGGCGACCGACTCCTGCTGAGGGATCGGGCCGAACTCGGTGTCCAAATCGGCCCGGCGCTCCAGCTCCGCGGCCGCGCGAAGTGGTCGCCCGCATTCAGCGGGCTCAGCGGGGCTATCGGGCACTTCATCACCCCGCTGAGCCCGCTGAATGCGGGGCACTCTCAAGGTCGGCGAGCAGTGCCGATGCGACGCGTTCTTCCGGGACGGCGACGGCATGCTCGGCCAGTGCTTCGGCGAGGTCGGGGTCCCAGGGGGCGTCGGTCAGCCGCCCGGGCGCGGGGCCGTGGTCGGTGACGGCGGCGAGGTAGTCGGCGGTCGACATCCGCCAGGGCGTCGCCCCCGTCCGGTCCATGACGTAAGCGGCGATACGCAGCCCCTCGCCGTCGAAGTCGCCGTGGTAGCGCAGTGCCGCACCGGCGCCACGTAGCCGGCGTAGCAGCAGCACGGCCGCGGTGTTCGGCCATCCCGCGGTGCATACCAGCGGCGGGCACACCGGCCCGAAACGGTGCACCGCCAGGGCAAGTACGGACGGGTTCTCGACCACATGCACCGCCGCCACGCCGAGCAATTCAGGCGCCGCGCGCAGTTGCGCGAGCGTCACGACCACTGCCTGCCCGGCAGCCGCCCACGCCCGCAGTGTGGTGGCAAGCTCACCCGAACCCGCCGGGGTTAATCCTGCGACGAGGACTGTGGTGGACAGCTCGTCCCCGGTGACGCCGTGCAGCGCCCACAGCTCGCGGCGACCCGCGGCGTCGACCGGCGGCGCTTCGTCGTGCAATGCGGCCAGTCCCCGCAGGACCGTGCTCGACAACCGGGTGCCCTCGTCCAGCGCGTGCGGGTCACCCAGGACGCGCTCAGCCAGCACCGGCAGCGGCGCCCCTCCCGCAGGCAGCTCCGCCAGGACGGCCAACGCGGCACGGCAATGTTCCGCGGTGGTGGCGACGGAACCGCCAATCAACCCGGCTCGACGCAGCCCGTCCACCCAGCCACGCAGCGCCGGAAGCGCGGTCACCAGCGGGTGGCCCTCAAGTTCGGCCCACAGCCCGGCGCGCTGGGCCGCCGCAGCCACCCGCTCGGCCGGCCGATCCCGCAGCGGTCCGTGCAGGCGCTCGGTCAGCTCCCGCACGCCCAGCCCGCACCCGCGCCGGACCGCCTCGTCGACCCGGGCGACCAGCACCGTGGCAGGCTCGCCGGGTAGCCGCGCCAGCCCGAGCAGGTCGGCCAGCGCCGAGCGCTGCGCCGGGTCCAGCCGGGCAAGCCGGACGGTGCGCACCTCGCCGTCTCCGGCGGCCTCGAACCGGCGCCGCAGCTCCGTCCACAGTGCGCCCAGCTCAGGGCGGTCGAACACCTCCGGGTCAGCCATCGAACAGAACGTCGATCGCCCGGAGGGGCGCGGTTCGCGTCGCCGTGTAGATGAACGGACCGCTCTGGTGAGTGAGCCCTTCGATCGCGCGCCACTGCGTCATGAACAGCTCAAGCTGCGTCCAGGTGTTGGTGGCGTCTCTACCTGCGAGAGCGACCAGAACTCCGGCGCCCGACCCGAGTCCTCGGGCGCCTCGTACACCAGTTGGCGCCCACCGACAAAAGGCTGATGATGCGCCAACGAATACGGCACGCCGTAATGCTCACGCAGCAAGTCGATGAACTGGCGCAATTCCCCCATCGGCACCCCATGGGTGCCCCGGTATTCCCGCAACGGCGCGGCCTCCACGAACTCGGCCCAGGTCACCGACCGAGCGCCGGTTGACTCCACCCGCACGATCGGCTTGTACGTCCTGCCCCTCTGGGTGCCACCCTCCAGCCAGCAGTGCAATGTGCCCTGCGCAACCCGCAGCAACCGGGCAGCCTCGGCCTCCGAGTACATCTCCCGGTCCAACACCTCCACCCCAGTCACACCGTCAGTTTGACACCGGCAGATCAGCAAGACGAACCACGGCTGGCGCGAGCGCGATGGCGACCGCGTAGGTGTGGCCCGCTCGTCGCAGGTCGTGGGAAATCGACCCGCGTCGGCGGCTCGCGCGTCACACTGGGCAGCGCAAGATCGGGGATCGCCGACAATCAGGCTCCTGGGAGGCTGTTGCCTAATCGGCGCTCGCCGTGAACTCGACGCTACCGATGTTTATTCGACCTGGTCAGGCCGGTAGCGTCGAGTTCACGGCGCAAATCGGCACAGTCTCCTGGCTCGGCCAGCGGTGTAAGCGCCTCACACACGAGAGCGGTTCCGGGTGTCTGAATCAGTCATCGAATAGTGAGGGGGCAC
>DATDHI010000269.1:0-5571 GCA_036521655.1 Pseudonocardiaceae bacterium | reverse complement strand
ACGCGACTCGCTGACCGTCGGAGACGCCGTCATCGCGGCCACCGGTGGACTGCCCGCAGCGATCCGCCGGTCGCTGACCTGGGACTGCGGCACCGAGATGGCGCGACACGCCACCATCACCGCGACCGGACTCCC
The DNA here is from genome assembly GCA_036521655.1 of Pseudonocardiaceae bacterium. Classification (GTDB taxonomy): domain Bacteria; phylum Actinomycetota; class Actinomycetes; order Mycobacteriales; family Pseudonocardiaceae. The sequence goes on along the minus strand of DATDHI010000269.1, from coordinate 5,436 downwards.
GGTGTTTTTCGCCCACCCCCACTCCCCGTGGGAACGCGGCAGCAACGAAAACCTCAACCGCATCGTCCGCGAATTCTTCCCCAAAGGTGTGAATATCACATCCGATCCCGACTATCTCGCCATAGTAGCTTCCGAAATCAACGACCGGCCTCGTAAAATTCACAACTGGAAGAAACCCTCCGAGCTATTCACCGAACTTGTCGAGGCGCATGCTTCCACTGGCTGAATCTGCCGCCCCCTGCGGTTACGGCAAAATGCCCGTCGTTGACCCCGGCGGGGTGCCCGGCTAGCGCGGGGGGTGCCGGGCGATCTCGGCCGGGTCGTCTCAGCCGGCGTGTGTCGACGTATGATGACGGTGGGTTGATCATGCTGATGTCCCAGGGCCCGGTACGGCGGGCATGGGTGTCCCGTTCCGGGCTCGGATGTCGTTGATGCGGCCTGTCCGGGGGACTTGGGACGGCTGGGACACCCATCAGCGCCCCGTCCCAACCTAGCTTCGGTGAGCTATCCCGCAGGTCAGCAGCCATTCGAGCCTGTCCCACCGCACCCGTCCCGCGTATGTCCGGCGGGACGGGTGGGACGGCCTCTCGGAGGGACCACCCTCGCCAGATGATGCGGTCCCACGTTCGACAGATATCGGCACTACTGACGAGTGAGACAGAGGTCTTGTTATCGCAGGTCAGATGGCTTCAATGAGTGCATTAGGAGGGCTTTGGTTGTGCTCAACGAGGTGCTGACGTGGGAGACAGGATCCTGAGCGCTTTCAGTCCCCTGACTCGACAGGGGAGCTGCTCGGGCGCTCTCGAACAGCGCTGCTGTCGAATTCGGGACGCTGAGAGCTACCCGATACGGCGCCCGACCGATGAGTTCTCGGTGTGCGCCAGGTCTGTACGGGTGGGGGCGAGCAGAGAAGGAAACCATCGTGACGGAAAGCACCACCACCGTTGACTTCCGCCCGGCGGCCCATCAGCTCACGACGCTGCTGGGCAGGGTGACCGACGATCAGCTCTCGGCGCGAACGCCGTGTGAGGACTACACCGTGGGGGACCTGATCGATCACCTCTTGGGGCTGACGGTCGCGTTCAGGAAGGCCGCCACGAAGTCGACGGGCGATGACGGGCCCGCACCCGCCGCACAGCCCGGTGAGGCGTCAGAAGCCAACCCTCACCGCGAATGGCGCCGCCGGCTGCCGTTGCAACTCAACGAGCTGGTCGTCGCCTGGCAGGCCCCCGCGTCCTGGGATGGGATGACCGAGGTTGGCGGGATCCCGCTGTCTGGTGCGCTGGCGGGCGTTCCCGACGGCGCGCCGACGCTGGACCGCCTCCTCGCCTTGGCCGGCCGCGAACCCTCGTGGACGCCCTGACCCACTGGCAGAGCTCGTCCCGGTCGGGCGACCCGGCACACCCAGGGACGTCGCCGACCTCGCCCTGGCCGTGCTGCGCGACCGCTATCTCACGAACCGACGGTGGCATGCACGCCGCATGAGGCAGCGAGAAGGATGGAGCCGACCGCGCCTTCGGGAAGGAGCCAGCTCGTGGACCAGTACATCGGATTCGTCGGCCTGGGAAACATGGGGCTGCCGATCGCCCGCAACCTGGTGCGGGCCGGCTGCCGGCTCCGCGTCCACAACCGGACGCCCTCCAAGGCCGAGCCGCTGCTGAAGCTGGATGGCGTGACCCTGGTGCGGAGCCCGGCCGAGACCGCCGAACCGGGCGGGATCGTGTTCACCATGCTTGCCGACGACAACGCGGTCGAACAGGTCACCGCGGGTGAGGACGGGTTGGCCGCTCGGCTGGGCCCCGACGGTCTGCACATCTCGATGAGCACGATCGCGCCGACGACAAGCACCCGGCTCGCCCAACTGGGCAGTGGCTATCTCGCCGCGCCGGTGTTCGGGCGGCCGGACAGGGCCGCGTCCGCCGAACTGATCGTGCTCTCAGCCGGCGTGCCGCCCGCGCGCGAGCGAGCGAAGCCGCTGCTGGAGGTGATCGGCTCGGCCGTCTACGAGCTCGGCGACGACCCCGCCAGCGCGTACGCGCTCAAGCTGGCGGGCAACTTCTTGCTGATGAGCGCCATGGAGACGTTGGCTGAGGCGTTCGCGCTTGTCGAGAAGCACGGCGTGCCGAGGACGTTGGCCGCCGAGGTCCTCACGACGACCCCGCTGATGGCCAACGCCTACAAGGGCTACGGCGCGGCCATCGCCGGCGGGAAGTTCAGCCCCCCGGGATTCGGTCTCCGGCTGGGCCACAAGGACGCGCGACTGGTGTTGGAGGCAGCCGACCGGCTGAATGTACCGATGCCGGCGGCGAACCTGGTCCGGGACCGTTACACGGCGTCGATCAACAAGGGGCGGGGCGAGTTGGACTGGTCGGCGCTGGCGATCGAGGTGTTCGAAGCTGCCGGTCTGGGCTTTTCGTGAGCCCATCACCCCGGGATCTGCATCAGGTTGACGACAATTCATGCTTGACGTGTGTCGCTGCGAATATTCTCTACGTGTTAGGGGTCACCGATACCCCGGACACACCAAGGGTCGACCGTGAGGTTGGTCGGGAGCCAGGCTGTGGTGCGCAGCGTGTGAGGGCCAGGCGTTTCCTACTCCAGCAACGCCTCTCCCTGCATACGGTGTGTGCCTACGAGCCTGAGCGGTTCCTGGAGGACGGCTTCGATTACCTCAGGCGCTACTACCGCCAGGAGTGGGACTCGTCGTGGGACGAGTACTGGACACGGGATCGGCTGGAGCGACACCGCCGCGAGTGCCACGCGGCGCAGGAGTTGCGCACCTTCGGCGCCCGGATGCGGACTGAACACCGTCAGCCCACGCTCGCCGACATCGGTGACGCGCTAGAGCGTGGCCGCCTGGTGTGGATCTCTGTCGACAACGACTGGGGCGAGGTCGACTGCCACGCGGTCCTGGTCTACGGCCAGCGAGGCACCGTGTTTGACGTCTACTCGCCGGAAGTCTCAGGTAGCTGCCTGCAGCAGTACCGGCGTAGGCGACTGGACCGGGTCTGGCTGCGCAGCGAGGGCATGACCGTTGTGTGGCGCAATGAGCGCTGATGTGGTTGCTCAGGATCCGGGTGGCAACTCCACGGACGGCACTGAGGGGCACCCCGCCCGGGCGCTGTCCATGATCGGTTTAGCGGCCTGCTCCACCGCGGCGACGGAAGCGCTGATCGCGCCGAATTTGGACGACAAGCTGTCCTGGTCGCTCAGCCCTCCGATCGTGGCCTGCAGCGAGCGGAGCGATTGGTTCAGGCCGGCCACCTGCGGAGCGAACTGATCCTGCGCTGCGGACGCCAGATTGGTCCCGGCCGTGCGGAGGTTCTGCAGGGCGCTCTTGACCCCTTCGGTACCCACCTTCGTCGCGTCGACATGCACGAGGTTGTTGGCGGCGGTCTGAAAGTCGCGGGCCGCGGAGCACAGTGCCGCTGAGTTTGCAGCAGCTGACGTTGTGAGGGGCGGGGTGGTCGAGGGCGATGTCGATGTCGTTCCGCCGGCGCAGCCCATAAGTACGGTCAATGCGAGGGCACAACCCGAGGCCAGTAGTGCCAGCGCGGGGGCTCGGCGACGGGTCCGATTTACGCTGTCGACGGGATGGAACACGTATGCCTCCCAGGTCTCGTTTCGAATCGCTGCACGGCTCAACTTCACTCCCGGTGTGGATTCTCTACTGGCGCGCAGCCGCCGGTCCTCGCCCGCCGCAGGTGAATGCCGATCGATCGCACGGCGGATCGTCCAGTTTGCGTGCCTTCAAGTACCACCAACCCCGGTTCTGGGGACCTTTAACGATGACCAACCCCCGGGCCGCGAGCCGCCGGGCAGGACTCGCCAAGGACACTCGTCGCCGGCGCCCGGCAGATGCGAGCCTCTTCCTCGGTGAGCCGATCCGCACCGGCGATCAGCGTGGCGATCACCTCAGCCCAGAGCGGGTACAGCGGAGCCGACACCCCGACACCCCGGCACCGAGAAACGCCAACCCCTGACCCTCATCGAGAATCCCCCGCAGCAACGTCCAACCAGCGCCGTTCGCCTTCACCAGCTCGGCACGCTGCTCGTCGGCCAGCCCGTCGAGGTAGTGCTGCGCCACAGGCCGGACCTCGTCGGACATCTCCTGCTCCCAGTGCACCTCAGCGCATGGTCCCCGATCCCGGCCAGAGCTCCCCTACCAGCCGCCGGCGCGTCGAACTCCGCACGGGATGCCGTGAACTCGACAGTGACGTTCCCGTTCAGTCGCACAGACGTCGGTCACGTCGAGTTCACGGCGCTGGCCGGCCTGCGCACTTAGCTGGGGCAGGTCGGCGCGGCCCACCCGCTGTAGGCGTGGTCGGTCCAGGCAGCGGTGAGGCTCATGGTGCTGCGCAAACCACTCCAACTCAGCGCCGGCAGGCGCTCGGAGCTCGGGCGTTCCCAGAACATCACCTCGTAACCCGATATCCACGTGTAGGGGACGGTGTGCCCGTCCATGGCCCGGATCCACCGCGGAAAGTGGGCTGCGGCGGCGAGCACCTCGGCGTGCGCCGAATAGTGGCTACGAACGCTGCTGGCTCGGCGGTACCGCCCTGGTTCGAAGTGGGCACCTAGATCAACAGTCACCCGCCGGATACCCGGCCGATGCACGATACCGCTGCGCAAACGCACCGGTTTAGGGTGATCCTCCCATTTGTCCCCGTACCAGTCCCAGCTCCACGTGTGGGGCTGCTGCTCGGCGGCCACCTTCCACAGTTCATGGCAGGTGCGTCGGACACCGTTCAGCTGGGCGTTGCCGCCCAGGTAAACAGCGATGACGTCGACGACGAGCGGCTTGTCCTGCACCCGAGGGGTGAGATCAACAGAGGAGAGATCGTCGGCGCTGAAGCCCCACCTGCGCTCCGCATTCCACTCCCGGACATTGTCAAGCTGGGTGCGGAGGGAACTGAACAGCTGGTCCGACGGCATCACCGCAAGCCTCGCCTCGCGAGTTGTCAGTTGGCCGTTATCCAAGGTGGTTGCCCCGTCGCGTGCTGCGAAACCAGTTTCAGCCACAACCTAACATCTCAGACGTGCTGCCCGGCCCATGGGCTCGCACTCGCGAACGGTGCACGCGGATGCCTCATCACCCTTCGGGAGCCCGAACAATTACCGTGGCCCGTCAGGGCTGCAGATCCTTATCCTGCGGTGGCGCTAGCTTGATGGGAGTGCCGTGGCCGGAGTCGACGTAGTCGCGCAGGCTCGGGAGGAAATAGTCCCAACCCGTACGGCACGCGCTGCCGGCCGCATCGGGCCTCCGTGACGACGCCTGCATCGCGGAACACCTTAAGCCTGGATCCACCGGCCGACTTTGAGTGATCGTCTTCCGGATTGCGGTCGGCGTTGTGGATCATGGTGTCTGGTTGGGGTGTGCGGATGCTGCTGGTCTGTCCAGCGTTTCCACGGTGGTGTCTCCGGTCGGGCCTGGTA
>DATDHI010000268.1:0-11657 GCA_036521655.1 Pseudonocardiaceae bacterium | reverse complement strand
CGGGCCGCCCCGACCCCGGTGCCGGCGGCACGAGCCAGCGCCTTGGGGGCTCGCACATGCTCAAGCCCAGCGACGACCAACAGCATCGCGGCGGCAAGAACCGGCACGCCCAGCACGATCATGCCTGCTCCCAGGTCACATTCAAGCCAACCAGAAAGGCTAGCGCATCGCGTGGGTTCGGAGTGTCGGCTGGTCCGGGGATCAGCTGGGTGATGGCCGCGGGGGTGGCCAGGACCAGCGCTTCGGACCGGGAGCGACCCTGGGCCCCGATCCCGAGCGGTTGGCGCCACAGCTCTCCGTGCTGGGTGGGATGGCCACCGAAGTCCGGAACCGTGACCTGGCTGGTCCCGGGGCGTTCGATGGTCAGGTAGCCGATCCCGGGGATCTCCTTGGCCACCCTTACCGGCTCGAACTGGGCCTGCGCGGTGCTGCGCGGCTGCGCGAGTAGCCCCAGCGGGGTGTCGGTGAGCCGCAACGCATCGAAGATCCTGGTGATCCCCTCGGCGGGACCGCAGGCCCGGGTGTGCAGTTCGAACCACTGCCCGCGCCAGGCAGCGCGGTAGTCGGCGGGCTCGTGGCGGCTGCCGATGATCAGCTCACCGCCGCGGTATGGCTGCCGGAACACCTGGTCCGGGACCGTGGTGTAGGTACTGTGCCAGTCGAAGGCACCCGCCTCGGCGACGGTGAACGCTCTGCGAGCGCCTCGCACGAGGGCTATGAACCCACACGACCACGGCCTCGACACGTCCGCCGCACTGCTGTGCAGGACGACCTGGGACCCGTCCGGGGTGACGAACGAAGGCCCACCCCGCCACGGCCAGTCGTACCGCCCGCGTTCCAGCGACGTGATCATGCACAACTCCCGAGCCCAGAGACTGCCCGTGATAGTCGCACACCTGCGGTCACCTTCAGCACGCGGACTGTGACGGCGTGTCCCCCGTCAGGCCTGTTCGTGCTCCACCGTGGCGACAGTCAGGAGTGGTTTCTCAGGCATGCGATCTCCAAACCTCCGCGCGGCTCGGCGCCCTCCGGGCCGCCCCAACAATCTAGCTGGGTCTTCGCTATCTCACCGCAGGGCCGGGGCCGGTACGCCGATGTTCCTGCCGCGAGGTGGCCACGACCGCTCTGCAGTAGGCAGGCTGCTTGAACAGCCATTAGGTTCCACTTGGCGGCGTGGGTGCACGTCAGCGCCCGGAAAACCACGGTGCCGAGAGCCGTCCGATCCGGGAACAAAATGGCGCGCTGCGATCATACGACAGCACACGAGCGCAACAGCCAGCCGACATTAGCTTAGCTGGGACGGAAGTTGCTGTGGCGGATTCCGGTGAGCAGGGCTGACCATGCGGCGGGGCCGATGGCGAGCACGGGGCCTGCGGGGTCCTTGGAGTCGCGCACCCCGACCAGGGTGCCCGCCTGGGCGACCTGCACGCAGCCACCGTTGCCGTTGCTGCGGGTACTGGTGCGCCACCCGGTGAACGCCACCTCGACGCAGTTGCCGTCGCCGCCGCTGCGGGAACTCTTGTGCCACACTGCGTGGCGGAAGTCGGGGTGGGACACGGGATGCCTCCTTACGGGCCAGCCTGTCTAGAGCTGGCGGGCGAGCCCCGCGAGGAAGGTCACCGACTCCTCCGGCGGCAGCGCCGCAGCCGCCAGCCACTCGAACAGCAGTCTATACCAGGAAACGTCCTCATCATCGCCCAGATGCAGGTCACTGGTGACGGTTTCCAGCACCACGATGTCCGGGTCCTCGGAGTCGGCGAAGCGGTAGAGCGAGAACGAGCTGTGCGGCACGTAGTAGTCGCTGATCTGGGCGTCCAGCGGCAGCACCCGCAGCGTCACGGCCGGTCGCGCGGACAGCTCCACCAGCTGGGCGAGCTGGGCGGCCATCACGTCGGCAGGGGCGGCATGTCGGCGCAGCGCCGCCTCGTCGATGATTGCGTGGTAGAGCGGTGGGTCTTCGGCGGTGAGCACAGCCTGGCGGGCCTGCCGGGCGGCCACCTCGGCCGCGACGTCCAGTCGGCCGCGGATCGGTAACTCGGAGAGCACCCGGGTCCGCGCGTAGCCCGGGGTCTGCAGCAGGCCCGGGATCAGCGACTGCTGGTACTCGCGGAGCTCGGCCACGCCGGCTTCCAACTCCGCGTAGCCGCGCTGGCGGTGCCCCAGGTCGGCGAAGGAACGCCACCAACCGCGGGTGTTCGCCGCATCGCGGCTGATCGCGATGAGCTTCTCCCGGTCCGCGCCGGTGACCCCGTAGAGGTCCAGCAGGTCGAAGATGTCCGAGAGGTCCGGGCGGGTGCGGCCGTTCTCGATCCGGCTCAGCTTCGACGCCGACGCCCAGCCCACCCGCTCGATCACCTGCTCGCCGGTCAGCCCGGCCCGGTCCCGCAGCGTGCGCAGCTCCGCCCCGAGCCGCTTTCGCCGCACCATCGGGCTCCCGGTCGCCACTGCCCCACCTCCCGTGTTCCACTGAACCGCCACCTACGACAGCTGGATGTTACGCGCTACTGTTCTAGCGCAACAGAGACTTGGCTTATGTGGAATTTCCACGTATGGTTCCTGCAAACGATCCCGTACCGGCGCACACCCTCGACGCCGTGCCCCAGCTCTACGCGCTGCACCGCGAGCAGGACGAGAACAGGCCCGCGGCCGTGGTGGCCTGGGGTCTGGCGTTCGCCGACGGCTCTGCTGTCACGTTGTGGACCAACCCCTACCCTGGCGCGGCCACCGCGTCCGGCAGCCTGCGGACCGTCGAGAGCTCTACGCGCCCAACTCCGGTGCCGACCTGGTCTGGCTGTCCCGCTCGGCACCCACCGCTAAGTCTGGACCAGCTCGGTGGGCACGGTCATGACGTCCACCATTGCACCGTTGCGCAGTGCGGTGATCGGCAGCGTGATGCCGATGGCTTCGGAGAACAGCTGGCGCTGGATCCCCTGGGCATCGGTCACGGATCGGCGGCCAGCGCTGAGCACGAGATCCCCGGCGCGCAGTCCGGCCCGGTCGGCCGGGCTTCCCGGGATGACCTCGACCAACCGCAGCCCAGAGGCCTGTCCGGTCCGCTGGGCGACCGGCGCGGGGAGCGGCGCGGGCACCCCGACGAGTCCGAGGTAGCCACGGCGCACCCGGCCGTCGGCGAGCAGCGCACCGATGATCCGGCGGGTCGTTGCGTTGACCGGCACCGCCAGCCCGAGCCCGACACCGGCGACGGCGGTGTTGATCCCGACCACCTTGGCGTCGGCGTCGGCCAGCGCGCCGCCGGAGTTGCCCGGGTTGAGCGCGGCGTCGGTCTGGATCACATCCTCGATCACCCGCCCGGCCCGGCCCGCGCGCACCGGCAGCGAGCGACCCAGCGCGCTGATCACCCCGGCGGTGACCGATCCCGCCAACCCGAGGGGATTGCCTACCGCGACCACAAGTTGCCCGACGACCAGCTCGTCAGCGTCGCCCAGGACTGCCGCCGACGGCGTGGAGCCGCGCGCGCGGAGTACCGCGAGGTCGGAGAGCGGATCGCGGCCAACCACGTCGAAGCGGCTCTCGGTGCCGTCGGTGAATGCCGCGATACCACCGTGGGCGGAGCCGACGACGTGCGCGTTGGTCAGCAGCAGGCCGTCATCGGCGAACACGACCGCGGACCCTGCGCCAGCCCCGATCCGCAGGCTGGCGACGTGCGGAGTGACGGCCGCCGCGACTGAGCTGACCGTACGCGAGTAGGAGTCCAAGGGGTCCATGCGCGACCACCGCCTCCACCCAGAATTACACCGTTGCGTCACTAGCAACAGTGCCACACCCAGCAATGTTCCGACAGGGCACGCCGCGCCGTCAGCCCTTCTACGCCGAGTTCGACCGGAGCGGTCCAAGGCCCTCGTGCCTTGGCTAAAGATACGGTTCGGTTCATGTTCCCCGCACATGCCGTCGAGCAGGGTAATTGGGGTAGGCGTGCCCGATTGCACCTCGGCCTGTGAATTCAGCCCGCCGGTCAGCCCTCTGCTGGGCTGGCGGCGGGGTTCCAGGTGAGGCCGGGGACGCCCCAGCCTCGGGTTCTGAGCATCTTCTTTGCTTCGCGGGCGTGGCGGCCGACCAGGCGGTTGAGGTAGAGGATGCCGTCGAGATGGTCGGTCTCGTGCTGCAGGCACCGGCATAGCAGACCGGTGCCCTCGACCGTGACCGGTGCGCCGTCGGCGTCAAACCCGGTGACCCGCGCCCAGCTGGCCCGCGCAGTGGGGAACGACTCGCCGGGCACCGATAGGCAGCCCTCCCAGTCGTCGTCCGGGTCGGGCATCGTCTCCGGCCGCCCACTGGTCTCCAGCACGGGGTTGACCACCACACCGTGCTGCCGCACGTCCTGGGCGTCGGCGCAGTCGTAGACGAACATCCGCAGATCCACGCCGATCTGGTTCGCGGCGAGCCCGACCCCCTCGGCCGCCGTCATCGTGTCGAACATGTCGTCGACCAGGGCGTGCAGCACGTCGCCGAACTCGGTCACCAGCCTGGTCGGGGTGTGCAGCACCGGGTCGCCGACTATTCGGATCGGGCGGACAGTCATGGGGAACCACAGTAATCGTTCCCGAAGTCCGGCACCCCCGGGCGGAGCGTCGGTGGGCCCAGCCGATCGGCCGCATGCTTCAATGGCGGTCCGAATCACAAGGCTGTGATTCGGACGGTATCCCGTGCGGACGCAGCCGCGGGATTGTGAGCCGAGGAGCGCGATGGACGCCGCAGAGGCGCTGCACCCGATCAACAAACCGCCGGAGGGCCTGAGTCCCCGGGAGCTCGAGATCCTGGCCTTCGAACGTCAGTGGTGGAAGTACGCCGGTGCCAAGGAGCGGGCCATCCGTGAGTTGTTCGAGATGTCCGCCACGCGCTACTACCAGGTGCTCAATGGCTTGATCGACCGGCCGGACGCGCTCGCTGCGGACCCCATGCTGGTCAAGCGGTTACGCCGGCTGCGGTCCAGCCGCCAGCGGGCACGGGCTGCGCGGCGGTTCGGCGTCGACCCGCGGTAGCGATGGAGGTAAATGATCATGAGCACCCCGAACCGGTCTGGAGCACGGATCGCCGGGATAGGACTGCTCGGGGTGGCAGCGATCGCCACCGTGATGGGAGTGGTCGAGTTCGTCCACGGTGGACAGAAGACCTCGGCCAGTGAGCCGCTGCCGGCCACCGTGGCCCCGGCAAGCGAATTGGCACCCCCCGCCGTCATCCCGTTTCCGCCGCCGGCGTCCGTGAGCCCCGCGCCGGTGAGCCCCGCGCCCGGCATCCCCGATGGTGGCGGGCCCGTCATCGCCGGCCCGCCTGTGTCTGGCCTTGACGCCCCGGCCAGTGGACAGAGCCCCGGCGACAAGAACAGTCGCGGCGAGGTCCGGGTCTACAACAACAGCACGATCCGCGGCCTGGCCGCGCGGGCTGCGCGTGACCTCACTGCCGCAGGCTGGACGGTGCTTGAGGTCGGCAACTACTCAGCCGGGCAGATCCCCGCGAGCACCGCCTACTACCTGGACGGTACCGACCAGCGCACCGAAGCCGAGGCCATCGCTGCCCAGTTCGGGATGCGCGTGGCGCCTCGGTTCCCGGGCATCGCGAAGGACGCTTCCGGGCTGATCGTGATCGTCACGAACAACTACCGGTCGTGAGTGGCGAAACAATGTTCGCCACTCACGAGCGCGCAGCGCCATGCCGGGTGAGGAACGCCCACATCAGGTCGGCCAGCGAGCTGGCTTGTGCAGCCGGCCACGAGTGACCCCACCCTGGATAGACGACTGACTCGACCTCTGTGCCGCCCGCGCAGTCGGCCCATCGCTGTAGCACCGCTGAGCCGTCTCGCTCGGTTTGCTCCGTGGCCGGGCAGCGGTCCTGAGCGCGCAGCCAGGCAAGGGCCTGCGGCACGGCTGGCTGGGGGGGATGCCCGCCCGGTTTTCCCTGGAAGGGCATGACCGGGTCCGCCGAGCCGGCGGCGAGGAGAAACGGCACCGGGGGCGTGCCCGGATTGCACGGTGATAACGGCACGGCGCCGTAGGTGGCCACGGCCGCGAAGAGCTCGGGGTGTGCGCACATCTCGCTGTAGGCGAGCTTGCCGCCGTTGCTGTACCCGACCAGATACACCCGCCTGACGTCGACCGGCCACCTGTGCGTCGCATCGGACACGATCGCGGTCAGGAAGGGCACATCCGGGACGCGGCGGGAGCCGGCGATTCCGCAGCAGCCATGGCCGGCGTTCCACGACCGCTGCTCCCCGTCGGGTAACACGAGCACCGCCCGCCGCTGCTCGACCAGCCGGAGGAACCCGGTCTGGTTCATCACGGAGGGTTCGGACTGCCCGCGCCCATGCAACAGGACCAGCAGGGGTACGGGGTCGGTCAGCTGGGTCGGGACGAAGGAGCGGTAGGTCCGCCCGATGTCGCCGATGGTTATGGTGTGCACCCCGGTGACCGGTCCCGACGGCGCGACCGTTGCCGGGTGGTCCGAGATAGATGGGTGCGCGACGGCGGTGACCAGCTCGGACGGTGCGGCCGTTGGCGGGTGGCCTGAGAAGGACGGGTGCGCGACAGTGGTGACGAATGCCGCCAGCAGCAGGACCACGGCGAACGCCAGCAGCGTTGCCGTCAAGTACCCCCGGCCGGACACTGACCGATTGGGCACGTGGTTTCCTCCCAGCGACATGACCCAGAGTATGCCCAGGGCTTATCCAGCTGGTGTTCAGGTGGCCAGGTCAGGATGCGGCTATGAGCACCCTTGATGAGCTCGTTAGCGAGCGTGCGGCGAGCTCAGCGCACCGGTGTTTCCTGGCGGATGCCCGCAGCGACCGGCGGTTCGACTTCGCGATGCTGCGCGATGCTGCCGATGCGTGGTGCCGGGAACTCGACGCCGCCGGGGTGCCGCCGGGTGGCCGGGTACTCGTCGATGTCGACGATCCGCTCGCGTTCTGCGTGGTGCATCTCGCCGTGCTCGCCGCCGGACGATGCTCGGCGCCCGTCGACCCGGCGGCGCCCCCCGCCGAGGCGACACGCACGCGGCACGCCCTGAACCCCTTGCTCGTGGTCAGCGATCGGGCTGCAATACCGGGCGTGCACGTGAACCCAGCCACCGGTCTGCCGGCTGACCCGGTAACCCGCGTCCGGTCAGCGGCCCCAGCGCACCCGGGCTCTGTTGCGTTGCTCACCTCCGGCTCGACCGGCACACCCAAGACGGTCGGGCTCGCCGAGCGCCAGCTGCTGCATGTCGCGCGATGCGTGGCGCGCCACCATGAACTGTCTGCCGCCGACCGCGGGTTCAACCCGCTGCCGTTGTTCCACATCAACGCCGAGGTTGTCGCGCTGCTCGCCACCCTGGTCGCCGGTGGCACCCTGGTGCTTGACCGGCGGTTTCATCGCACCGGGTTCTGGCAGCTCCTGGTGGAACATGAGATCACCTGGGTGAACGCGGTGCCGGCCATCCTCTCGATCCTGGCCCGTGAAAGCGTCCCCGCCGTGCCTGCGACGTTGCGGTTCATCCGCTCGGCGTCTGCACCGCTGCCGGCGGCGGCCCGCGAGCGGGTGGCCGCGCGGACCGGGGTCGCCGTGGTGGAGAGCTACGGCATGACCGAGGCAGCCAGCCAGATCACCGCGACCCCGCTGCACGGTGGGCACCCGCCCGGATCGGTCGGGCGGCCGGTAGGGGTGCAGCTGGAAGTGGTCGGGCTGGACGGTCGGTGCTGCGAGCCTGACGTGGTGGGAGGGGTCCGCATCCGCGGCGAGGGCGTGATCAGTGCGTATGACGACGGTGTGGCCGCCCAGCGGTTCGACGCCGCAGGCTGGCTGGACACCGGAGATCTCGGGCGACTCGACGCCGATGGGTACCTCTACCTCGTCGGGCGCAGCGATGACGTGGTGAATCGCGGCGGCGAGCTGGTGCACCCGGGAGAGGTGGAGGAGGTCCTCCTCGGTGAGGCGGTGGTGGCCGAGGCGGTCGTCGTCGGGGGTCCCCATCCGGTCCTCGGGGCGGTGCCGGTGGCGTGGGTTCGACCGGTGCAGCCGGCCGACGGTGAGCCACCGGAGGAGCTCGTCGGCCGATTGCGACTGCGGTGCGAGCGACAACTCAGCCGGGTCAAACGCCCGGTGGAGTTCCGGATCGTCGACGGCTTCCCGGTGACCCCCACCGGGAAGGTACTCCGCCGGCGGATGCGGGAGATGCTCGCCGCCGATGCCGGGCGTCCCGAGGAGTGCCCCCTGTGACTGTGGCTCTGCCCGCTGCCACGCAGCCCGACCGGCCCGCGGCGCGCCTCACTGGCTCGGGCTACGTCTATGCCGTGGACATGGTTCGGGTGCTGACCTTCGCCGCCGTCATCGCGGTGCACACCGTGCCCACCATCAATCCGCCGGACAGCGTCCCGGCGGGCGGCGCCGGGATGCTGCTGCACTTCACCCGTGAGACGTTCTTCGCCCTCACCGCGTTCGTGCTGGTGTACCGCTACCGCGACCGGCTGCACGTCGCGCCCTTCTGGCGGCGCCGCTTCCTGCTGATCGGGGCGCCTTACATCATCTGGTCGTTGATCTACACCGGACAGTCTCAGATCGCGGCGCCACTGCCCCCCATGGCGGCACTCAGCGACCTCGGGATCAACCTGCTCACCGGCACGGCGTGCTACCACCTGTACTTCCTGGTCGTCACGATGCAGTTCTACCTGCTGTTCCCGGTGTTTCTGCGGTTGCTGCAGGCGACCAGACGGTGGCACTGGTGGCTGCTGGGGATCGGCGCGGTCCTCCAGATCGGCATCGATCACTGGTTGCACGTCACGCACCCGAGCGGCCTGGCCGGGCAGCTGTTGTTCTACGACGGGTCGTTCGTCGGCAGCTATGCGTTCTACCTGGTGCTCGGTGGGGTGGCTGCGTTGCACGCCGACCGGGTGCAGGCCTGGGTCCGCGAGCATCCGGCGGTAGTGGTCGTGGCGCTGCTGCTCACCGGTGCCGCGGCCGAGGGCTGGTACTTGAGCTCGGTGTTCGGCGGCGCCTCCGCGGTGTTCGCCTCCGACGTGTTCCAGCCGGTCATGGTGCCCTGGTGCGTGGCGGTCATCACGGCGTTGTTCGCACTCGGCGTCGCCTGGGCGGCGCGCCGGGGAGCCGGCCCGGGGTCCCGGATCATCGAGATCGGCTCGGACCGCTCCTTCGGAATTTTCCTGGTGCATCCGATGGTGCTGTGGGCGTTGACCCTCGGCCCGGTGGAGTGGCTGTCCACGCACGTGCCGGCGCTCGGCTCGACCATCATCGCCATCGCAGCCACCATCGCGGGGTCGCTGCTGGTGGTTGAGGTGCTGCGGCACAGCCCGTTCAGCATGGCGCTCACCGGAAAGCGCCGCTCGCTGCGTTCCAACAGATCCGAATCTTCCGTCTCAAACCCGCCGATCAGGGCGGGCGTAAGGAGGCAGTCGTGATCGACACTCCACTGCGCTTACCGGACCTCGAGTCCAAGCCACGGCGGCGCGGGCTCACGATGGTCATCGATCCAGGGTTGTTCACCGGCCAATTCGAGGACGCGATAGACAGCGTCGGCGAATTCGTGGATTTCGTGAAGTTCGGCTGGGGCACCTGCCTGGTCACCAAAGACATCAAGCGGAAGATCGACGTCGTGCGCGGCGCCGGCATCGACTTCTACTTCGGCGGCACGCTCTTCGAGCGCTACGCCCTGGACGGGCTCGTGCCGGAGTGGGTGTCGTTGTGCCGGAACCTGGGTGCCACCCACGTCGAGGTATCGAACGGCACAATCCCTATCGACAACACCGAGAAGGCCCGCTGGGTGGCCCGGCTCGCTGACGAGTTCGTCGTGATCAGCGAGGTCGGGTTCAAGGACATCCGGCGTTCCGATGCGTTGGCGCCGGCGCGCTGGATCGCTCTGATCCAGGAGGACTTCGCCGCCGGGGCCCACCTCGTCACCGCGGAGGCCAGGGAGAGCGGTCGCAGCGGGATCTGCCGGTCCGACGGCGAACCGCGCCACGAGCTGGTCGACGAGATAGTCCGCTCCGGGCTCGACCTCGACCGGCTGCTGTTCGAGGCCCCGAACAAGGACCTGCAGGCATACTTCCTCCGCCGGCTCGGCCCATGGGCCAACCTGGGCAACGTGCGAGCCGACGATGTGATCGCCCTGGAGACGTTGCGGCGGGGTCTGCGGTCGGACACCTTGCTGGAGGCGATGTGACGCGCACCCAACAAGACGTGTTCCACCTGGCGATCCCGGCGAAGGATCTGGACGACGCCCGGCGGTTCTACGTCGAGGGCCTCGGTTGCACGCCGGCCCGGCGCTACGCCGACCGCATCACCCTGAACTTCTTCGGCGACCAAGTCGTCTGCCATCTCTCCGACCGCGTCGAGACCGCTCCCCAGCTCTACCCCAGGCATTTCGGGGTCACATTCCGGGACCGGCCGGACTGGGAGCGGCTGCTCAACCGGGCCAGGGACAACGGCCTGCCGTTCTTCGCCGACCCCTTCCGCCGCTTCGACGGCCAGCCCGAAGGGCACGACGCGTTCGTGCTGCGGGATCCCTCGAACAACCTGCTTGAGTTCAAGTACTACGACGAGCCCCACATGATGTACTGAGCGTCACCTCATCTCCAGCAGCGTGTGCCCGAGGTATTGGCCCGGTTGGACGCCGGGCGGGCAGGCGAATAGCCCGCTGCCCACGTGTTGGATGTACTCGTTGAGCGCGTCGTTGGTCTTACCCGCCAGATGAGTGTTGATGGTGACGAACTGGGTGCGGGGGTCGCGCTGATAGGCGAGGAAGAACAGGCCCGCGTTCAGCCGGCCGAGCCCGTCGGTGCCGTCGACGAAGTTGTAGCCACGACGCAGTAGCTGCGCACCACCGTTGTTGGACGAGTGCGCCAGACGCACGTGGGCGTCCAGATCTATGAGGGGCTGGCCCTCGGCATCGGCGACGGTGAAGTCCAGAGGGTCGAATTCGGTGGTCGCGCCCAGCGGTGCACCGGTGCCTTTGGCCCGGCCGATGACCCGTTCCTGCTCAGCCAGCGGGGTGGAGTCCCACGGCTCGATCAGCATGCGGATACGCCGGCTGACCAGGTAGCTGCCGCCGGTCATCCAGTCGGGACCGTCACCCCGCTGCACCCAGACGTGGCGATCGACCGCGGCGGTGTCCTCCGCCTTGATGTTGCTGGTGCCGTCCTTGAAGCCCATCAGGTTGCGGGCAGTCTGCTGGTTGGTGCTGGTGCTGCTGGTACGGCCGAAGCCCAGCTGCGAGTAGCGCACCACGGCCGTGCCCCGGGCGATCCGGGTCAGGTTACGGATGGCGTGCACGGCGAGCTGGGGGTCGTTCGCGCAGGCCTGCACGCACAGATCACCCCCGGAGATCCCGGGCACCAGGGCGTCCCCGGGGAACGCGGGTAGGTCGGCCAGCTGCGCGGGCCGCTGGGCGGCCAGACCGAACCGGTTGTTATCACTGTGGAACAACGTGGTGCCGAATCCCACCGTGATGGTCAACTGCGAGGCGGGTAGTCCCTGTGCCTCACCGGTGTCGGTGGGTGGTTTTTGTACTCCACCGTTGACCCTGGTGGTCAAATCCGCGACACGCCGTGTAGGTCGGTGAGCTGCGGTTTTCCGGGTTGGATCATGTGGTGTGCGGTCGCGTTCCCCCTTGCCGGGCCGCAGACTGGGGTGTGTGGTGTCGGTGCAGCCTCGACCGTG
>DATDHI010000267.1:0-18676 GCA_036521655.1 Pseudonocardiaceae bacterium | reverse complement strand
GACGAGCAGCCAGGACCCTGGCCGGGATCAAGCGAGACCGGCCGGGGCTCCTCGCACACTGGCGATGGGAGGTCATGCAACGTGCGGCCGCAGCACGAACCGGATGATAGGAGCCCGGTGAGCTGAGAGGTTCACGCCGGGTGTGCGCCGTGAGGCGATTCGCTGTATCCCCGGCGCAGCCGGGAGGAACTCGGAGGGAGGTTCTTGGATCGCCTGACTTACCCAGAGGCGAAAGCCTGACGGGGAACAGAGCATGTCAGGGAAGCGGTGGCCGTCTGGAGGCACCCAGGGCGGGGTACCGCAAGATCCGCACGATAGGGCCAAAGCTGGATTGCCTAAAACCTAATCCCCAACGATGAAAGTGAGCATCCGTCGGAAATGATGCCTGTAACCGGCGGCGCGCCATGCTCGGGCATGAACCGTGAGACCGGGCAACCTCCGTGGCGTGCGGTGTCCTCCAGCGAGGAGGGTTAAGGGGATGAGTGGGTGGCCTACGTCGTGCTCGATACGTACAGCGAAGACGTACCGCGGGATCACCTACAGGGCGCGAGCCCCAGGGTGAGGAGTGCCCATGGTAGCCGCCGGAGTCACGACCGGCCACGAGGTCCGGGAAAGCCGGGATAAGGGCGAAGGGGCACAGGTGTTCAGGATGCTCAGCGAAGGGAGGTCTGCGGAATGCAGGGTGCTGAAACTGTACTGAGTGTCATCCGGGAACGCGGCAGGAAGGGTCTGCCGTTGGAAAGGCTGTACCGGCAGTTGTTTAACAAGGAACTGTTTCTGTTGGCCTACGGGCGTATCTACTCGAATCAGGGTGCGATGACGCCGGGGGTTACCACAGAGACCGTGGACGGCATGTCTCTGGCCAAGATCGATGCGATTATCGGGGCGTTACGCTCGGAATCGTACCGGTGGTCACCGGCCAGAAGGGTTTATATCCCGAAGAAAAATGGGAAGAAACGCCCACTGGGGATGCCAACCTGGTCGAATAAACTGGTCGCCGAAGTGGTTCGTATGCTTCTGGATGCGTACTATGACGTCCGGTTTTCCGATCAGTCTCACGGATTCCGTAGCGGACGAGGTTGCCACACCGCGCTGGATGAGGTGGTCTCGGTCTGGAAGGGAACACACTGGTTCATCGAAGGGGACCTCGCCGACTACTTCGGGAGTCTTGATCACCAGATCATGCTCTCGGCGCTGGCGGATAAGATCCACGATGGCCGGTTCCTGCAACTGATCAATCGTATGCTCCAAGCTGGGTATTTGGAGGACTGGCGGTGGACTGCGACGTTGTCCGGTGCTCCGCAGGGCGGAATCGCTTCTCCCGTGTTGTCTAACATCTACCTGGACCGATTCGACCAGTTCGTTGAACAGCGGTTGATACCGGAATATACCCGAGGCGAGAGGCGTCGAAGCGAACCCAGATACCAGCGCGTCGAAAGCCGGATCGCGACGGCCAAACGGCACGGAGACCGGGGTACGGTGCGGGCGCTGTGTCGCCTGCGACGTGGCCTGCCGAGCCAGGACCCTGACGATCCAAGTTATCGACGACTTCGGTATGTGCGGTATTGCGACGATTTTCTCCTCGGGTTCGCCGGTCCGAAGCGCGAAGCAGAGGAGATCAAGTCAAAGATCGGTGAGTTTCTACGCGATGAGCTCACGCTGGAGCTATCCGAATCCAAGACTGTGATCACCCACGCCACCAGCCAGGCGGCGCGGTTCCTCAGTTACGAGATCAGAACGCAGCGCGCTGACACGAAGATCACCCGGGGTCGCCGGGCGGTCAACGGCGCGATCGGACTGTTCGTGCCCCGGGATGTCATCCGGGACCGGTGTGCTCGCTATATGAGTAAGGGAAAACCCGCGCTACGCGGCCCGCTGCTCCACGACGAGGATTACACGATCGTCGCGAAGTACGGCTCGGAGTATCGCGGGTTCGTCCAGTACTACCTTCTCGCCCAGGATGTGTTCCGCCTGGCGAAGCTGCGCTGGGTCATGGAGACATCAATGCTCAAGACCCTGGCCGGGAAACACAAGTCCACCGTCGCGAAGATGGCTCGCAAGTACAAGGCGAGCATCGATACTCCCGACGGGTCCAGGACCTGTTTCCAGGTCACCGTGCACCGCGAGCAAGGGAAGAAACCACTGGTCGCCCGCTTCGGTGGGATACCACTCAGACGCAAGCGTACCGCTGTCTTGACCGATCTGAAACCGATCATGGCCACCACCAAACGCAACGAGCTGATCCGTCGGCTCGTAGCCGGACGGTGTGAATTGTGCGAGACAGGGATAGGGTTGCAAGTCCACCACATCCGCAAACTCGCCGATCTCAACAAGCCAGGCAGGCCAGAACGGCCATCGTGGGTGCATCTGATGGCAAAACGCAAACGCAAGACCCTCGTGGTCTGCGAGAAATGCCACCAGAACATCCACGCCGGACGGGCCACAACCACCACCCGGAAATGAACACTGGAGAGCCGGATGCGGGGAAACTCGCCTGTCCGGTTCGGGAAAAGGCCGACGGAAAAGGACCCGAACCACGGGCACCTCGCCGGCGGCCTATTTCACTTGACGGGGGGAAGCTGGAAACGGAGTCCAAAGCCACCGCGCCAGCTTCCCACCCTACTCCTTCTCTACGGCTCCCAAGTCGTCACCTTGGATGATCACGGTCGAGCCGGGTGGCGCTGGGTTCGGAATAATGCTGTCGATCCGCATAGGGTCTTCTCATTGCGAGTAAATAACGTGCAGCCTCAGAAGTACTCACTATTGAGCCCAACCGCTGCAACGTCACCCGTTCGGCAGCATGGCATTTGGATCAGTGACGTAGCCCAGGGTGCGTTGGTAGCTCTTTGAGGCGGGAAACCCACGGGTTGGTAGCCCTTGAAGAGCTACCAATGTCAGGTGATGAGGACGGCGCGGAAGTCGTTGACGTTGGTCAGGGTGGGTCCGGTGACGACCTGATCGTTCAGGGCGGCGAAGAAAGTGTGGCCGTCGTTGCCGGCCAGCGCGGTGGTGGCGTCCACTCCGAGCTGCTCGGCCCGGCGCAGGGTGTCGGGCCCGGCCAGCGCCCCGGCCACCTCCTCCACCCCGTCGACGCCGTCGGTGTCGCAGGCGATGGCGTGTACGCCCTCCGCGCCCCGCAGGGCGATGACCAGTGACAACAGCAGCTCCACGTTGCGGCCGCCGCGGCCGGTACCGCGCACGGTCACCGTGGTCTCGCCACCGGAGAGCAGCACGCAGGGCGCCGGGGTGGGCTGGCTGTGGCGACGCACCTGGCGGGCGATCCCGGCCAGTACGATCCCTAACTCCCGGGACTCCCCCTCCAGCGAGTCGCCGAGGATCACCGGGGTCACCCCCGCCTGCCGGGCCACCTCCGCTGCAGCCTGCAAGGACTGCTGGGGAGCGGCGATCACCTGGTTGGTGACGCGGGCCATCCGCGGGTCGCCGGGGCCCGGGCAGCCCGAAGCGTTCTCCAAGTGCGCCCGCACCGCGGGCGGCAGCGGCACTCCGTAGGCCGACAGCGCCGCCAGCGCCTGCGCCGGGGTTGACGCCTCCGACACAGTGGGCCCAGAGGCGATGACGGCGGGATCGTCACCAGGCACGTCGGAGATCAACAGGCCTACGGTGGCAGCCGGGAACGCTGCCGCCGCCAGCCGACCGCCTTTGATCGCCGACAAGTGCTTGCGCACCAGGTTCATCGTCCCGATCGACGCCCCGGACCGCAGTAGTGCCGTGTTGATCATCTGCTTGTCGGCCAAGGTGATTCCGGGCGCCGGGAGCGCGAGCAGCGCAGAGCCGCCGCCGGAGATCAGCGCCAGCGCCAGGTCATCCGCGCCGAGCCCGGAAACCAGCTCAAGGATGCGGCGGGCTGCCTGCTCGCCCGCGGCGTCGGGAACCGGGTGGGCCGCCTGGACGATCTCGATGCGCGAACACGGCACCGCGTACCCGTATCGGGTCACCACGAGTCCGCTCAGCGGGCCGTCCCAGGCCTGCTCGACCGCCTGCGCCATCCGCGCCGACGCCTTACCGGCGCCTACCACGACGACCCGCCCGGGTGGTCGGGCCGGCAGGAAGGCTCCCACTCGTTGCAGCGGATCGGCGGCGGCCACCGCCGCGTCGAACATCGCCCGCAAGAGTGCACGGGGGCCACCGTCGCCGGGGGTGCGGTTACGCACATGCGACATACCGCCGCCTCGCCGCGGACCTCGATCGTCTCCGGTCATGGCCCGATCAACGTACGGCACCACGACATTCGATCAGCGGACTGCCCTGTGCCCAGCCGCTTCTGGAAGTCCGCCACGTAGTAGCGTCCGGTGGCTGCCGGGGGCTTGGGTCACGATCGCGTCTCCCAGGCCAGGACCTCGTTGAGCACGGTCAGCGCACTGCCGTGCACCTGGTGCTGCAGCAGCCCATCCCCACGATCAGCGACGATGTCCGTTTACGCCAGACGAAACAGTCTCGGCTGAATCCTGCGATATGGACGAGGTCGGCCCAGTCACCGGTCACCCGGTTGCCTACCAGCGGCCCGTCCGCGCCCGGGGCGACCCGCCGGAACTGAAAGCCACGCAGTCTGAGGTGGTCGAGCAGTCGCTTCGCGATCACCACGTCCGGGCCATCTGCCCCCATCGCGTGCCACTCCCGCTCCCGCTGCGCACGGGTGCATGACCCCGGGCCTGCGCCGATAGGCAGGCACGGCAGAAACTGGTGTCCGGGGTGGTCAGGCTCGCGGCGAGCACCACCATGCCGCACACCGCGACGTAGCGCCCCACATCCGCGCGGCCAGCGGCGGCGGCCGCGTCGCTCACGAGGTGGGCGCGATACGTACGAGCATCGGTGATCGCGATGACCCGCGGTGCCTCGGCCGGGGCGCCGACGCCAACCACCGCACGTCCCCGTCGCCGGTAACCAGGTTTCCTGTGCTCATGCGACATGCCTCCAGGTCTTGCGGGCCAGCACACGGCGGCGTTGCGCCCCCTACCTGCGCCGGAACGACAGGCGGGTGGCGGTGGTGAGGGGTCGTTGGCCGTTGGAAAGACCGAGCCGCCCCACGGTTGATCGAAGATCAGTCGAGAGACCCGGGCGTTGAGTCAACTCTGCTACTGTTGCATACCGTTGAATCAACAGCAAGGAGGGGACCCTAGCTCTTGCGTGCTCGGGGGCTGCTGTCAGATCATGACTGAGTCATGCCCATGCTCTGAGAGTCAGGACGACTATGACGACGCTACGAGTGCTCGCGACCAACGGCTGCGAGAACGGCCCGTGTCCGACCTTCCACAAGACTGACGGCGGTGTGATCGTCCAGGCCTTCACGACCACCGAGCCAGGACACGTACCGCCGGGGATGCCAGACAACGAGGGAGTGCTGTTCATCCCGGACGCGGACTGGCGGCAGCTGCTGACCGAGCTATTCGCACGCCTGGTGGCCGACCTGCCCGCAGCCTGACGGACATGACTCTCGACGAGTTCGACGCGCTCTTCGACACGTTCCAGGCCTCCGCGTTCCACCTGGAGACGCACCAGACCTACGCTGTGTCCGAAGAAGACGAGCGGTTGCATGCGTTCCGCGAGGGCCTTCCACGTCCGGAACGCAGCGTCCGCACCTCGCCGTGGCTGCGCCGGATCGCGCTGACCACAGCCGAAGGCAAGCAATGGTCTCGGGTGCACTTGATTCAGGAGCCTCTGTCGGACTACCTGCGCTACGAGCTGATCGGCTACGTCGAGTCACAAGCGGTCGGCGAAGAGATTCGACTCGCAAGCCTGGACAGGCATCCCGAGCTTGCCCAGCTTGGACCCGACTCGTGGCTGTTCGACGCCGGCACCCCTGGAGCGTGCGGAGTCCTGCTGCGATTCGACACCAGCGGGCATCTTCTCGGCATCAAGTCCGTCGAGCAGGCTGCCCTGTCAGAGTTCGAACGGCAACGGGAGATCGCGCTGACTCACTCGGTGAGTCTCGCCGAGTACCTGGTATCCCATACCGCGGGCTGACACAATGGGCCTCGGCAAGGAGCCAAGGATCGTGCAGCAACAGCTGGTCCGGGAGCTGATTCGCCTGCGCAGCAGGGCTGGGCTGGATCAGCGGCAGATCGCGAAAACACTTGATCTCAGCCAAGCCACCGTGTCCCGCGTCGAGCGTCTCGGCAAGCTGCTGTCCTTGCCTGAAGTGCTCGCGTGGGCACAAGCGTGTGGTGCCAGCCCAGAAGTTGTGGACCGACTCACTGCGCTCACCGATGCGGCGTGGATGCAGATGCAGCCTTTGCGCGACCTGCTGGCCGATTCCCTACAACTCCAGGACAGGGTTCGGGCGAATGAGGCAACCGCTCGGACACTGCTTTACTACTCACCCACCGTGATTCCCGGGTTGCTCCAGACCCCCGGTTATGCCGAGCACGTGCTGCGGCTGACGAACTACACCGGCCAGGGCGATGAGGCTGCAGCGCTTGCTGGGCGGTGGCGACGCCAGGAAGCTCTCGCCGACCGCGCCCGCCGCTTCGACTTCGTGATCCCCGAGGCGGTGCTGCGGTGGTCACCGGCTGGGCCGGAGGTGTTGGCTGCGCAGTTGGACCGGCTAGGGATGGTAGCGGGACAGGCCAACGTGTCCGTCGGCGTGGTGATGAGCGGACAGGAGCCAGTGCTGCCGTTTCACGGGTTCACGATCTATGCCGACAGGGGCGAGGAGGATCCGTTCGTCACGGTGGAGCTGATCCACACCTACGTCACGGCGAGCCATCCAACTGACGTGGCGTTGTATCAACAGGTGTTCAACAAGCTCCGTGCTGCTTCGGTGATCGGTCCGGATGCTATTGCTTTGATTCAGCGTGTCGCGTCGGAGTTGAGAGCTCAACCTTGACCTACAGCCCTTTTCGCTTTGTACCCGACTCCAGCGCACGCCTTGCCTGGCCACGAAGGCGTGGTCCCCCAGCTGCTTGCGGAGGGTTCGCGAGGTGCTCACCTGATTAACTCGGTGAGTTCGCGGCCGAGCAACCACACTTCGAGTGGGGGTTGCTGTATGTGCCGAATATCGCGGTCGGTGCCGGCGACCCTCACGTCCGAATCGGTGTGATCCCATGGGCGTTGAGCCAACGTCTTCCCGCCTGCGGGTTCGATCTTCGGAGCTGTCTGCCATGACTACCGCTCAACCTCACCCAGACGTTCAAGACGCCACTAACGAAATGCCGGCGGCCCTACGTCGGCCTGCCAGCGAGTCGTGGTGCGGGACGTCGCGCGGTAGGTGACCATGGCGGTGTTTCCAGGGGGTAGCAACGTTCTCTCTATAGCCTTCCCTAAGGGTTCTCTACAGGACCCGCCCGCCTGGTAAGTCACCATAGATCGGCGAGTAGCTCGCAGCCCGGGTGGCAGCTACCTTGGATCCGTGACAACGACCACCCAGTGGGGTGCCTCTCCGGCGACTGGCCCCGATCGCCACCACCCCCGGTGGGCCGCCATCAGAGCATCGAGACGCTGCTGACCGAGACCCATCGTCGCATTGTCCCGATCCGCAAAGTCTTCGTGCAGCAAGGCCACGGCCGAACCCACCAGGCCGGGACCGCTCGCGACCTTCCTCCGCTCCCACGACGACCGCGGTCTTGAGGCATACCTGTTCCTGCACGCTATGGCGAGCGCCTCTGCGCCGTACAACTGCGTGCTGACATCCGGTGTGTGGGTGCGGTCCTGGGCCTCGCCCAGAACGCGGAGCTCCGCTCTGCCCGCGGCGCCGTCTCGAAGATCATGAAGCGCCTCGTAGACCGCAAGCTGATAGAACGGAGCCGCACTGGGCGCAGGTCGGACTTGGCGTTGCTGCGCGAAGACGGGTCGGGCACGAAGTACGAGAGGCCGCTCGGCGAGACCAGATTCGAACGCTGGTTGCAACTCCCGCACGCCTACTGGCTCGAAGGGCATTACGCAGATCTCAGTCTTCCGGCCAAGGTCATCCTATTGATCGCCCTGTCCCGCGACGACGGATTCTCGCTGCCCCAAGATCGTGCACCGCAGTGGTACGGTATCTCGGCCGACTCCGCGGACGAGGGTCTGCGCGAGCTGGTCAACAAGGACCTTCTGTACCGGGAGTACCGATGGGAAGAGGATTCCCGCTCGGATAGCGGCTGGACCAAGCGGTACACCCACACGCCGATCGCGTCGTTCTCGAAGGCCGAGCGCAAGAAGGCTTCCGTGAACCGGCAGCCCCCCCAACAAGACGATGTCCTCGATCTCGACAAGATCGAGGACGTGCCGTGAATCCCATGTGGGTAGACAACATCAGCGCGGCAACTCACGCTCCAGCGGCGATTCTCGGCGCCGCCGCGTACCTACCTGGTGCTCGTCGCCATCGTGACGGTGGTCGCCTCGCTGCACCCCGACGCTGATCGTCGCGAGGACGCGCGCAAGGTGCTCGATCTCCTCCTTACGGCGGCCCGGCCTGGCCGCCGATGTTGAGTCTCGATTCCGGAGTCGTCTCCGTCTCCTGACAAGGTCAGCGATGGCCAACAATTACCCTCATCATGTCCATATGAATATAATGATCATAACGTCATTACCCAAATTTCGCTCCATGTCCAGATCGGGCAAGGAGGACTTCCTGGCAACTTTGAACTTACGCCTCATGGTTCCGGGTCAGGGCGCGGACCGCGCTGACGAGGTTGATCTCGGGAGACTCCTGTTGCTGGTACCGGTGACGTGGGTCGCAGATGATCTCGATCGCTGACCCCTACCTGCGCTGACCCAACGACCCGCACCGCCCTGCACATGGCGGGGGTTGGCTGTTGTTTGAGACATCCCGAAGGGGGGTTGGTAGTCCTTGAAGAGCCCCCAACGTCAGGTCACGCGGCAGGAGGGGTCGCGGCCTGCTAGGAAGTCAGCCAGGTTTTCCAGCACGAGCATGCCCATTGCGGTGCGGGTCTCCAGGGTGGCGCTGCCGAGATGCGGCAGCAGGACAGCGTTTTCCAGGTCTCGTAGCGCCTGCGGGACGTTGGGTTCGCCCTCGTAGACGTCTAGCCCGGCGCCGGCGATCGTGCCTGACTGTAGTGCCTTGACCAGCGCGGAAGAGTCGACGATGTCGCCGCGGGCGCTGTTGATCAGGAATGCGGTCGGTTTCATGAGGGCCAGCCGGGCGGTGTCGATGAGGTGGGTGTTCTCGCCGCCGCCGGGCATGTGCAGCGAGACGAAGTCGGCGACCGCCAGCAACTCCTCGACGGTGCCGACGCGTTGGGCGCCGAGGATCCCGTGGGGGGGCTCGAAGTCGACCGGGTCGTAGAAGATCACCGGCATGCCGAAGCCGTAGTGCCCGCGGCGGGCCACCGCCACCCCGATGCGGCCCATGCCGACGATGCCCAGCGTCTTACCGGTGACATCGGCGCCCATCATGTGTGTGGGTCGCCACCCGGTCCACCGCCCCGCGCGGACCTCCCGCTCGCCCTCGCCGGCGCGCCGGGCCACCATCAGCAGCAGTGTCATCGCGGTGTCCGCGGTGGTATCGGTGAGCACCCGTGGCGTGTTGGTGACGACGATCCCGGCCCTGGCGGCGGCGTCGATGTCGATGTGGTTGTATCCGACGCCGAAGTTGCCGAGGAACCTGGTGCGCAGCGAACCGTCGAACAGCTCGGCGGGCAGCTGGTCGGAGACGGTGGGCAGCACGACATCGGCCTGCTCCAGCGCAGCCCGCAGCCCGTCGTGGCCGAGCGGGACGTCGCCGACGTTGAGCCGGGCGTCCGGATAGCGCCGCTGCAGCTCCTGCTCCACCGTCGCCGGCCAGGTGCGGGTCACCACGATCACGGGCTCGGGCATGACAGGACCTCCTGGAAAAACCGTTAAGCGGGAAGCAGGCCGTGCTCGGCCAGCACCCGGGCCACGGTGTCGCCCATCGCCGAGGGGTTCGGCACCATCGTGATGCCCGCGGCGGCCAGGATCTCGGCCTTCTCCTGGGCGGTCTCCCCCGCGGCGGACACGATCGCGCCGGCATGACCCATCCTGCGGCCCTTCGGCGCGCACAGCCCCGCGACGTAGGCGATCACCGGCTTGGTCACGTGGTCGCGGACGTAGTCGGCACCCTCGGCCTCCTGCGGGCCTCCGATCTCCCCGATCATCACGATGGCGTCGGTCTCGTCGTCGGCTTCGAAGAGCTCCAGGTGGTCCCGGAATGACGACCCGTTCACCGGGTCACCGCCGATGCCGACCGAGGTGGAAACCCCGATACCCAGCGCTTTCATCTGGGACGCCGCCTCGTACCCGAGAGTCCCGGAACGCCCGATCACCCCGACCCGCCCGGCCAGGTAGATGTCGCCGGGCATGATGCCCAGCATCGCCCGCCCCGGGCTGATCGTGCCCGCGCAGTTGGGTCCGGTGAGCGTCATCCGCTGCTGGGCTTTGTACCGCCGCATGTAGCGCTTGACCCGCATCATGTCCTGGGTCGGAATGCCGTCGGTGACGCAGACGCAGAACCCGATCCCGGCGTCGGCGGCCTCCATAATGGAGTCGGCCGCGAACGGGGGCGGCACGAACACGATCGAGGCGCTCGGCCCGGTCTGGGCCACGGCCTCCTTCATAGTGTTGAAGATCGGGCGGTCCAGCACCCGCTCGCCGCCCTTGCCCGGGGTGACGCCGGCGACCACCTTGGTGCCGTAGTCGATCATCTCCTCGGCATGGAAGCGCCCGATGCGACCGGTGATGCCCTGGACCACCACGCGGGTGTGCTCGTCGATCAGGATGGCCATCTCCTGCCCTTCACACGCTCGAGCCGACGGTGGCCAGGACTGCGACGGCCTTGTCGGCCGCGTCGGCGAGGGTGTCCGCGGTGATGAGGGGCAGCCCGGAGTCCCGCAGGATCGCCTGGCCCTCCTCGACGCGGGTGCCGGCCAGCCGCACCACCACCGGGATCTGGACGTCGATCTCTTTGAACGCGGCGACGATGCCCTGGGCGACCCAGTCGCAACGGTTGATACCAGCAAAAATGTTGATCAACATCGCCTGGACATTATCGTCCTGCAGGACCGCGCGGAATGCCTTGAGCACCCGCTCCGGCGACGCTCCGCCACCGATGTCCAGGAAGTTCGCCGGCTCGCCACCCGCGATCTTGATCATATCCATCGTCGCCATCGCCAGACCGGCGCCGTTGATCATGCAGCCGATGTTGCCGTCAAGCCCGACATAGGCCAGTCCACGGTCGGCGGCATGACTCTCCCGGGCGTCCTCCTGGCTGCGGTCCCTCAGCTCGGAGATGTCCAGGTGCCGGAACAGCGCGTTGTCATCAAAGGACATCTTGGCGTCCAGCGCGACGATGCCGCCCCGGCCCGTCACCGCCAGCGGGTTGATCTCCAGCATGGTGGCGTCCAGGTCCCGGAAAGCCCGGTACGCCCGCCGGAATATCCGGCTGGCCTCGGCGATCTGTGCCGGGTCCAGTCCCAGCGCGAACGCGATCTCGCGGGCCTGGAAGTGCAAGAACCCCACCGCCGGCTCGACCGTCGTGCGCACCAGTGCCTCGGGCTTGGATGCGAGCATCTCTTCGATCTCCACCCCGCCCTCGGCGGAGGCGATGATCATCACCCGCTCGATGCGGCGATCCAGCACGATGCCGAAGTACAACTCCTGGGCGATGTCGGTGGCCTCCTCGACGTACACCCGGTAGACCAGCTTGCCGCGCGGTGCGGACTGCCTGGTGACCAGTCGCTGGCCGAACAAGCTGTTCGCCACGTCCTGCACCTCACGATCCGAGCGGCACAACCGCACCCCGCCCGCCTCACCCCGGCCGCCGGCGTGCACCTGCGCCTTGACCACCCAGGCCGACCCGCCGATCTCGGTGCACCGGTAAGACGCCTGCTCGGGGCTATAGGCCAGACCGCCTTGCGGGATGGGAACCCCGAATCGGGCCAGGATCTCCTTGGCCTGATACTCGTGAATGTCCACGCCGTTATGCCCGGTCCGCCGTGGCGGCCCGGATCGCCTCGTCCATCGCGATCACGGTCTGGGCCATCCGCTCCGACGCGGCGTCGATCATCTTGCCGTCCACCGACGCAGCACCCATGCCCTTCGTCTCGGCCTGCCGTAACGCTTCGATGATCCGCTGCGCCCGGTCGACCTCGGCCGGCGGCGGGCTGAACACCTCGTTGGCCAGCTCGATCTGGCTGGGATGGATCGCCCACTTACCCTCGGCACCCAACGCCGCCGCGCGCCGCGCCGCGTCGCGGTAGCCGTCAGGATCGGAGTAGTCACCAAACGGGCCATCGATCGGGCGCAGCCCGTAAGCCCGGCAGGCCACGATCATCCGGGACAACGCGAAATGCCACTGATCACCGGGATAGTCCGGGTTCAGACCACCGATGCTCACCGTACGGGCCCGGTTGCTCGCGGCGTAATCAGCGACCCCGAAGTGCAGCGCCTCCAACCGGCCCCCACTGTTCGCGATGGCATCCACATTCGCCATCCCCAGCGCGGTCTCGATCAGCGCCTCGATGCCGACCTTGGTCTGGTAGCCCTTCGCCTGCTCGATCTGGTCGACCAGCGTTTCCACGCAGTACAGGTCGGCGGGCACCCCGACCTTGGGCACCAGGATGGTGTGCAAGCGGTCGCCCGCCTGCTCCATCACGTCGATGACGTCGCGGTACATGTAATGGGTGTCCAGCCCGTTGATGCGCACCGACACCGTCTTACCCTTGGCGGCCCAATCGATGTCTCGCAGCGCCTCGATGACGTTGCGGCGGGCCTGCTCCTTCTCCGGCGGCGCGACGGCGTCCTCCAAGTCCAGGAAAACGAAATCCGCCGCGCTGTCCGCTGCCTTGTCGATGAAACTGGTGTTCGACCCCGGCACCGCAAGCTCGCTGCGCTGCAACCGGGGTTGACGCATCGGGTAGAGAGTGTGGCTCATGGCAATCCTCCCCTTATCGCGCCTCAGGGCGCCGACACTATTGAGGTGACGCGGACACCAAGCGGTCGTTCAGCCCGACAGCCTCGGTCTCCAAGGTGGCGGCGCGGTAGTACTCCTGGGCCGCCGCGACGCCCGACCCGAGCGCGACCGTGGCCCCTGCGTCGGCCAGCGACATCTCCGCACTGGCCAGCGCAGCGAGACACATCACCTCGTTGAGGTCACCGAGATGGCCGATCCGGAACACCGTGCCCGCAACCTTGGACAGGCCGGCCCCGAATGACGTCCGGTAGCGGTGGAAGCCGATCCGGCAGACCTCCGCGCCGTTCACTCCGTCCGGGGTGCGGATCGCCGTGACGGTGTCGGAGTACCACTGCGGGTCCACCGCGCACAGCGACAGGCCCCACGCCTGCACCCCGCGACGGACTCCCTCGGCGAGCCGGTGGTGCCGCTCGAACACCTGCGGCAGACCCTCCTCGAACAGCAGGTCCAGCGCGCACCGCAGGCCGTGCAGCAGCGGCGTGGGCGGGGTGTAGGGGAAGTATCCGAGGTCGTTGGTCTTGATCATGTCCCCGAAGCTGAAGTAGCAGCGCTGCATCGTCGACGTGCTCGCAGCCTCGAGCGCCTTGGCGCTGACCCCGAGCATGGACATCCCGGCGGGCAGCATCAACCCCTTCTGCGACCCGCTCACCGCCAGGTCGACGCCCCACGCTTCCTGCTCGAAGGGGATCGAGGCCAACGAGGACACCGCGTCCACGAACAGCAGGGCCTCCGAGCCCGCCTCATCCATCACCCGCCGCACCGCGGCGATGTCGGACGTCACTCCGGTGGAGGTCTCGTTGTGGCAGGCGAAGACGCCCTTGATGGTCCTGTCCTCGGCGAGGTGGCGCGCGTAGTCGTCCAGCGGGACGCCCTCACCCCACTCCGCCTCGACGGCAATCACGTCGAGGCCCAGCCGCTGCGCCATGTCGGCCCAGAGCTGGGAGAACTGGCCGAAGCGCGACATCAGCACCCGGTCGCCCCGGTTGAGGGTGTTGGTGATCGCCGCCTCCCACGCCCCGGTTCCGGAGGACGGGTACATGAAGACCCGGCCGGTCTCGTTGGCGAAGACCTTCTTCAGGTCGGCGAACAGCGGCAGGGTCAGCTCGGGGAAGTCCGGTGCCCGGTGGTCCTGCATCGGGACGTTCATCGCGCGGCGCACCGCGTCCGGGACGTTGGTCGGACCGGGCACGAACAGGTGAACGGGTCCGTTGCGCATGCCCGTCACAGCCCTACGCTGGGCGCAAGCTGCGGGTACAGCGGGTAGCGCTTGGCCAGCACCCTGGTGCGTTCGGTGAGCGACGCCCGTTTGGCGTCGTCCAGATCGCCGGTGAGCGCCTCGGTGATGACCTTGCCTATCTCGCGGAAGTCGCTGACCTGCAGTCCCCTGGTGGCCAGCCCCGAGGTCCCGATCCGCAGTCCGGACGCGACGGATGGCGGACGGGGGTCGAAGGGCACCGCGTTGCGGTTGACGGTGATCCCGATCTCAGCGAGCCGGTCCTCGGCCTGCTGGCCGTCCAGCGGGGATTCCCGCAGGTCGGCGAGCACGAGGTGGGTATCAGTGCCACCGGTGAGCACGTTGATCCCGCCCTCGAGCATCTCCCCGGCGACCACCCGGGCAGCGGCGCGGGTGCGCTGCTGGCGCTCTCGGAACTCGGGCGACGCGGCGATCTTCAGCGCGACCGCCTTGGCGGCGATCACGTGCATCAGCGGGCCGCCCTGCCACCCGGGGAACGTCCGTGAGTTGATCTTCTTCTTGAACTCCTCCTTGCAGAGGATCATCCCGCTGCGCGGCCCACCCAGCGTCTTGTGGATCGTCGTGGTGACGACATGCGCATGCGGGACCGGGTTGGGGTACTCACCGGCGGCGACCAGGCCGGCGAAATGCGCCATGTCGACGAACAGGTAGGCGCCCACCTCGTCGGCGATCTCGCGGAAGCGGGCGAAATCCATCTCACGGGGATAGGCCGACCAGCCCGCGAGGATCATCTTCGGCCGGTGCTCCTTGGCCAGCCGTTCGACCTCGCCCATGTCCAGCCGAGACGTTTCCCGGTCCACCCCGTAGGGCACCACGTTGTAGTACAGCCCGGAGAAGTTGATCTTCATGCCGTGCGTGAGGTGCCCGCCGTGGTCGAGCTTCATCCCCAGGAAGGTGTCGCCGTGCTCGATCAGCGTGCTGTAGACAATGGCGTTGGCCGAGGCACCGCCGTTGGGCTGGACGTTGGCGTGCTCGGCCCCGAACAGCTCCTTCGCCCGGTCGATGGCCAGCTGCTCGGCGACGTCGACGTACTCGCAGCCGCCGTAGTACCGCCGGCCCGGGTAGCCCTCCGCGTACTTGTTGGTGAGCACCGAGCCCTGGCAGTCCAGGACGGCCTGCGGCACGAAGTTCTCCGAGGCGATCATCTCCAACGTGTGCTCCTGGCGGGAGAGCTCGTTGACCAGCACCTCGGCGATCTGCGGGTCGACTTCGGAGACGGGCCTGGTGAAGAAGTCAGCAGGCAGAGCACTCATCGGCGAAATCCTCGGCTCGTAGGGCTAGGGCTAGGGCTGGCAGGGTCGGGGACGCAGCTGCGGTGGGCCGTCGCATCGCACCGCCATGCGCCCACGCAGGCCTACCGCCGCCGAGCTCGTGAAATCGTGACCCCTCTCCTGGCAGCATATCGGCGGCGCGCCCGGATAGACACCGTCGTCTCGCTGACGCTGCACGTCCAAGACGCGATTACAACCAGCTAGCACGATGCGCTACCCCGGTGGTGGTGGCTCGATCTCGCCTCGCTCCTCCTCCGCCAGCAGCGCGGCGCGGATCGGGCTTGGGCCAGACCCCCCCGGCAGCGGAGGGATGGCCGGGATCGGGTGGGGCTGGCTGGCAGCGGTCATGTCGACACGATAGCGACCGGAGCCGACAGCTCGAGACTTTCCCGGAGGTGGCTGCCCGCCCCTCGGTATGCCGCGGGTCCGGAAGGTGGGGAAACCGATTGGGCTTCCGCCCTGGCACATCACCATCACCGACCAGGGCGACTGCTGCCCTGCGCCAAACCCAGCCATACCAACACATGACAGGGTGCGGGGGTGAGCATCCTGCGCCTGCTGACCTGGAACATCTGGGGCAAGAACGCGGACTGGCAGGCTCGGGAGCCCGCACTCCTCGCGGCCATCGCCGAGGTCAACCCCGACATCGTCGCCGTTCAGGAAGCCCGGCGCGAGCCAGACGGCGTGACGCAAACCGCGCGTCTCGCCGAGGCCCTCGGGCTCAGCCACCACGTCCAGGCTGACCCACCAGCACCGATCCGCCACCGCAGCCTCGGCGTGATCTCCCGCTGGCCTATCAGCAGTCACCACGTCCACGCCCTGCCCGCAGGCGGACAACCCGACGAACACCGCATCGCACTGCGGGTCACGATCACCACCCCGGCCGGGAGCCTCCCCCTGATCACCACCCACCTGAACTCGCGGCTTGATCACAGCGCAGTACGGCAAGCGCAAGTCCGCCACCTCGCCGAAGCAGCGGCGGAACTCGACCAGGACGGGCTGCCCGCCGTGCTCTGCGGCGACTTCAACGCGGTCCCCGAATCCGACGAAATCCGCATGCTCACCGGACTCACCACCCTGCCCGTACCCGGCGTGGTCTTCCTCGATGCGTGGGCCGTCGCTGGTGATGGCGCACCAGGGCACACCTGGAACCACGACAACCCCCACGCCGCCCGCCAAGGCGTCGGCCCAGCCCGCATCGACTACTTCTTCATCCGATGGCGCCCCGACCGACCCGGACCCCTCCAGGAAGCCCACGTGATCCACGGTCGCCACGGCAACATCTGGGCGTCCGACCACACCGGACTCGCCGCCACCATCACGAGCACCCGTTCGGCGACATAGGTACAACGGCGTTGCAGACGCGGAACAACGCCCTCGGCAGGTCGCTACGTGGTCGCGGCCGGGTGTACCTCGCAGTCCGGACCCGGGTAGACCAGACGTTCGTGGCCGTCGTCGAACCGGACGAGGAAGGGTGGCTGGCCGTCGGGCCCCCGCACCTCCACCACGTCACCCAGCCGGTCGGGCCGATCGACTGTGCGGCCATGCACGCACAGCCGGTCACCGATGCTTGCTCGCATGATGGATCACCTCGCTGGCAGGGCTCGATGTCACGGGTCGATGTCGCTCTACGCATCTGACGCTAGGCCGCTCGCCGTCTCAGCTCAACCACCGCTCGGTCGAGCTGATGACAACTATGGGCTGAAATCCAGCGGGGCCACAGTGGTCATGCGGGACGGCGGTCCAGGGGGCACCGGTTTTCCTCCCGCCTGATCAAGCTGCACGACCCTCAGGACGTCGCTCTCCCCGGCAGCTCGCCGACGTGGGTAGCTCGGCAGCGTACCCGGTGCAACGGCTTGGCGAGTTTGCGACCCGACTTAGGGCTAGCCCTACCCATGAAGGCGGGTTTAACGGCCCACTGAGGGGGCGTGCACCCTCGTCTGGTGCAGGTTCTGAGACGAAACTACGGCGACCACGCGGGGTTTTCGGTGACCACGGGGGTTGGCAGGCCAGGGGCCATCGACCGGCCCGGCGGGGTCGGGTTGATGGTTGGGCTGTGGTCAGGCGGCGGGTTCGAGGGTGACCTTGTGCCCGAGTGCTTCGAGTTCGTGGATGAGGTGACGTTTGCGGGCGTTGGGGTTGTCGATGCGGCGGGTGAAGTAGTCCGAGCCCAGGTCGCGGTATGCGGTGGTCTCGGCCAGCACATGCCAGATGATCACGATCAGGGTGTGGGCGGTGGCGGTAGCGGCTTTCTGGCCGCCCTTTTTGCCGAAGCGGCGGTGGAAGCGGCGGAACTGGGCACCGACATAGGTGCTGGTGCGGCCCGCGGACCAGGCGCATTCGGTGAGGGTCTGGCAGAGTTCCTGGTTGCCTTTGCGGGTCTTGCCCGAGCGGTGCCGCCCGGCGGACTCGTTGTTACCCGGGCACAACCCGGCCCAGGACGCTAGGTGGGCCGCGGTGGGGAACCGGGACATCTCGATACCGATTTCGGAGATGATGACCTGGGCGGCACGCTCACCGATCCCCGGGATCGTCGCCAGCAGTTCGGCCTGCTGGGCGAAAGGGAGGGTGGCCTCGTCAATCCGGGTGTCCAGCCGGGCGATCATGTCCGCGAGATGATCGATGTGCTCCAGGTGCAAAGTGCACATCAACGCGTGCTGGGCACCGAATCGCCCCGCGCAGGCCAGCGTCAAGTCCGGGATCTTGCTGCGCATCCTGCCGCGAGCCAGATCCGCCAGCACGGCGGGGTCGCGTTCCCCGGCGATCAGCGCCTCGATCATGTCCCGGGCCGACAGGGTGGTCAGCTTCGACGCCACCGAGTCGATTTTGATTCCGCTGTCCTCGAGAACCTTCGCCAGGCGCTGCAATTCACTGGTGCGCTGCTCGATGAGCTTTTTGCGGTAGCGGGTCAACTCCCGGATCGCGGCGATCTGCGGGGGTGGGATGAAACTGCCCCGCAGCAGCCCACACTCGGTCAACTCCGCCAGCCACACCGCATCCAAAGCATCGCTTTTGCGACCCGGGACATTCTTGACATGCCTGGCATTGACCAGCAACACCTCCAGAGGGCGCTCGGCCGCACACAGGGCATGAAAGATCGGCTTCCAATAGACCCCAGTCGCTTCCATCGTCACGTGCGTGACCCCCTCAGACACCAGCCACGCCACCATCTGGGCCAGCGTCTGGTAAAAGGTGTTGTACTTGCGCACCTGCAGGCGGCGCTTCCCCGCTCGCTCACCCGGGGTGCGCACCGCCACCGCGATG
>DATDHI010000266.1:0-28374 GCA_036521655.1 Pseudonocardiaceae bacterium | reverse complement strand
TGAAGAGCTACCAACCGTGCAGTACGCCCACGCCAGGCTGGCATCGCTGGCCAGCAACGCCGCTGATCTCGGGATCCGGGCCGAAGGCGCCCAGCTCGAACTGCTGGAGCAGGCGCGGGAGGGCGAGCTGATTCGCACCCTGGGTGATTTTCCCGAGGTCATGGCCGCGGCAGCGCAGCGGCGCGAGCCGCACCGGGTGACCCGTTACCTGCAGCAGCTGGCTGCCGCTGGCCACAGGTGTGCGGAGTGGATGCTCCCGGTGGGTGACGAGAAGCTGGGTCCGCAGCACGCCGCGCGGCTGGCGCTGGCCCAGGCCACCCGGCAGGTACTGGCCAACGGCCTGGGCATGCTCGGGATCAGCGCACCGGAGCGGATGTGAGAGCGCATCCCGCCGGGCCGCGACACGCCGACGTGCTGGCCCATTCCTCGACAGCAGGCCCGTGCCCGGCCGGGCCGGTCGAGCTGCATGCACTGCACCCGGCGGTGTGGCCGCGGGCGGCCGATCGTGGCGAGGATGGCGAGGTGCGGCTGGCCGGGGTGGCGGTTCGCGAGCTCGCCGAGACCTACGGCACTCCGCTGTTCGTGGTGGACGAGG
The DNA here is from genome assembly GCA_036521655.1 of Pseudonocardiaceae bacterium. Lineage (GTDB taxonomy): Bacteria > Actinomycetota > Actinomycetes > Mycobacteriales > Pseudonocardiaceae. The sequence goes on along the minus strand of DATDHI010000266.1, from coordinate 27,779 downwards.
CCGACTTCCGAGCCCGTTGCGCCGAGCACGCGGCCGCCTTCGGCGCTGCGGAGCGGGTGCACTACGCCGCCAAGGCGTTCCTGTGCTCCGAGATCGCCCGCTGGGTGGCAGCGCAGGGCCTGAGCCTGGACGTCTGCACCGGCACCGAGCTCGCGCTGGCCCTGCACGCCGGCTTCCCAGCCCAGCGGATCGCGATGCATGGTAACAACAAGTCCGCGGACGAGCTGGCCGCCGCCGTGGCGGCCGGAGTCGGCGCGGTGATTCTCGACTCCTTCCTGGAGATCGCCCGCCTGGACGACATCGCCCGCCGGCACGGTGTCGTGCAGCCAGTGCTGATCCGGGCCACCGTCGGCGTCGAGGCGCACACCCACGAGTACATCGCCACCGCGCACGAGGACCAGAAGTTCGGGTTCTCGCTAGCGACCGGGGACGCCGCGGAGGCGGTGCGGCGGGTGCTCAAGTCCGACGGCCTGCGCCTGGTCGGGCTGCATAGCCACATCGGCTCGCAGATCTTCGACGCCGACGGCTTCGAGCTCGCCGCGCACCGGATGGTCGGCCTGTACGCGGCGATCCGGAACGAGCACGGGCCCGACGCCGTCGCAGATGTGTCCATTTTGGACCTCGGTGGCGGGCTCGGGATCGCCTATACGGCAGAGGACGATCCGCCGCCACCGTCCACTCTGGCCGCACATCTGCGGTCCATTGTGGATGCTGAGTGCGAGGCTGCTGGGCTGCCCGTGCCGGCGCTGGCCGTCGAACCGGGCCGGGCGATCGTCGGACCCGGCACGGTGACCCTCTACGAGGTCGGCACCACCAAAGACGTCACCGTGACGGCATCGAGCAGGCGGCGGTATGTGTCGGTGGACGGCGGGATGAGCGACAACGTGCGCACCGCGCTCTACGACGCGAGCTATGACTGCCGGCTGGTGTCGCGCGTCTCCGCAGCGCCAGGGGCGCTGTCCAGGGTGGTCGGCAAGCACTGCGAGTCCGGTGACGTGGTGGTGCGGGACTGCTGGCTACCCGATGACGTGGCCCCTGGCGACCTGCTGGCGGTTGCCGGCACCGGCGCGTACTGCTATTCCATGTCCAGCCGGTACAACCTGCAGCCCCGCCCTGCGGTGGTCGCGGTGCGTGACGGCGCGCACCGGCTGCTGCTGCGCCGGGAGACGATGGCCGACCTGCTCTCTTTGGAGGTCCCATGAGCAGGCCCATCGGCGTCGCCTTGCTCGGCTGCGGCACCGTCGGTCGGGAGGTGGCGCGGCTGCTCACCCAGCAGTCCGCCGAGCTCGCCGCGCGGGTGGGTGCCACTGTGCGGCTGGTCGGGGTGGCGGTGCGGCGTCCCCGGCGGCATCCCGATGTTCCCGCCGAGTTGCTCACCACCGATGCTGCCGAGCTGGTCAGCCGGGACGGCGTCGACGTTGTGGTGGAGGTGATCGGAGGCATCGAACCGGCCCGGTCGCTGCTGCTGGTCGCGCTGCGCGCTGGGCGGGGAGTCGTCACCGCTAACAAGGCGCTGCTCGCCGAGTGCGGAGCCGAGTTGCACTCCGCGGCTGATGCCTCGGGTGCGGATCTGTACTTCGAGGCGGCGGTAGCTGGGGCGATCCCGCTGCTGCGCCCGTTGCGGGAGTCCATGGCCGGGGACCGGATCACCCGCGTCACCGGCATCGTCAACGGCACCACCAACTTCATCCTGTCGGCGATGGACTCCTCCGGGGCCGGCTATGCCGAGACCTTGGAGGAGGCCAGCAGGCTCGGTTATGCCGAGGCCGACCCGACCGCCGACGTGGACGGATACGACGCCGCGTCCAAGGCTGCCATCCTGGCCTCGTTGGCCTTCCACACCCGGGTCACCAGCGCCGACGTGTACCGGGAGGGCATCGCGGAGGTGTCGGCCGCCGACATCCTCGCCGCCCGGCAGCTCGGCCGCACGGTGAAGCTGCTGGCGATCTGCGAGCGGGTGGTCGACGCTGAGGGCAGCGAGTCGGTCTCGGCGCGGGTATACCCGGCGATGATCCCCCGCTCGCATCCGCTGGCTTCGGTCGGCGGGGCCTACAACGCGGTCTTCGTCGAAGCCGACGCGGCCGGGTCGCTGATGTTCTACGGTCAGGGCGCAGGCGGGGCGCCGACCGCCAGTGCGGTGCTCGGCGACCTGGTGGCCGTCGCCCGCAACCGGGTGGCGGGTGGCTACGGACCGCGCGAGTCCGCCCATGCCGACCTGCCGATGCGGCCGATGGGGGACACCCACACCAGCTACCACATCAGTCTCGAAGTGGCCGATCGCCCCGGCGTGCTGGCGCAGGTAGCACAGGTCTTCGCCGAACACCAGGTGTCCATCTCGGCGGTGCGCCAGACTGGCCACGGGCCCGAAGAGGACAACGCCGGGGCCAACCTGGTGATCGTCACGCACGCCGCGCCAGACGCCGCGCTGCGCTCCACGGTCGACAAGCTCGCGGGTCTGGACGTGGTCCGTGACGTGATCAGCGTGATGCGGGTGGAAGGTGAGGTGACGTGACGCTGCAGGTGGCGGCCAGTCTTGCCTGGCCCGGGGTGATCGAGGCCTACTCCGACCGGATCCGGATCGGTCCGGGGTGGCGGGTGGTAACCCTGCATGAGGGCGGCACGCCGCTGCTGCCTGCTCCCGCGCTGTCCGAGCGCGCTGGCTGCGAGGTGCTGCTCAAGGTCGAGGGCGCCAACCCCACCGGCTCCTTCAAAGACCGCGGGATGACCCTGGCGGTGACCGAAGCGCTGGCCCGTGGTGCAGAGGCGGTGCTCTGTGCCTCGACCGGTAACACGTCGGCCTCCGCGGCCGCCTACGCGGCGAGGGCCGGGATGGCCAGCGCCGTGCTGGTGCCCCGCGGCAAGATCGCGCTGGGCAAGCTCGCGCAGGCCACCGCCTACGGCGCGCGGATCCTGGCGGTGGACGGCAACTTCGACGACTGCCTCGAGCTGGCCCGCAAGACCGCTGCCGACTACCCGGTGACCGCGCTGGTGAACTCGGTGAACCCGGTACGGCTGCAGGGGCAGAAGAGCGCGGCGTTCGAGATCTGCGACGTGCTGGGGCGCGCCCCGGACGTGCACTGCCTGCCCGTCGGCAACGCCGGCAACATCACCGCCTACTGGATGGGTTACACCGAGTACCACGTCGACGGGCTGGTGCCCGGCCTGCCGAAGATGTTCGGTTTCCAGGCGGCCGGCGCTGCGCCGCTGGTGCACGGCACCCCGGTGGCCCACCCGGACACCATCGCCACCGCCATCCGGATCGGCAACCCGGCCTCCTGGCACGGCGCGGTGCAGGCCCGGGCCGAGTCCGGCGGGTTGTTCGAAGCGGTTACCGACGAGCAGATCCTTTTCGCGTACCGGCTGCTGGCCGGGCAGGAGGGCGTGTTCGTCGAACCGTCCTCGGCCGCCGCCGTGGCGGGGCTGTGCAAGGTCGCCGACGATGGCCGGCTGCCCCGCGGGTCTCTGGTGGTCTGCACGGTGACCGGGCATGGATTGAAGGACCCCGACACTGCGCTGCGCGATGTCCCCGAGCCCGAACACACCCCGGTCGACCCGGTCGCCGTCGCCGCCGCCCTGAACCTCTCGTGAGTTCTGGCGAGGGTTTGCTGTCGTTACGAGCAGCGCTCGGGGGGGTTGGCGGTCCTTGAAGAGCTACCAACTGGTGCGGGTGCGCGTGCCGGCTTCCGCGGCTAACCTCGGGCCGGGTTTCGATTCGCTCGGGCTGGCGTTGGCACTGTATGACGAGGTCGAGGTGGCGCTGGCGCCCTCCGGCTTGCAGGTTGACGTTCAGGGCGAGGGCGCCGGGCAGCTACCCACCGATGAGCGCAACCTGGTCGTGCGCGCGCTGCGGGCGGCGTGCGCGCAGTGTGGCTGCCGGCCCGACGGTCTGGTGCTGCGGTGCCGAAACCGCATTCCCCAGTCCCGGGGGTTGGGCTCCTCAGCTGCGGCCGCCGTTTCCGGGGTGCTCGCCGGTTACGCGCTCGCGGGAATGGAACCGGATGAGTCGGCGTTGCAGCTAGCGGCTGGATTCGATGGGCATGCCGATAATGCGGCCGCCAGCCTGCTCGGTGGGCTTGTGATCACGTGGCAGCAGGGGACCACATTTCGGGCAATTCGCCTAGAACCTCATCCAGACGTCGCGCCGGTGGTGTGGGTGCCAGCTGTGACGTCCGCCACTGAAACCACCCGAGGTCTGCTCCCGGCCGAGGTGCCCCATGCCGATGCGGCATTCACCGCTGGACGCGCCGCGCTCGCCGTGCATGCCTGGACCGCGGCCCCGGAGCTGCTGATGCCCGCCACCGATGACCGGCTCCACCAGCCCTACCGCCGCTGTGCCTATCCGGCGACAGGGCACTTGGTGGAGGCATTGCGCGCGGCTGGGGTGCCCGCGGCGGTGTCGGGTGCCGGTCCGACGGTGCTCGGGCTGCCCACCCAGGGTGGCGAGCCGCCGGCTGTGCCAGAGGCGGTAGGCTTCCGCCGGTACCGGCTCGACGTGGCCCGCGAGGGTGCCACCGTCGAGCGGGGGTGATTTACCGATGGTGAACTCAAATGTTGCCGGGACGGCCCTGGACCGATAGTCTCGGTTTCGTTCAGACACCGTGTGCACGGGCTCCGGTGCCTCGCTCGGGGCCTCTCACTCGGGCAATCATATCCCGCCCCCCGGTTTTCGCCGTAGCGGGAAGAATGGCACCCAGACCTTGCCGCTGTGGGACATGTCCCGTGCTGGTCGGCTCGACACCGATGTCGTGGTCCGAGAGCCACCCGCACCGGACCAGGCGCCGCCGGCATCCCGCCGGACGGCGAGCACGCTGACCCGAGCGACGTCTCGGGTCGGTCAGGAAGGACCTGTGTGAGCGACACCGATCTGTTGGGCAGCGACGTTGCTGTGACACCTTCGGGCGAGCGCCCGGCCGAGCAGGCTGGCACCGCTTCGGAAAACGGGACGGCTACCCGTCGTCGTGGCGGGCTGTCCGGAATGGTGATGGCTGAGCTGCGGGCGCTGGCGGGCCAGGTGGGGATATCCGACACCGCCGGTATGCGTAAGAGCGAGCTGATCTCCGCGATCAAAGAGCGGCAGGGCGTCGGTCCCGTACGGCGGCCGGCCGCTGCTGACCAGCTCCCGCTGGAGGGCACTGTGACTGAAACCGGAACCGGGACCCCAACCGGGGAGCACGCCGCCTCGGCCGCCGAGCCGGTTGCGGTCTCTGCGCGCGTGAATGGTGACTCGCAGACTGTCACCGAGCCGGATCGCGCTGCGTCGCAGACCGCCGGTGAGCAGACCGACGATCACCCGCAGGACCGGGGCCGAGAGCAGCGACAGGACCCGGACACCGATGGTGGGGACCGGTCTCGCAATCGCCGGCGGCGCTCGGGCCGCAGCGGCGACGCGCCTCGCTTCGAAGGTGACCAGGCCCAGGGTGATCAGCGCCGGGGTGACCAGCCGCAAGGTGATCAGCGCCGGGGTGACCAGGCGCAGGGTGATCAGCGCCGGGGTGACCAGACTCAGGGCGACCAGACGCAGGCTGATCAGCGCCGGGGTGATCAGGCCCAGGGAGGCCAGGGCTCGGCGGGCCAGAATGGTCCGCGCGACGACGATGACGACGCCGGTCGCCGGCGCGGCCGCCGCTTCCGGGACCGCAACCGCCGCACCCGACCGGAACGCGGTGGCGACCGCCGGGACGGCGGTGAGCTGGAGGTCCGCGAGGACGACGTGCTGCTGCCCGTCGCCGGGATCCTTGACGTGCTGGACAACTACGCGTTCGTTCGCACGTCGGGCTACCTCGCTGGGCCCAACGACGTCTACGTGTCGCTGTCGCTGGTCCGCAGGCACGGCCTGCGCCGCGGTGACGCGATCACCGGTGCGGTGCGCCAGCCGCGTGATGGCGAGCAGCAGCGGCAGAAGTTCAACCCGCTCGTCCGGGTCGACACCATCAACGGCGCTGACACCGAGCAGTCCAAGCAGCGTCCGGAGTTCACCAAGCTGACTCCGCTGTACCCCAATACCCGGTTGCGGCTGGAAACCGAGCAGAACCAGCTGACCACCAGGGTCATCGACTTGGTGATGCCGATCGGTAAGGGCCAACGGGCGCTTATCGTCTCGCCGCCCAAGGCAGGCAAGACGATGATCCTGCAGGCGATCGCCAACGCGATCACCACCAACAACCCGGAATGCCACCTCATGGTCGTGCTCGTCGACGAGCGGCCGGAGGAAGTCACCGACATGCAGCGCTCGGTCAAGGGCGAGGTCATCGCCTCGACCTTCGACCGTCCACCATCGGACCACACCTCCATCTCCGAACTGGCCATCGAGCGGGCTAAGCGGCTGGTGGAGATGGGTCACGACGTGGTGGTGCTGCTGGACTCGATCACCCGGCTGGGCCGGGCCTACAACCTGGCGGCACCGGCGTCCGGCCGGATCCTGTCCGGTGGCGTGGACTCCACCGCGCTCTACCCGCCCAAGCGATTCCTGGGTGCCGCCCGCAACATCGAGGATGGCGGCTCGCTGACCATCTTCGCTACCGCGCTGGTGGAGACCGGATCGACAATGGACACGGTGATCTTCGAGGAGTTCAAGGGAACCGGAAACGCCGAGCTCAAGCTCGACCGCAAGATCGCCGACAAGCGCATCTTCCCGGCTATCGACGTCAACCCGTCAGGTACCCGCAAGGAGGAGCTGCTGCTGTCCCCGGACGAGCTGGCGATCCACCACAAGCTGCGGCGGGTGCTGTCCGGGCTGGAGTCCCAGCAGGCCATCGACCTGGTGTTGGACCGGCTGCGCAAGTCTCGGACCAACATCGAGTTCCTGATGCAGGTCTCAAAATCCACCGCCGGCAACGGCAACGACTGATCCCCACCCCCCACCCCCGCCGGCGTGTCGCGCTCTCCTGCACGGCGTGTCGCGCTCCGGTGCTCGGTGTGTCGTGTGCATGTGCATGGTGCCGTAGGGCGCTCGGGAACACCCCCGCCCAGCTAATGGTTTCATGCAAAGCTGGGCCGTCTGGCACACTGTCACAGCTCGCCAGCTGCCCACGCAGTCCGGCTCCGGTTCACCCCGCTGCGCTACCGCGGGGACCCGGCGGCCATGAGGAGAGGACTTCCATGAAACAGGGCATCCACCCGGAGTACGTCCAGACGCAGGTCACCTGCAGCTGTGGCAACTCCTTCACTACCCGCAGTACCAAGAGCCAGGGTCAGATCCACGTCGAGGTCTGCTCCAACTGCCACCCCTTCTACACCGGTAAGCAGAAGATTCTGGACGCTGGTGGCCGGGTGGCGCGCTTCGAGAAGCGCTACGGCAAACGGCAGAAATAAGACCTCTAGCGGGGCCAGGAGGGATCGGGGAGCACCGTGGACACCACGGCTGTTCAGGCGCTGCTGACCCAGCACGCCGAGCTGGAGCGTCGGCTCTCCGACCCCGAGCTGCACGCTGACCAGGACACCGCGCGCAAGGTCGGGCGGCGTTACGGGGAGTTGTCCCGTGTCGTCCGGGTCGTTCGCGCCCTGGATCAGGCTCGCAGCGACCTTGAGGCTGCCCGTGAGCTCGTCGCCGAGGACGCCGCCTTTGCCACCGAGGCTGACAGCCTCGCGGAGCGGATCCCGCAGCTGGAGGCTGAGCTGGCCGAGCTGTTGTTCCCCCGCGACCCGCACGACGGCTCCGACGTCGTCATGGAGATCAAGTCAGGGGAGGGCGGCGCGGAGTCTGCGCTGTTCGCCGGTGACCTGCTGCGGATGTATCTGCGCTACGCCGAGCGGCACGGCTGGCGTGCTGAGGTGCTGCACGCCACGGAGGCTGAGCTGGGCGGCTACAAGGACGTCATGGTGGCCGTCAAGAGCTCCCCGGGCACCGCGCCGGACGCGTCCGGGGTCTGGGAGCGCCTGAAGTTCGAGGGTGGGGTTCATCGCGTGCAGCGCGTCCCGATCACCGAGTCGTCCGGGCGGATCCACACCTCGGCGGCCGGTGTGCTGATCTACCCCGAACCTGACGAGGTCGAGATCGACCTGGACGAGAAAGACCTGCGGATCGACGTGTACCGCTCCTCGGGCCCCGGCGGCCAGAGCGTGAACACCACAGACTCCGCGGTGCGCATTACGCACGTGCCGACCGGGACCGTGGTGTCCTGCCAGAACGAGAAATCTCAGATCCAGAACCGGATCCGGGCTACGGCGGTGCTGCGGGCCCGGCTGCAGGCGCTCGCCGAGGAGAAGGCGGAACTGGAGGCGTCCGTGCAACGCCGCTCGCAGGTCCGCACCGTGGACCGTTCCGAGCGGGTGCGAACCTACAACTTCCCGGAGAACCGGATCTCCGACCACCGGGTCAACTACAAGGCCCACAACCTCGATGCCGTCCTCGACGGGGACCTCGATGGAGTGCTCGACGCGGTAACCAGGGGTCTGCGGCCCTCGTGAGTAGACAACCGCTACGGCTTGCCGTGCTCGAGGCGGAACGGATCCTCACCGATGCCGGCGTGGCCTCCCCGCGGGTGGACGCCGAACTCCTCGCAGCGCACGTGCTCGGGGTGCGGCGGGGGCGCCTGCCGATGGTCCCGCTGGTCGACCCGCCAGTCATCGAGGAACTACGCAAGCTGGTGTCCCGGCGCGCTGCGCGGGTGCCGCTGCAGCACCTCACGGGAACCGCCGCCATGGGTGCCATCGACGTTGCAGTGGGAGCGGGCGTGTTCATCCCGCGCCCGGAGACCGAAGTGCTGCTGACCTGGGGCCTGGGGGCGCTCAACGGGGTGCAGCGGCCGCTGGTGGTCGATCTCTGCACGGGATCCGGTGCCCTGGCGCTGGCCGTGGCGCACGCCAGGCCGGATGCGCAGGTGCACGCCGTGGAGCTCCAGCCGGCAGCCCTGAGCTGGGCGCGGCACAACATCGACGCCCGAGCCGCGGCGGGCGACACCCCGGTGGTGCTGCATGCCGGCGACGTCGCCGAGCCTGGGCTGCTCGGTGCCCTGGATGGGATGGCCGACCTGGTGCTATGCAACCCCCCCTATGTTCCGCTGGGTGCCACGGTCCCGCCCGAGGTCTTCCTGCACGACCCTCGAACGGCCGTCTTCGCAGGTCAGAATGGTCTGGCGGTGATCATCGAGGTGGTGCGCACCGGCACCCGGTTGCTGTGTGAGGGTGGGAGCATCGGGATCGAGCATGACGACTCGCACAGCGTGGCCGTGCCCGCGCTGCTGGCCGCTCGCCGGGTGCTCACCGACGTGGCAGATCACCTCGACCTCGCTGGGAGGCCCCGTTTCGCCACCGCCAGGAGGGTCCAGCCCTACACCGGAGGGGCCTGATCGGTCAGCCTCCCTAGCGTGAGGTCGGCCACAGCTCGCATGCCCTGAGCGTTGGGGTGCACCAGGTAGGCCGGGCTGGTCGGAACGAACCCCTCCACCCACTTCTGCCCGGGGAGCTGGCACACGTCATGGCCCAGTGAGCGCGCGTAGGCGTCGACGAACTGTGCGCCGTGAGTACTGGCCTGCTCGGCGAGCACGGCGGTGAGCTGCTGCTCCAGACCGTCCAGGTAGGGCACGTCACCGCGGGAGATCGGGACGATGGGATAGCACCCGAGCGAGGGCGGCAGGATCCGCAGGTAGCCCACCAGCAGCACCCTCGCCTGCGGCGAGCGTTGGTGGATACCCTCCAGCACCCCGGCGACCTTGGGAGCGACGGCAGTGATCCGCTGCGCATAGCGGTCGGTGCCGCCGGCGGTGGCCTGGCGCCGGCACGGATCACCCAGTGGGTCCGTGACGCTGAGCTGGGCACAGGTGACGACGATGTCGGCGAACCCGACGTCATTGCCGCTGATCGTGACGGTGACCAGGTCGGTGTCGCTGCGCAGGGCGTCGAACTGTGGCGGGTTGGTACCCAGCGGCACCTGCTGGGCGGTGGTCATGTTCTCAGTCACCGCGCTGCTGCAGCTCACATCGGTGTAGTCGGCGACGCCGAGTCCCTCGGCGACCAACGCCGGGTAGTTGTTGGTGGAGCGTTCGCAGCCGATCGGATCGGTTCGCTGCACGGGAATCAGCGGGCCCGCAGCGTAGGAGTCGCCGAGCGCGACGTAGTGCTTCACGGAGGGCGTCTGGGCCGCTGCGGCCGGCTGGAGGGCTGCCATGGCGGCGAGCCCGAGCAGCGCGAGCACGGCGGCTCCAGCGGCGGCAGTACGGCGATGCGTGGGCACAATGAGCCTCCGGGCAGATCTTTTCCCGGTAGCGGATCGTGCCGAGCCGATCACGGGCTGTCAACGACCCCGGGAGCCTACCCGATCGGGTGGAAGGGAGCCGTCGTAGTCTGCGCAACCGTGAGCATCGTGTACGACTGCGCCTTGCCTGACCGGCGTGCCGCCGGACTGGCCGCGGCGGCCGGCGCAGTCCGGGCAGGCCAGCTCGTGGTGCTGCCCACCGACACCGTCTACGGGCTGGGTTGCGACGCATTCTCCTCCGCGGCGGTGCGGGGGCTGCTGGCGGCCAAGGGGCGCGGGCGGGACATGCCGGTCCCGGTGCTGGTGGGCTCCTGGGACACTGTGGACGGCCTGGTGCTGGGCCTACCGGCACAAGCGCGCACATTGATCGAGGCGTTCTGGCCCGGTGGGCTCTCGCTGGTGTTGCCGCATGCGCCCTCGCTGGCCTGGGACCTGGGTGACACTCGGGGCACCGTGGTGCTGCGGATGCCGCTGCACCCGGTAGCCCTCGAGCTGCTCCGCGACGTGGGCCCGATGGCGGTGTCGAGCGCGAACCGTTCTGGCCACCCGCCGGCCGCCACCGTCGAGCAGGCCCGCGAGCAGCTCGCCGAGCGGGTACCGGTGTACCTCGACGGCGGGACCGCCGGCGAGCCGCTGGCCTCCACCATCGTCGACCTCACCGGTGAGGATCCCGTCGTGCTCCGCGAGGGCGCGGTGACCGCAGCCGAGATCGCCGCCGTACTCGGCCGCGCCGTCCAGACCCCGTGATCGTCAGTTGGGAAGAACGGACCGTGTTGAACGCGGCTCATTCTTCCGAAACAGCGATCAATGGGCCTCCTGGCGGGGTATGACTGCGGGCGGGTTAGCCTGCCCCCCGTGGGACCTGTCCCTACTCCCGCCGGGCTGCCGCTTCGGGAGTACCTGCTGGTCGGCCTCACCACCGCGGTGGTGACCTTCCTGCTCACCGGGCTGGTCCGGATGCTGGCGGTCCGCACCGGTGCCGTGGCGATGCCGCGCGAGCGCGACGTGCACCGCGCCCCGATCCCGCGGCTGGGTGGGGTGGCGATGTATGCGGGAATCCTCGGCGGCGTGCTGCTTGCTCACCAGCTGCCAGTGCTGCGCCGCTCCTTCGAGTTCTCCGGGGACGTGGTTGGGGTGCTGGTCGGGGGCGGCATCATCATGCTGATCGGCGCTCTGGACGACCGTTTCGAGCTGAACTCCCTCACCAAGTTCGCCGGGCAGGTCACCAGCGCCGGGGTGCTGGTGCTCTTCGGCGTGCAATGGTTCATCTTCCCTGGCTCGGCCCACTCGGTGCTCGTCCTGGGGCAGGATCAGGCGGTGCTGGTCACGGTCGCGCTGGCAGTGGTGCTGGTCAACGCGATGAACTTCATCGACGGGCTGGACGGGCTGGCCGCAGGAATCGGGCTCATCGCCGCGGTGGCCATCGGGGCGTTCGCCCTGCGGCTGCTCGACAAATCTGGCGGCAGCGTGTCGGCGTACCCACCGACGCTGATCGCCGCGCTGGTCGCCGGCGCGTGCCTGGGCTTCCTGCCGCACAACTTCCAGCCGGCCCGGATCTTCATGGGCGACTCAGGGGCGATGCTCATCGGCCTGATGCTGGCCGCAGCGTCCACCAGCGCATCTGGCCGCGTCGACCTCAATAGCTACGGGGCTACTGACGTGCTGGCGTTGTTCTCCCCGCTGCTGGTAGTGGCGGCGGTGCTGTTCGTTCCCTTGCTGGATCTACTGCTCGCGGTGGTGCGGCGGACCCGCGCCGGCCGCAGCCCATTCGCCGCCGACAAGCTGCACCTGCACCACCGGCTGCTCGAGATCGGGCACTCGCATCGCCGGGCGGTGCTGCTGATTTACCTCTGGGCGGCGCTGCTGGCTTTCGGCGCCGTCGCGCTCACCATGTTCGATGCCTACGTGGTGGTGTGGGCGATCGCCGTCGGGTTGTTGATCGCCGTGGTCGGTTCGAGGGTGCCCCGGCTACCGGTGCGCTGATCTCTGAGACCGCGGTCACACGAGTAGAAGCGCAGCTAGAGCCGTTGGGGGCGAGCAGGATGGGCGCGTAGCCGTGTGCTACTTTCTGATTCATCCCGCCCACAGGGGGATGTGAGGTCAGCCGGCCCATCGACAGCGAGCACGATTGTGGGCTCCTTCGGGAGCGCTGTCCCTGGACTGTGAGGAGCGCCTTTGAGCGATAGCAGCGGGTGACGTCATGCGCCCGCTGAGGTTAGGTAGTCGTGGATCAACGCAACGGCCCGGAGCTAGGGACACTACTCAGCCTTGGGGCTGCGACCGCCGCGATCCTCATGGCCGGGCTAGGCATCGGATGGTTAGTCGACGTGGTGGTGGGCACCGTGCCGGCGTTCACTCTGGTCGGCTTGGGGCTCGGCATCGTCGGTGCTGCAGTCTATATCTACACCCAGTTCTCGAAGTTCCTGAAGGAGTGAGCGCCACACCCATGTCGACCAGCATCAGCCCCCCGGAGGGTCAGGTGACCACGGCAGCCGCGCCAGCCGTCAATCTACGCCCGGCCACGGCGATAGCGGCATGCCTCGGTGGGGTGAGCTTCATCGTGCTGGTACCGATGGGCCACCCGCTGGCTGCTGCATTCTTCTGTGCCGGGCTCGGACTGGGCCTGTTCAACACCGCGTTGGTGCAGCGCTCCGCGGCGCGTTTCGCAGCCGCCGGGGATCCGAGCAAGCGCCGGTTCGCCGTTGCCGTCCTGGCGCGACTTGCGCTGGTCACCGCACTTGCGGTGGGTCTCGCCCTGGCGCTGCGGCCGGAGGGCCTCGGCGTCTTCGCCGGGCTCGCGGCGTTCCAGCTATTGATGATCTTCCTGGCGTCGATCCCGCTGCTCAAAGAGCTGCGCCGTGCCGGAGCCGGAGGTCAGCCCCCCATCGAGGGTGAGCCAGGAGTCGAGGGCAAGTCAGGAGCTCCGGTATGAGCGAGCACGTGTTGGCAGCGGGTAGCGACGTCCATGTCGGCGAGCACATCCAGTGGCACATCTGGGGCCTGACCATCAACGCCGACACCGTGATCTCCACGCTGATCGCCGCGGCGATCATCCTCGGGTTCGGTCTCTACCTTGCCGCCAAGGCGACGTCGAAGGTGCCCAGCGGCTTGCAGCTGACCTTCGAGACGGTGACCGAGCAGGTCGAGCATCAAGTCGAGAGCAACGTCGGCATCCGCACCGCGCCCTTTGTCGTGCCGCTGGCGCTGGCGCTGTTCTTCTTCATCCTGATCTCGAACTGGATCTCGATCCTGCCGCACGCCTGGGAGAACTACATCCGACCACCGACGTCGGACGTGAACCTCACCTTCGCACTGGCCCTCTTCGTGATGATTCTGGTCTGGGCGACCGGAATCCGGACCAAAGGCAAGCACTACTTCAAGCACTTCGTCGAGCCTTACCCGGTCCTGCTCCCGCTGAACCTCATCGAGGAGCTCGTCAAGCCGGTCACCCTCTCGCTGCGACTGTTCGGCAACATTCTCGCGGGCACCGTCATGGTCAGCGTCATCGCGCTGCTGCCGGCGGCCGTGTTCTGGCTGCCGACAACGGCCTGGAAGCTCTTCGACCTGTTCATTGGCGTTCTCCAGGCGCTGATCTTCGCGCTGCTGACGATCATCTACTTCGGCATGGCCGCGGGCGGCGACGGCGAGGAGGAGGCACACTAATAGGTTGTCCCATCGCCCTTTCACCCATGTCAGTCAGCTCAAACCTTAATCGGCTAGCTCCAGGACAAGAGGGAAAGACATGAGTTTCTCTGAACTACTCCTTGCCCAGCAGGGGGGCCCCACCGGCTCGATCGAGATGGCCGGCGCGTTCATCGGTGGCGGGCTGGCGTTGGCCGGCGGTGCGATCGGTGCAGCAGTGGGTGACGGCCTCGCCGGCGGTGCCACCATCAGCGGCGTCGCCCGCCAGCCCGAAGCGCAGAGCCGGCTGTTCACCATCTTCTTCCTGACGGTCGGCCTGGTCGAGGCGATGTACTTCATCAACCTCGCCTTCATGGCTGTGTTCGTCTTCGCGCTCGCCAAGTGAGCCACGTGATCTGGCTGGGATGGTAGTCATGGGACCGCACAACCTGGCCGCCGAAGGCGGCGGTGGCAACAACTTCCTGATTCCCAACGCGACGTTCTTCGTCGAGCTAGCGATCTTCCTGCTGGTGTTCGCCGTGATCTGGCGCTATGTAGTGCCGCCGGTCAAGAAGGCGATGACCGAGCGCCAGGAGATGGTCCGCCAGCAGATCGAGGAGAGCCAGCAAGCTCGCATCCGGCTGAAGGAGGCCGAGGCCCGCTACGCGGACGCGCTTGCCGAAGCGCGGGTCGAGGCGGCCAAGATCCGCGAGGCATCCCGGGCTGATGCGCAAGAGATCAAGGACGAGATGCGCCAGCAGGCCGAGCAGGAGGTGGCGCGGATCCGCCAGCGCGGTGAAGAGCAGCTGGCCACCCAGCGCGAGCAGGTGGTTCGCGAGCTACGTTCCGAGCTGGGCAAGCTGGCCGTGACATTGGCCGGCCGCATCGTCGGTGAGTCGGTGGCCAACGACGCCCGGCGGGCTGGCACGGTGAACCGTTTCCTCGACGAGCTGCAGGGCATGTCGGCTCCGGAGAGCGAGCCCGCCTCGGCACCCCCCGCCGCGGTACGGAATGCACGGGTACCCAGTGCACGCAGGAAACGCTGATGCAGCCGGCCAGCAGGGCAGCGATGGCCACGGTCCGGGAGCGGCTGGAGACCCGGATCGCTGATGTCGGCGCCCCAGAGCTGAACCGCCTGGGCGAGGAGTTGGGCGGTGTTGCGGCGGTGCTCGGCAAGGAGCCGGTGATCAGGCGGGATCTCGCCGATTCCGCGGCGCCCGAGCAGGTCCGCAAGGGCATGGTCGAGACATTGTTCGGCGGCAAGATAAGCCCGCTCACCGTCCAGACCCTGGGCGACGTGGTCGCGTCCCGCTGGTCGCGGCCACTGGACATGGTGGAGGGGATCGAGCAGCTCGCCACGCAGGCGCTGCTCACCGTCGCTGAGCGGGACGGGAGCCTGGAGGAGGTCGAGGACGAGCTGTTCCGGTTCGGCCGGATCCTGGTTGCCCAACCGCGCCTGGCGACGCTGCTGGCGGATGAGAGCGCACCGGCCGCGCGCAGGGTGGAGCTGCTGGATGCAGTGCTGGCTGATCGCACCCGTCCGGTCACCCGCGCCCTGCTGGAGCAGGTGGTCCGGGCGCCTCGCCGGCGCAAGCTCGATGAGATCGTCGAGGGCTTGGTGGACCGGGCAGCGGCCCGGCGGGAACGCTCGGTTGCCCACGTCACCGCGGCGGGCCCGCTGTTGCAGCGGCAGGAGCAGCGGTTACTCGACGTGCTGAACCGGATCTACCGGCGGCCGATCTCGCTCAAGATAGACCTCGACCCTGAGCTGCTGGGCGGGCTGGTGATCCGGGTCGGCGACGAGGTGATCGACGGCAGTGTGGCGGCACGGCTGGAGGCCGCGCGCCAATGGATGTCCCGGTGAGCACCCGAACCATGAACAATCGCGACGACGAGAGCAGGGACCGATAGCCATGGCGGAGCTGACGATCTCCTCGGACGAGATCCGGCGAGCGATCGAGAACTACGTCACCTCCTTCTCGACCGAGATCTCGCGCGAGGAGGTGGGACTCGTCGTCTATGCCGGTGACGGCATAGCGCGGGTCGAGGGCCTGCCCTCGGCGATGACCAACGAGCTGCTGGAGTTCCCGGGTGGGGTGCTGGGCGTTGCGCTCAACCTCGAGGTTCGGGAGATCGGCGCGGTCATCCTCGGCAACTTCGCCTCCATCGAGGAGGGCCAAGAGGTCAGGCGAACCGGCCGAGTGCTGTCGGCACCGGTCGGCGACAACTTCCTCGGCCGGGTGGTGGACCCGCTCGGTCTCCCGCTCGACGGCCTGGGCGAAATCGTTGCAGACGCGCAGCGCGTGCTGGAGCTGCAGGCGCCCTCGGTGATCGACCGGCAGCCCGTGAAGGAGCCGCTGCAGACCGGCATCAAGGCGATCGACTCGCAGACCCCGATCGGTCGCGGCCAGCGCCAGCTGATCATCGGGGACCGCAAGACCGGCAAGACCGCGGTGTGCATCGACACCATCATCAACCAGAAGGCGAACTGGGCGACCGGTGACCCGACCAGGCAGGTGCGCTGCATCTATGTGGCGGTCGGCCAGAAGGGCACCACAATCGCGGCGGTCCGCCAGACGCTGGAGGATGCCGGGGCTCTGGAATACACCACTATCGTGGCAGCCCCGGCGTCGGATTCGGCGGGCTACAAGTACATCGCGCCCTACACCGGTTCCGCGATCGGCCAGCACTGGATGTACCAGGGCAAGCACGTGTTGATCGTGTTCGACGACCTGTCCAAGCAGGCCGAGGCCTACCGCGCCGTGTCGCTGCTGCTGCGCCGGCCCCCGGGTCGCGAGGCGTATCCGGGCGATGTGTTCTACCTGCACTCACGGTTGCTGGAGCGCTGCGCGAAGCTGTCCAACGAGCTGGGCGCGGGTTCGCTGACAGGGCTGCCGATCATCGAGACCAAGGCCAATGACATCTCGGCCTACATCCCCACCAATGTCATCTCGATCACCGACGGTCAGTGCTTCTTCGAGTCCGACCTGTTCAACCAGGGTGTCCGGCCGGCGATCAACGTCGGCGTGTCGGTCTCCCGGGTCGGCGGTTCCGCGCAGATCAAGGCGATCAGGGCGGTCGGCGGCACGTTGCGGCTGGAGCTTTCGCAGTACCGTGAGCTGGAGGCGTTCGCCGCGTTCGGCGCGGAGAACCTGGATGCGACGTCGCGGCGCCAGCTGGAGCGGGGTGCCCGGCTGACCGAGCTGCTCAAGCAGGGGCAGTACGCGCCGATGCCCGTCGAGGAGCAGGTGGTGTCCATCTTCCTCGGGACTCGTGGTCACCTGGACGATGTGGCGGTGGTCGACGTCCGGCGCTTCGAATCGGAGTTCCTCGACGACATCCGCAGGCACCACCCGGGCATCCTTGACGCGATCCGGGAGTCCAAGCAGTTCAGCGCCGACACCGAGCAGCAGCTCGTGGACGCGGTGAAGTCCTTCAAGAAACAGTTCACCACATCGGAGGGCTCCGCACTGGGTGACGAGGCTGACGCCGACGCGATGGCCGATGACGAGGTCGCCCGCGAGTCGGTCAAGGTCAACAAGCCCGCTCCGAAGAAGTGACACGACGATGCCAGCGCAGCTGAGAGTCCTCCGTCGCCGGATCCGCTCCGTCCAGTCGACGAAGAAGATCACCAAGGCGAGCGAGCTCATCGCCACCTCGCGGATCGCTCGAGCCCAGGCCCGGGTCGAGGCATCCCGGCCCTACGCCCAGGAGATCACCAAGGTGCTCTCCGCACTGGCCAGCGCCGCCGGCACCCTGGACCACCCCCTGCTGGTGGAGCGGCCCGACCCGACCCGGGCGGCGATGCTGGTGGTGACCAGCGACCGGGGTCTGTGCGGCGGTTACAACGCCAACCTGCTGCGGGCCGCGGAGGAGCTGCAGGCGTTGCTGGGTGAGCAGGGCAAGTCCGTGAAGCTGTACCTGATCGGCCGCAAGGCGGTGAGCTACTACACGTTCCGCCAGCGACCGATCGAGCAGTCCTGGAGCGGTTTCTCCGAGCAACCCGCCTATGCGGATGCCGCCAGGGCCGGCAACGTGCTGGTGCGCGGTTTCCTGGCCGGTGCCGACGATGAGAGCGGGGGCGGTCCCGGACCGGACAACGTGCCGGGAGTGGATGAACTGCACATCGTCTACACGGAGTTCCGATCGATGGTCACCCAGACGCCGCGGGCACGCCGGATCGCGCCGCTGGAGGTCGAGTACGTCGACGACGAGGGCTCCGACGATACGGGAGATCAACGGCCGCGCTCGGACGCGCCGCCCCCGCTGTATGAGTTCGAGCCGGACGCAGATGAGCTCCTCGGCCACCTGCTGCCGAAATACGTCAACACGAGGATCTACGCGGCGTTGCTCGAGGCCGCGGCATCGGAGCAGGCCGCTCGCCGCCAGGCGATGAAGGCGGCCACCGACAACGCCACCGAGCTGATCCAGGACCTCACCCGTGAGGCCAACCAGGCTCGCCAGGGCCAGATCACCCAGGAGATCAGCGAGATCGTCGGCGGCGCGGAAGCGTTGGCCGCAGCGGGGAGTGATGAGTGAGATGACCACAGCCAGCAAATCGACCGCCCCCGAGGCCGCGGTCGGCCGCGTGGTGCGGGTGACCGGTCCCGTGGTGGACGTGGAGTTCCCGCGGGACAAGGTGCCGCCGTTGTTCAATGCGCTCACCGTGGAAGTCGAGCTCGAAGCGCTGCGCAAGACGATGACGTTGGAGATCGCGCAGCACCTCGGTGACAACACCGTTCGCGCGATCGCCATGCAGCCGGCGGACGGGCTGGTCCGGGGTGCACCTGTGACCGACACCGGGTCTTCGATCTCGGTACCGGTGGGCGAGCAGGTCAAGGGCCATGTGTTCAACATGCTCGGCCAGTGCCTGGACGCCCCGGGGACGACGTTCACCGGGGATCGGTGGGGTATCCACCGCAAGCCGCCGCCGTTCGACCAGCTTGAGGGCAAGACCGAGATGCTGGAAACCGGCTTGAAGGTCATCGACCTGCTCACCCCCTATGTGCAGGGTGGCAAGATCGGCCTGTTCGGCGGCGCCGGGGTGGGCAAGACGGTGCTGATCCAGGAGATGATCATCCGGGTGGCCCGGAACTTCGGCGGCACCTCGGTGTTCGCCGGGGTAGGTGAGCGCACCCGGGAGGGCAACGACCTCTTCCTGGAGATGCAGGAGGCAGGCGTCCTCAAGGACACCGCGCTGGTCTTCGGCCAGATGGATGAGCCGCCTGGCACCAGGATGCGGGTCGCGCTGTCCGCGCTGACCATGGCGGAGTACTTCCGCGACGAGATGAACACCGACGTGCTGCTGTTCATCGACAACATCTTCCGGTTCACCCAGGCCGGCTCCGAGGTCTCCACCCTGCTGGGCCGGCTGCCCTCCGCGGTGGGCTACCAGCCGACCCTGGCCGACGAGATGGGTGAGCTGCAGGAGCGCATCACCTCGACCCGTGGGCGCTCGATCACCTCGATGCAGGCGATCTACGTGCCCGCCGACGACTACACCGACCCGGCGCCGGCGACCACCTTCGCCCATCTGGACGCCACCACCGAGCTCTCCCGGGGTGTGTTCGCCAAGGGAATCTTCCCCGCGGTGGACCCGCTGACCTCCTCGTCCACCATCCTCGACCCGCAGTACGTCGGCGAGGAGCACTACCGGGTGGCCCAGGAGGTCAAGCGGATCCTGCAGAAGTACAACGAGCTGCAGGAGATCATCGCGATCCTCGGCATGGACGAGCTGACCGAAGAAGACAAGATCGTGGTCAAGAGGGCCCGGCGGATCGAGCGCTTCCTGAGCCAGAACATGTACTCCGCCGAGCAGTTCACCGGCCAGGAGGGCTCGACGGTGCCGTTGAAGGAGACCATCGAGGTTTTCGACAAGCTCTGCAAGGGGGACTTCGACCACATGCCCGAGCAGGCCTTCTACCTGTGCGGAGGTCTGGAGGACCTGGAGGCGAAGTACCAGCAGCTGTCCAAGGACTGACAGTTAGACTCGCGTTCACCGGGCAACAGGAGGGCAGGAACCTGCGTGGCTGAGATGTCCGTCGAGCTGGTTGCGGTCGAGCGCCCGGTGTGGTCCGGTAACGCGACCTCGCTTTTCGCCGAGACCACCGAGGGTGAGCTGGGCGTCTTGCCCGGGCACACGCCACTGCTCGGGGAGCTTGTTGAGGGTGGCATCGTCAAGGTCACCACCACCGATGGCGAAACGGTGACCGCGGCCGTGTTCGGCGGCTTCCTGTCGGTCACCGGTGAGAAGGTCAGCGTCCTGGCCGAGGCCGCCGAGCTCTCCGAGGAGATCGACCCAGAGGCCGCCCGGGCCGACTTGGCGCAGGCCGACGCCGAGCAGGACCCGGATCGGGCCGACTCGATACGGGCCAGGGCCACCGGTCGGCTCAAAGCCGTCGGCCAGACTGGCTGAGATTTGCCGGGCACGGAGTAGACCCACCATGGGGTTTGGGGAGATCGTCGGGTGGGTTCTGCTGTTCGGCGCGCTGCTTATCTCTGTGCTGGCTTGGCGACGCCTCCGGCTGGTCCGCCAGGGCGGGATCGATGTCGCGATGCGGTCGCGCCCCAATGACAGCGGCGGCGGCTGGCACCAGGGAGTCGGGCGTTACCAGGGTGACGACTTCGCCTGGTTCCGGGCCTCCAGCCTGCGATCGGGCCCCGACCGGGTGCTTGACCGGGAGCGGCTGGAGATCGTGGAGCGCCGCGGTCCGACGGTCCCGGAGAGCTATGCGATGCCCAGCGGGTCGATCGTCCTGCGGTGCCGCACCGGCGTAGGCGAGCTGGAACTCGCCATGCGACAAGACACCTTGACGGGCTTCCTGTCCTGGTTGGAGTCCGCCCCACCCAGCACCAACCCCTGGGCGTCCTGACCGTTCAGCCGCCCGGCTTCCACAGCACGTCCCCGCCGGGGTTGGCCACCCGGCTCAGGATGAACAGCAGGTCAGAGAGCCGGTTGAGGTAGCGGGCGGTCAGGGCGTTGGTGCGTTCCGCGTCGACCGCCAGCAGCGCCCAGGTGCTCCGTTCAGCCCGCCGGGTGACCACTCGGGCGGTATGCAGCAACGCCGCGCCAGCGGTGCCGCCCGGCAGGATGAACGAGTCCAGCTTCGGCAATGGGGCGTTGAATTCGTCACACCAGCTCTCCAGCCGTGTGACGTAACTCTCCTCGATCCGCAGCGGCGGGTATTCCGGATTGTCAACGATCGGAGTGCAAAGGTCGGCGCCCACGTCGAACAGGTCGTTCTGTACCTGCCGCAGCACCCTGACCAGGCGTGGCTCCAAGGACCCCAGCGCCAGCGCGACGCCGAGCGCGCAGTTGGCCTCGTCCACGTCGGCGTAGGCCACCAGCCGCGGGTCCGTCTTGGCCACCCGGGAGAAATCGCCCAAACCACTCGTCCCGTCGTCGCCGGTGCGAGTGTAGATCCTGGTGAGGTGCACGGCCATGGGGCGCACGCTACGCCTGCGCACACCCGCTAGCGTGCACCCCCGTGAGCGAGCACTTCAGGATCGATGGCGGTGCCCGGTTGACCGGCGAGGTGCAGGTCGTCGGCGCGAAGAACAGCGTGCTGAAGCTGATGGCCGCGGCGTTGCTGGCCGAGGGCACCACGACACTCACGAACTGCCCGGAGATCCTGGACGTCCCGCTGATGGCCGACGTGCTGCGCGGGCTGGGCTGCGAGGTGGATGTCGCCGGTTCAGAAGTCCGGATCACCACACCGCCCGAGCCCAAGCACGAGGCCGACTACGGGTCGGTCAGCAAGCTGCGCGCCTCGGTCTGCGTACTCGGGCCGCTGGTGGGCCGCTGCCGGCGGGCCAGGGTCGCGCTGCCCGGCGGCGACGCCATCGGCTCCCGGCCCCTGGACATGCACCAGAACGGGCTGCGCAAGCTGGGCGCGCGCAGCGAGATCGAGCACGGCTGCGTGGTGGCCGAGGCTGAGGGCCTGCACGGCGCGCAGATCTGGCTGGACTTCCCGAGCGTGGGAGCCACCGAGAACATCCTGATGGCCGCGGTGCTCGCGGAGGGAACCACCGTCATCGACAACGCGGCACGCGAACCGGAGATCGTCGACCTGTGCGTGATGCTGCAGCAGATGGGCGCCCGGCTCTCGGGGGCGGGCACCTCCACCCTCACCGTCGAGGGGGTGAAGGTGCTCTGGCCCGCCGAACACCGGGTGATCGGGGACCGCATCGTCGGCGCCACCTGGGCCTTCGCCGCGGCGATGACTCGTGGTGACATCACGGTGCGCGGGGTCAACCCGCACCACCTGGACCTGGTGCTGGAGAAGCTGCGGCTGGCGGGCGCCCAGGTTGATCCAGCGGGGCTCGACGGCTTCCGGGTGGTGATGCCCGGCAGGCCCACCTCGGTGGACTTCGTCACGCTGCCCTATCCGGGCTTCGCCACCGACCTGCAGCCGATGGCGATCGCGCTATCGGCCATCTCCGAGGGCACCTCGATGATCACCGAGAACGTGTTCGAGGCCCGGTTCAGGTTCGTCGAGGAGATGATCCGGCTGGGTGCCGACGCCCGCACCGACGGGCACCATGCGGTCGTCCGGGGTATCGAGCGACTGTCCAGTGCCCCGGTCTGGGCCTCCGACATCCGGGCCGGCGCCGGTTTGGTGTTAGCCGGGCTGTGCGCGGACGGAATCACCGACGTGTGGGATGTCTTCCACATCGACCGCGGCTACCCCCGCTTCCTAGAAAACCTAGCGGCGCTGGGCGCCGACGTCCGCCGCGTCACCGCTCCCCCCGAACGCTAGCCCCGGCGCGAGACCGCTATTCGGAGCCGAATGGCGGTCTTGGGCTCCTGGCGTAGTGGTGGCGGATTAGTTTTTTGTCGAATTTTCCTACTGAGGTCTTGGGAATCTCGTTGACGAACGACCAGTGGTCGGGTAGCTGCCAGGCTGGTACCGAGTTACTGAGGTGATCGCGTAGCTCGGCTGAGCTGACGTGCTCGCCTTCGGCGATCACCACGGTGGCCAGAGGGCGCTCTACCCACTTCTCGTCCGGGATGGCGACCACCGCGGCCTCCACCACCTTCGGGTGGCCCATCAGGGCGTTCTCCAGCGCCACCGAGGAGATCCACTCGCCGCCGGACTTGATCACATCCTTGGACCGGTCGCTGATGGTGATGAAGCCCAGCTCGTCGATGGTGCCCACGTCGCCGGTCCGCAGCCAGCCGTCGTGGAACCTGGCGCGGTCGGTGTCGCCGTAGTATTGCGCGGTGACCCAGGGTCCACGGACCTCGATCTCGCCGACCGACTCACCGTCACCGGGCAGCAGGACATCGCCGTCGCCGACGATGCGACCCTCGACGCCGGCGACGAGCCGCCCCGCGCTGGCCCGGTAGCGCCAGGACTCCTCGCCCTGCGCGCCGGGCGGCGGGGTGGCCACCGAGGCGACGGGGGACGTCTCGGTCATCCCCCAGGCCTGCTTGATCTCGATGCCGAGCTCCTCGGAGAATGCCTTGATCAGCGCCAGCGGTACCGCGGAGCCGCCGCAGAGAACCCGGCGGATCGAGGACACGTCACCCCCGTGCTCGCGCAGGTGGCGCAGCACCCCGCCCCAGATCGTCGGCACCGCGCCCGAGATGGTGGGGCGCTCCGCCTCGATCAGCCTGACCAGGGGCTCGGGCGCCAGGAAGCGGTCGGGCATGATCAAGCTGGCGCCGGCCATCAGCGCCGCGTAGGGCAGCCCCCAGGCGTTGGCGTGAAACATCGGCACCACCGGCAGGATCCGGTCTGAGGGCGTCAGCCCGGCCGCCTCCCCGGCGCAGATGCACATCGAGTGCAGGTAGGCCGAGCGGTGGCTGTAGGCCACCCCTTTGGGGTTTCCCGTGGTGCCGCTGGTGTAGCACATCGCGGCCGCGGAGCGCTCGTCGATGTCTTCCGGCCAGTCGAAGTCATCTGGTTGCTCGGCCAGCAGCTCGTGGTAGGAGTGCAGCTCCTGGCTGGCACCATCCAGTGTGGACATATCGGCTGCGCCGACGATGAGGACGTGCCGCACGGTCTTCATCGCCGGCAGCGCCCGGGCCAGCACCGGTACCAGCGAGCCGTCCACGATCACCACGTCATCTCCAGCGTGGTTGGCGATCCAGGACACCTGATCCGGCGGCAGCCGCAGGTTCAGCGTGTGCGCCACCGCGCCCATCGAGGGGATGGCGAGGTAGGCCTCCAGGTGCTCCTGGTTGTTCCACTGGAAGGTGGCCACCCGCTGGTCGCCGGTGACGCCGAGCCCGCGCAGCGCCCCCGCCAGCTGTGCCGCCCGCCGGCCCACCTCGGCGTAGCTCGCGCGCCGCGCGCCGTCGCCGGTCCAGGTGACGACGTCGCCGTCGGAGTGCACGGTGGTGCCGTGGCGCATGATCATGCCGACAGTGAGCGGGACGTCCATCATCGTGCTGTCCACCGGGGTGCCCCTTGTCTCGTGGTGCTTGTGAGCAAGAGCATCCCAGCTCCATCCGTTACCGACCAGTAGTCTGGAGCGGCCAGGAGGTGCCTCGATGCCCTACCCCAGCGATCGCGAGCGGGACCGGCCGTGGGTGATGCGCACCTACGCCGGGCACTCGTCGGCGGCCACGTCGAATGCCCTGTACCGGCGCAACCTTGCCAAGGGCCAGACGGGGCTGTCGGTGGCCTTCGACCTGCCCACCCAGACCGGCTACGACCCCGACTATGAGCTGGCCCGCGGCGAGGTCGGCAAGGTCGGGGTGCCGGTCAGCCACATCGGCGACATGCGCACCCTGTTCGACGGCATCCCGATGGCGCAGGCCAATACCTCGATGACGATCAACGCCACCGCCATGTGGCTGCTGGCGCTCTATGCGTCGGTCGCGCAGGAGCACGGGGCGGATCTAGCTCAACTGTCCGGTACGACGCAGAACGACATCATCAAGGAGTACCTCTCCCGCGGGACCTACGTTTTCCCGCCGCTGCCCAGCCTGCGGTTGATCACCGACATGGTGGTCTACACGGTCAACCACATGCCGAAATGGAATCCGATCAACATTTGCAGTTACCACCTGCAGGAGGCCGGTGCGACCCCCGTGCAGGAGGTCGCTTACGCCATGTGCACGGCGATCGCCGTCCTCGACTCGGTGCGCGACTGCGGGCAGGTCGCGCCGGAGGACTTCGCCACCGTCGTCGGGAGGATGTCCTTCTTCGTCAACGCCGGGGTGCGTTTCGTCGAGGAGATGTGCAAGCTGCGTGCATTCGGGCGGTTGTGGGACGAGATCTGCCGGGACCGCTACGGCGTCGACGATCCCAAGCTGCGACGGTTCCGGTATGGAGTTCAGGTCAACTCGCTGGGACTCACCGAGTCGCAGCCCGAGAACAACGTGCAGCGCATCGTGCTGGAGATGCTCGCGGTAACGCTGTCCCGGGACGCCCGGGCCCGCGCGGTGCAGCTGCCAGCGTGGAACGAGGCATTGGGCCTGCCCCGGCCCTGGGACCAGCAGTGGGCACTGCGGATGCAGCAGGTACTGGCGTATGAGACCGACCTGCTGGACTACGAGGACCTCTTCGAGGGCTCCCGTGTGGTCGAGGCTCGGGTTTCCGAGATCACCGCGGGCGCCCGGGCGGAGATCGACCGGGTTCAGAGCATGGGCGGGGCCATCGCCGCCGTCGAGTCCGGATACATGAAGTCGCAACTCGTGGGGTCGCTGGCCGCGCGCCGCCGGCGGATCGAGGAGGGCGCGGACGTCGTCGTTGGGGTCAACTGGTTCCTCGAGACCGACCCCAGCCCGCTGCAGGCCGACGGTGCCGGGGCCATCGAGTCGGTGGACGTGGGTGTCGAGGGCGCCGCCGTGTCGGCCGTCCGGGCCTGGCGGGCCGGCCGGGACGCCGCAGCGGTGGAGGCGGCGTTGCGGGGGCTGGTCGAGGCCGCCAAGACCGGCGTCAACCTGGTCGAGGCATCGATGGCCTGCGCGCGCGCGGGCGTCACGACGGGGGAGTGGGCCGGCGCGCTGCGGGCGGTGTTCGGTGAATACCGGGCGCCGACCGGGGTATCCGCAGCCTCGGCGGCCGTCGAGGCGGGCTCGGCGATCGCCCGGGTTCGGGACCGGGTGCGCTCGGTGAGCGACGAGCTGGGCGAGCGGCTGCGGATGCTGGTCGGCAAGCCGGGCCTGGACGGGCACTCCAACGGCGCGGAGCAGGTGGCGGTCCGGGCTCGTGACGTCGGCTTCGAGGTGATCTACCAGGGCATCCGGCTCACCCCGGCGCAGATCGTGGCGGCCGCGGTGCAGGAGGACGTGCACGTGGTAGGTCTCTCAGTGCTGTCCGGCTCGCACCTCGAGGTGGTGCCCGCGGTGGTCGACGGGCTGCGCGCGGCGGGTGCTGGGGACGTGCCGGTGGTGGTCGGCGGGATCATCCCGCCCGAGGACGCCAAGGCACTGCTCGCTGACGGGGTGGCCAAGGTATTCACGCCGAAAGACTTCGAACTCACCGAGATCATGGACCAGATCGTCGACCTGATCCGCCCCCGCGGCGAAATTCAGGGTCGATAGACGTCCGCCCGGTGCCCGATCCGTACCACGCTGATCACCACCATCGCATCATCGATCTTGTAGATGATCCGGTACACGCCGACCCGAGCTGTGTACCGCTTGGCCGGATCGTCACGGAGCATCTTGCCGACGCGGTGCGGATTCTCCGCTAGCGGACCGTTGATGAACTCGGCGATCGCCAAATGGATCTTGGCGGGCAGGCGGTTCAAGCCACGTTCCGCAGGGTCTGTGACAACTACGCGGTAGGTCACCCGGCCTTGCGCTCACGCTTGGCAGCTTCCTCCTCGGCGACCCGCCTGCGCGCTTCTGCTAAGACTACCTCTGCGGGAACGGTGTCGCCGCGGGCGATCGCGGCGTCTGCTTCGGCGAGGTCCTCGTGGATGCCGGGCTGGGAGAGCCAGAAGATCGTGTCCTCCATCTGCTCCCACTCGTAGACCGACACGATCATGGCGGCGGGCTTGCCGTTCTTGGTGACCATCACGTGATCGTGATGTGTGCCGACGTCGTTGACGACCTCGGAGAAGTGCTGCCGGGCCTCGGCCAGGGACAACGTCTTCATGTGCAGAATTATAGCCACCTGCTGGGCGCTGGCGAGTCAGGGCATCCGGCGGATCGGGTCAGCTGGTGCGCTCGTGCAGCAGGAGTAGGGCGTAGGCGGCCACAGATTGGGCGTCGCACAGCTCGCCGCTACGCAGCATCCCGTGGAGGTCCGTGCGGCTGAACCAGGCGGAGCGCATGTCCTGCTCGCTGTGCTCGCGATCGGGTTGCCCGGCGACGAGATCAGTGGCCAAGAAGACCCAGCCGCGCTGGGAGGACATCCCCGGCGCCACGTCCGGCATCCCGAGTGGCTGTAGCCGGCCCGCGACGAGCCCGGTTTCCTCGCGCAACTCCCGGGCGGCCAGCGCAGTGGGTTCGGCGTCCGCCCGGTCCGGCGCGCTGCCCTGCGGAAATTCCCAGCGTCGTGCCGCCACCGGGTAGCGATACTGCTCGACCAGGTGCACCCGGTCACCGTCCAGCGGGATAATCAAGGCGAAGTCTGGCCTGTCGACCACGCTGTAGATGCCCGACGAGCCGTCGGGCCAACGGACATCGTCCTCCCGGACCGATATCCAGCGGTTCGCGTACACCTGACGGCTGCCAAGGGTTTGCACACCCCGATCCTGCCCGGCTCCGGCGTGGCGCCCTACGCTGACCCACCGTGCGCCTCGTGATCGCTCGCGTCAGGTGGGCGCGTGGTGCCCTCCGAGGGCTCACGGGACGCTCGCTCGCGAGGGGGTGTGCCCAGTGAGGCTCGTCGTCGCTCGCTGCCAGGTGGACTATGTCGGCCGGCTCACCGCGCATTTGCCGATGGCGAATCGGGTGCTGATGGTGAAAGCGGATGGCTCTGTTCTTGTCCATTCAGATGGCGGCTCTTATAAGCCTCTTAATTGGATGTCCCCTCCTTGCTGGCTCATTGAGGATCCGGAA